>DATMZM010000225.1:0-6762 GCA_035607445.1 Thermoanaerobaculia bacterium | reverse complement strand
ACCGTGACCCGGCCGGGCGGGTCGGTCGCCTCGATCGCGTTGTCGAGCAGGTTGATCAGCGCGCGGCGGATCTGCTCGCCGTCGAGCCAGACGGCCGGGAAATCGCCTGCGATCTCGGCCGAGACCGGCACTCCCGCCTTGACGTCGCGGTAGAGATGGCAGGTCTCGTCGATCAGCTTGCCGAGGTCGACCTTCGCCGGATGCGGGCGCGGCATGCGGGCGTAGCGCGAGAACTCGTCGACCATCTCCTGGAGCGTCACGACCTCGCGGACGATCGTCTCGACCCCCTCCTCGATCGCCGGGCCGAGGCCGGGATCGCCCTTCCGGTGCTTTTCGAGCAGGCGCTCGGCGGCGAGGCGGATCGGCGTCAGGGGGTTCTTGATCTCGTGGGCGACGCGGCGGGCGGCCTCGTTCCAGGCCGCGAGCTGCTGCGCCTTGATCAGCTCGGTCAGGTCCTCGAGCACGAGGACGCGCCCCTCGGAGCCTCGCGCGTCGCGGATCGGCGTCACCTTGACCTCCAGGGTCTTCCAGTCGCCGCCGAAGACGAGCTGCACCTCGCGGCTGCGCCGGCCGCTCTCGGACTCGAGGAGGGCGAGGAGCTTCCGCCGCTCGGGATCGGCCCAGGCCTCCGCGGGCAGGCGGCCCATGACCTCCGCCTCGCTCTGGCGCAGCATCTGGAGGGCCGCGCCGTTGCAGGTGAAGATCCGGCCCGAGCCGTCGATCGAGACGATGCCCGCCGCGACGTTTTCGAGCACCGCGGCGAGCAGAGCCCGCTCTTCGCCGAGGCGGAGGTTCGTCTCCTGGAGCTCGCGGTTGCCGCGCTCGAGCGCCTCCTTGTTCGAGCGCAGCTCCTCGGTCATCCGGTTGAACGAGGTCACGAGCACGCCGAGCTCGTCGTCCGCCGCCGCCTCGACGCGGGTTTCGAGGTCGCCTTCGCTGATCTTCCGGGTCGCCTCGGCGAGCGCCTGGATCGGGATCGTCACCCGGCGCGCGAGGTAGAGCCCGGTCCAGGTCGAGGAGAGCAGGATCAGGAGCGTCACCAGGAGGAAGATCAGCAGATGGCTCGCCCGCAGGTCCTCCTTCTGGACCTCGAGCTGGCGGAAGCCCTGGAAGCCCTCGATCAGGCGCTCCGTCCGTTCCGCGAGCACCGGATCGACGAGCGAGCCGGCGACCACGATCCGCGGCGCCGCCTCAGGCTCGTCCGCGGGGGTGATCGGGGGCTTCGGACCCGGCGGGCTCGGCTCTGCGACCTCCGGCGGAACGGCGGCGATCGCCGCCAGGACGAGCCTCCCCCTCCCCCCGGGAGGCTCGGCCACGCGCACCGCGCGCCCCTCGGTCGCCGCCTCGCTCAGGAAATCGCGCCCCGGCTCGGGCAGGTCGAGGATGCCGGAGCGCGAATCGACGACCCCCTGGACGAAGTCCGTCCCCTCGTAGACCGCGAGGTAATCGAGGTCGTTGTCGGTCAGGATCTGGCGCAGGCGCTCGGTCAGGCGCTCGCGCTCGGCGGCGCGGGCGAGGTCGAAGCGCTGGATGTCCGCGAGCGACCGCCGGGCGGCCGAGGCGCAGGTCGTCTCGATCCGGTCGTAGAGCGCCTGGGCGACCGCGTTGCCCCGTTCGAGGAGCGGCCGGACCGGCGTCGAGAACCAGCGGTCGATCGAGCCCTGGAGCAGCTCGGTCGCGATCACGAACAGGATCAGCACCGGGATCAGCGACAGTCCGATGTAGGTCGCGACCAGCTTGGTCTTGAACTTCGAGCCGAGGATGCGGTGCCGGCGTTCGAGGTAGAGCTTGAACAGGTTGCGCAGGAGGACGAAGAGGATGACCAGGATCAGGAGGACGTTGGCGTAGCCGAGGACGAACAGGAGCACCCGGTTGGTCACGAGATCCGCCGGCATCTCCCGGTTGCGCTGGAGGAGATAGACGACGGCGGCCAGGGCGATGAGGAGCAGCGTGAGCCCGCCGAGGACGACCCGGAAGTCCTTGGAAAGCCGCTCGCGGAGGCTCATGGCCGCGGGGTGTCCCTCAAGGCGCCGCCGGGCGGCGGAACTTGTTCGATTCGGCCCAGTCCGTCCGGATGTCGGCGGGGATGATCGCGAGGACGGTGTGCGTGCCCAGGATGGCGCGCGCCCGGACCAGGTAGCGGACGCCCGGCGCGAGGCCGCCGAGCGAGAAGGCGGGCACCCTCTCGATGCGCGACAGGGCGTCCATCACCCCCGGCCGGTCGCGCACCGTGCGGCTCTCGATCAGCTCGCCGCCGAGCCGGTAATGGACGCTCGTCTCGCGCGCCACGGCGTCGAAGACGGCGGTCAGCTCGAGCGTCGCGCGCGCGAGCCCCTGGTCGTACCAGCGCTTGCGGTCGCGCGCGAGCTCGAGCTCGTAGACCACTTGAGTCGGCAGGCCGCTCTCGATCCGGTCGAGCAGGCGCCGCGAGATGCCGTTCTTGAGGCGCAGCGAAACCAGGGCCCGATCCCCGTCCAGGGTCACTTTCAGCCCCGAGATTTCGGCGTCGGCCCAGGCGGTCGTCCCGAAGGTCAGGAAGAGGAGAGCGCCGAAGAGCGCTGGGCTCGCTTTCATCGATCCGCAGATCCTAGCACCCGGTCGCGCCCGGCCCCCGCGGGCCGGGCCGACCCGGAGCTGGGCCGTGCCGAACGGGACCGGATCGGGGCGGGGCGGCCCGCCGCCGGGCGCGGGCGCCGATTGCGGCTAGACTTTACGCCGTGACGCCGCCCAAGAACGCCCAGCGCCCTCTGGCTTCCAACAAGCGGGCGACCCACGATTACGAGATCCTCGAGACCTTCGAGGCGGGGCTCGAGCTGACCGGCACCGAGGTCAAGGCGGCCCGCGCGGGGAAGGTGCAGTTGAAGGACAGCCACGTCGAGATCCGCGACAGCCAGGCCTGGCTGGTCGGCGCCCACATCAGCCCCTACAGCCACGGCAACCGCGAGAACCACCCCCCGGAGCGCCCGCGCCGGCTGCTGCTCGCGCGGCGCCAGATCGACAAGCTGTTCGGCCGCTCGCAGATCTCCGGCCAGACCATCGTCCCGCTCTCGGTCTATCTGAAGGGCAACTGGATCAAGGCCGAGATCGCGCTCGCCCAGGGCAAGAAGCTCTACGACAAGCGCGAGACCGCCAAGAAGAAGGAAGCCGAGCGGGAGGCTGCCGAAGCGATGAAAACCGCCCGGCGCTGACGGCCCCAAAGTTCTTGAGCGGCGGCCGAGTCGCCTGAGGACGGAGCGCAACTGTCTGAGCCCGAAGGGCGAGTTTGAGCACCGCCCGCAAGGCGACCGGCCGTCGCGCTCTTCAGTCGTCCGTCGGGCGATCGAATTCCCCGGTCTCGCCGCGCCGGCGGCGGGGGCCGCCGGTGTGCTGGATCCGCTCGAGCGCGGTCTGGCCGCCGTACTTCTCGACGATCCGGTCGTCCCAGTCGTCCGCGGTGCCCGCGACCGCCGTGATCATCCGCAGCAGGTCGCGCGGCTCGAGATCGCGGCCGAGCAGCGAATGGGAGAAGAAGATGTCGTGGTCGATCAGCGAGAAGTGGCCGAACGCCATCTGGTGGTTGAGCTCGAGCAGGAGGACGAACAGCTCCTCCGCGAGCTCGACCCCCTGGACGCAGTAGGACATGATGACCACGACCGCCTCGTCCTCGCCGTAGGGCTCGACCGAGATCTCGAGCACCGTCGAGCCGTAGCGGACGTAGAAGTGCCCCTCCTCCGGATCGCAGTAGGGGTCGTCGAACAGCTCGGACAGGTACTCGCGGACCCTCCGGAACGTCTCCTCGTGGACCGCCTGGGTGAATTCCATGTTGGCTCCCCTCCGCGCGGCAGTCTACCCCCCGGGACGGCGAGGAGGGAAAGGAGCGCGGACCGATCGTTTCGACGTTGACACCTAAAAGGCCCTGGGCTAACGTCGGGAAATCGCTTTCAGGGCGGGCCCAAGTTCTTGAACGACTGCACGTTCCGTCCCTTCCAGGGCTTCGAGGATCGCTTCAGAACAGCAATACAGGCAGTCTCTCTGCCAGGAGGATCAAAGGCATGCGCAGGCGAGGAACTCTGGGTTTCAGCGCCGCAGTGGGCGCGCTCGTCCTGCTCGCGGGAGCCGGACCGTCGCTCGCGGCGGGATTCGGCATCTTCGAGCAGGGCGCGAAAGCGATGGGCATGGCCGGTGCCTTCACCGCCCAGGCCGACGATCCGTCGCTCCTGTTTCACAACGCGGGCGGCCTCGCATTCGTCAACGAGCGCGCGTTCGCGGCCGGCGTCACCTACATCCGCAGCTCGAAGGCCGATTTCCGCGGCGCGGCGCCGTTTCCCGGTCCGTCCGCGCACGCCGATCAGAGCGGCCTGTCCGAGTTCATCCCGCACGGCTACTTCGTGCAGCCGATCAACCAGACCTGGAAGGTCGGGCTCGGCATCGACGCCCCGTTCGGCTTGACCACCGAGTGGGATCCCAACACGTTCGCCGGCCGCTACATCAGCACCAAGGCGGCGCTCCGCACGGTCGACGTCAATCCGACGATCGGCTGGCAGGTCACGCCGACCTTCGGCATCGGCCTGGGCGCCATCGGCCGTTTCTCGGACATCACTCTCGAGCGCCGCGTGCCCGCCGTCAACCCGTTCACCCAGCGGGTGGTCGACGTCGCCAAGGTCAAGCTCGAGTCCGACTTCAACAACGGCTACGGCTGGAACGTCGGCCTGCTCCACCGGGTCAACGAGAGCTTCTCCTGGGGGCTCTCCTACCGCAGCAAGATCAAGATCGACTACACCGGCGACGGCCGCCTGACGCAGGTCTCGACCGGCAACGCGCAGCTCGACGCGGTGCTGCGCACGCGCCTGCCGTTCGACCGCAACCTGCCGATCGAGACCTCGATCGAGTTCCCGGACATGGCGAGCCTCGGCCTCGCGTTCGCGCTCTCGCCGGACCTGCTGCTCGAGACCGACGCCAACTGGACCGGCTGGAGCTCTTTCGACCGGACCCTGATCCACTTCTCGAGCAGCAACGCCGCCGACCGGCTGCCGGATTCGACCATCCGCTCCGATTGGAACGACGTCTACAACTACCGCGCCGGCCTGCGCTGGACGGTGAGCCAGACCGCCCAGTGGCGCTTCGGCTTCGTCTACGACCAGACCCCCCAACCCGAGGAGGCGGTCTCGCCGCTGCTCCCGGACGCCGACCGCAACGGGTTCACGATCGGCTACGGTCACACCGGCACCTGGAAGACCGACGTCGCCCTGATGTACCTCGACTTCAAGGAGCGCAAGCGGGCCAAGACCTTCCCCGACGAAAGCCCGTTCCTCGGCACCTACAACACGAAGGCCTGGCTGCTCGGTGTGACGGTCGGCTTCTGACACCTGGAGACGCAAGAACATGCGCAGGAATACGATCCTTCTCCTCTCCCTCTTCATCTTCGCGCTGCCCGCGCTCGGCCAGGTCGACTTCAGCAAGTACGTCGCTCTCGGCGACAGCATCTCGGCCGGCTTCCAGAGCGGCGGCCTGGTCGGAACCGTCTCGCGCAACAGCTTCCCGGCCATCCTCCACCGCCAGGCGACCGGCGCGGACACCGGCTTCACGCAGCCTCTCGTCAGCGAGCCGGGCCTCCCCCCTCTCCTCCAGCTCAACAGCCTCGCCGGCCCGGTGATCGCGCCGAAGCCCGGCCCGCCGGGCAGCCTGACGAACCCGTTGATCACCATGCCCTACAACAACCTGGCGGTGCCCGGCGCCAAGGTCCGCGACACCGTCATGACCTCGACCGGCGGCCTGCACGACCTCGTGCTCCAGCAGTTCAGCCCGGTCCTGCACGGCAAGACCGCGCTCCAGCAGGCGCTCTCCAAGGCCCCCACGTTCACGACCATCTGGCTCGGCAACAACGACGTCCTGTCCGCGGCGACCTCGGGCCTGGTCATCGAGGGCGTCACCCTGACGCCGGTCGCGCAGTTCGAGGCCGATTACCGGGTCGTCGCGATGGCCATGGCGACCACCGGCACGAAGCTCGCGTTCGCCAACATCCCCGACGTGACGTCGCTCCCCTTCGTGACCACGGTGCCCAACGTGGTCGTCAACCCGGCGACCAGCCAGCCGGTGATCGTCGGCGGCAGCACGGTGCCCTTGATCGGTCCGAACGGGCTCCTCGGCCCCGGCGACCGGGTGCTCCTGACCGCGACCACCGAGCTGCGCGCCGGCAAGGGAATCCCGAAGGCCCTGGGCGGCACGGGACTGCCGCTGTCCGACACCTCCGTCCTGAGCGCGGGCGAGATCGCGACGATCTCGGCGCGGGTGGCCGCCTACAACACGATCATCGCGACCGTGGCCAACGAGCGGGGCGGCGCGCTCGTCGACGTCAATGCGATCCTGCGCCAGGCGGCGACGCGGGGCATTCCGATCGGCGGCATCACGTTCACCCCGGCCTTCCTGACCGGCGGCATCTTCTCGTACGACGGCGTGCACCCGACCTCGTTCGGCTATGCCTTCATCGCCAACGAGTTCGTCAAGGCGATCAACGTCAAGTTCGGCGTCAGCATCCCGCAGGTCGACTTCTTCCCGTTCATCTTCGGCGGCGCCACGACCGCAGCCACGGCGGCGAACGGCGCGCTCGCGGCGAACGACGAGCTCGCGGCCCCCTCGTTCGTATTCACCGAGGAGGCCAAGAAGAGCCTGTTCTGGGCGCTCAACGTCCCGACCGCGGCGCCCGCCCCGCGCCCGCACGGCGGCGGCCACCACGGCCATCACCACTAGGCGCGAGAGCAGCTCCCCGTGAGCACGGGGATGGAA
>DATMZM010000122.1:0-6059 GCA_035607445.1 Thermoanaerobaculia bacterium | reverse complement strand
GAGCCGGAAGTCGACGGCGCCGCCGTCCCAGGTCCGCACGGCCGGCCGCGGCCGGTCGGCCGGCAGCTCGAGGCGCGGCAGCTCGCCCGCGAGCGCCTCGCGCCACCAGGCGAGCTCCGCCCGCCCTTCCGGGCCGGCCGTCCGCTCGCGCTGACCGCGCGCCCACTCGGCGTAGGTGACGCCGCCGGGAGCCGGGCCCGGGACCTCGCGCCCCCCCGCCGCGTAGGCCGCGCCGAGGTCGCGCAAGAGGAGCGCGAGCGACCAGAAGTCCGCCACCAGGTGGTGCGCGGCGAGCCAGAGCACGGGCTCGCCTCCCGCGTCGAGGACGCCGGCCCGCAGCAGCGGGCCGCGCTCGAGGTCGAACGGCCGGTCGAGCTCGAAGCGCAGGCGCGCCGCGAGCGCGGCCTCGTCCGCGACCGGGACGTCCGAGAAGGCGATCCCCGACGTCCCTGCGTCATCCGCCGCCACCCTCTGCTCGGGCGCGCCGTCCGGCCCTTCGCCGAAGGTGGTGCGCAGCGCCGCGTGGCGCCTGCCGAGCGCGGCGAACGCCCCGGCGAGCGCGGCGCGATCGACAGGGCCGGGCAGGCGCGCCGCTCCGCACAGGTGGTAGGCCCTGCTCTCGGGTGCCAGGCGCGAGAGGAACCAGAGCGCCTCCTGACCGAACGACATCGGCGCCCGGACGGGCACGGAGGCGCCCTCGGGCGCCTCCTCGGTCAGCGATGGTTCGGGCACGGAAACTCCTGGGTGCAGACGGCTACTCCGTCCGCAGCGCCGCGCTCGGCGGGGTCCGGGTCGAGCGGAGCGCCGGGATCGCGCTGGCGAGGAACCCCGCTCCGAGGAGCGCCAGGCAGGCGCCCGCGAAGCTCGCGGCGTCGAACGCCGAAACGCCGAAGAGCAGCTGGGCGAACTTCGCCGCGGCGAGCTGCGCCGCAAGGAGCGACAGCACGAGACCGGCGCCGACGCCGAGCCCGACGAGCGCGAGCGAGCGGCGGAGGACGAGGGCGACGACGCCGCCCTGCGTCTCCCCGAGCGCCATCCGGATGCCGAACTCGCGCCGCCGGCTCGCGACGGCGAACGCGATCAGGCCGTAGACGCCGATCAACGTCAGGACGAGCGACACCGCGCCGAAGATCGAAGCTAAGGTCGCCGCGAGCCGGGCGCGGACCATCGATCCGCGCACCCGTTCCGGCATCGTCTTCAAGTCGTCGAGCGGCAGGTTGCGGTCGAGCTCGGCGACCGCCTCGCGCAGCGGCCCGGCGAGCTGGGCCGGATCTCCGCCGGTGCGGACGACGACGTAGGCGAGCGGGATCGCGGTCGAGGCGAAGGGGACGTAGTACGCCGCCTGCGGCTTCTTGCGCAGCGAGTCGTGATGGATCGACCCGACGACGCCGATCACCTCGAGCGGCGAGCCCGGACCGTTCGATTCGTCGTAGAAGGTGCGGCCGAGCGGGTTCTGCTCGCCCCAGAAACCGCGAGCGAGCAGCTCGTCGACGACCGCCACCCGCGAGCCCTCGACCCCCTCGGCGTCGGTGAAGGTCCGCCCTTTGAGCAACGGGATGCCGAGCGCCGCGAAGTAGCCCGGGGTCGCCGCCCGGTAGCTCGCGTAGGTCGGCGGCGCCGTCGGGTCGCCCCCGATCGCCCGCACCGAGGCGACGATGTCGTCGCCCCCCAGGGGCAGCTGCGACACGAGACCCACCGCCGTCGCCCCGGGAAGGGCGCGCAGGCGGGCCTCGAGCGCGCGGTAGAAGTTGACCAGCCGCCTCGGCTGGTCGGCGAGCGAGCGCGGCAGGATCAGCGCCGAGAGCACCCCCTTCGGCTGGAAGCCGGGATCGACGGCGGCGAGCCGCCCGAGGCTCCGCCCGAGGAGCCCCGCCGCGGCGAGCACGACGAGCGAGAGCGCCACCTCGGCGACCACGAGCCCGGCGCGCAGCGGCTGGCGTCCGGCTCCCTCGCTCCCCTTGCTCCCCTCCTTGAGGCTCCCCGCGACGTCGGTGCGGAACGCCCGCAGGGCGGGTGCGAGCCCGAACAGGAGGCCGGTCACGACCGCGGCGAGGAGGCCGAAGGCGAGAGCGCGGCCGGAGAAGGCGACCCGACCGAGGAGCGGGAACGACTCGGGCGGCAGCCCGGCGTGGAGGGCGTGGAGGCCCCAGACCGCGAACAGCACGCCGAGCGCGCCGCCGAGCAGCGAGAGCACCGTGCTCTCGACCAGCAGCTGGCGCACGATCGCCCTGCGGCCGGCGCCGAGCGCCGCGCGCACCGCCATCTCGCGGTCCCGGCCGAGAGCGCGGGCGAGCAGCAAGGAAGCGACGTTGGCGCAGGCGACGAGGAGGACCAGGCTGACCGCGACCGAGAGGAACAGGAACATCGGCTCGAAGCCGCCGACGTAGACCTCGCGGATCGGCACCAGCACGAGCCGGTAGCCGCCGTCCTGCGGGTACGAAGAGGGGTACGCGCGCACGAAGCGGCTCGCGATCACGTCCATCTCGTTGCCCGCCGACTCGAGCGTCGCGCCGGGAGCCAGGCGCGCGAAGATCGACAGGCCCCGCGCCTCGCGCGGCGGCAGGGCGCCCAGGTTCATCGCGATCGGGATCCACAGGTCCTGCCCGCCGCCGAAGGTGCGGAACTCGGCCGGCATCACGCCGACGATCTCGAACGGCGCGCCGTCGAGCTCGACGGTCTTGCCGATCACCTTCGGATCGCCCGAGAAGCGGCGCTGCCAGAACGGGTTCGAGAGGATCGCGACCCGGTTCTGGCCGAAGCGGTCCTCCTCGGGAGTGAACGCGCGGCCGAGCTCGGGCGGCACGCCCAGGAGGTCGAACAGGTCGGCCGAGACGCGCGCCGCGTGGACCAGCACCGGCTCGCCGTCGCCGGTCATGCTCATCGTCAGCTCGATCCCCGCCGCCGCCTTGTGAAACGAGCGCGCCTGCGCCCGGAGGTCGAGGAACTCGTAGCCCGAGAGCGGGATCCGGATGTCGTCGCGCACGAAGTTGCCGTAGACCACGACCACCTTCCCGGCCTCGGGGAACGGCGCCGCGCGCAGCAGGAGCGCGTCGACGAAGCTGAAGATCGCCGTCGTTGCGCCGATCCCGAGCGCAAGGCAGAACACCGCGACGAACGAGAACGCGGGATGGCGGGCGATGCCCCGGACGGCGAAGCGCAGGTCGCGCAGGATCGTTTCCATGTCGGCACCCCGAGCCTAACAGTGGCGGGGCCCGCCCGGTGCGGGACAGCGGGCGGCGGGGCGCGCGGGGAGCGTACCCGAGCCTGCGCGAGACCCGCCCCGGCACTCTCTTCGTACGAACCGCAGAGAATTTCGCACAGAAAAGAGCCCACAACGCCCTCCCGAGCCCCTCGGGAAGGCGTCCGGGCCCTCCGGTCGCACAAAGTGCCGCGCCTTTCGCACAAAAAAGCCTGCGGGGTGCCCTCCCGAGCCGCTCGGGACCGCTCCCGGACCGCTCAGGAGGGCTCTCCGGACGCTTCTTTGTGCGAAAGATCCGACGCTTCGCACAAAAAACCACCTCGGGCGTCCTCTCCGGAGTCTCGGGAGCTCTCCCCGAGCCCCGTTTTGTGCGACCCGAGAGCTCGGTCGTACGAAAAAGTCCCCGGGGAGGGGCCCCGGCTGCGCGGGGAGCGCCTGGCCTGGCGCGCGAGCTCTGCGAGCGGCGAGCGGGAATCGGTGGCGGCTCCGCGAATCGGCCTTCGCGGTTGGGAGAGGGATCGAGGGTGAGGGCTGGCTCAGGCCGTCCGGTGCCGGTCCACCCAATAGCCCCAGAGCACGATCAGCCAGACCGATTGTGCGCCCCAGGCGATGGCGGGGATGCTCGTGGGCGGCGGGCTGAAGGTGGCGGCGAGGTAGGCGACGATCAGGAAGGCGACGAGGCTCCAGAGACCGAAGCGCCCCGCGCGGTCGCGGGCTTGGGTGGCCCGTGCGTAGATCACAACTCCCACGATGAAAAGAACGAATTCGACGGCGAGCGTCGCGGACAGCGATCTCCAGAGCCCGAGGCCGACCTTCGCCGAGCCGCCGATCGTGAGCGGTAGATCGGGGATGTGGGTGACGTAGTCGAGCACCCAATGACTGAAGACGGCGAGGCCGAGGAGGAGGGCGTTTCGCGTGCTCCGGCGGAGGAGCCAGTAGACGACCCCGAACACGACCGACCAGCCGAGCGCGGCGAGCAGGCTGTGGCTGTAGGGGTAGGAGACGAAGTCGAACGAGTTGACCGCCGTCTTGCCGGGAGCGATCCGCACCTCTTCGAGGCCGAGCAGGAGGAACGTCGGCCAGAGCAGGTCGAGGAACTGCACGGCGAGGAACAGCGTGCCGAGCGAGACCCTCGGCGCAGGCCGTTTGCCCGCGAAGCCAACAGCGAAGTGACCGATGAACATGGCGCCGCCTCCCTCTTTTTCGGGCTGCGGGGTCGAGATCGCGTCCCGGGGCGTCCGGTGCGCCAGTCAGGAGCCGCTGCCCGCTCAGGACGACCGGCCAAGCAGAATAGCGCGCCGACGAGACCCTGGCGATCCCAGGACAAGCCTTCTCTTCGCCCGAAGCCCATGGCCTATTCGGTGGCTTGCTGTTTCTGGAGCCATCGCCGTTTCGCAAGCGTTGCTCCCATCGGTGTGCTTTTCCTGGGACCGCCGCCGTCTCGGCGGCGCTCCTCAAGCCCTACGCCGTGCGCTGCTCCACCGCCAAGACTCCGCCCGAAGAGCGAGCCCGGCGGCAACCGGATTGTTCTCGATGTATCGAATGGCCGTCGCCAGATGATCGTCGTCCCGAATGAACCGGTCGTGGTACTCGCGAGCCCAAAACCGACCGGTCCGGCCGAGCAGGCGATTCGCTTCGTGCGCGGTGTACGACTTCCAGCCGTGAACGACTCGGTCGAGGGACCATTCGCCGGTCGTCTCGATCAGGCCATGCACGTGATTCGGCATGAGGCACCAGGCGATCAAGCGATACCGCTCGCCATCGACATCCAGGAGGGCGCCCTCCACCAGAGCGGCAATGCGCTCCTCACGCAGCCAGCAGGCGCCATGCCCGGCGTCCTCGTAGCGCACCAGCCGCTTGCGCAGGATCGCTTCCAGGTCAGGAGGGGTGCCCGCCCGGGTCAGCTCGCTCTTCCATGCATCGATGACGCTCGACGGCACCGAATCGTGGAGCCGGAAAGTCAGCGCCTGCACCACCCCAGCGCGCTCGAAGTGAGGCAGGTAGCCGCGCGAACGCCAGTTGCTCTCTTCGGGGGCGGGAGTGATGCGCCGAGACGGCGGCGGTCCCAGGAACAGCGATCTCTTGGTCATGCCCCTCCGGACTCCTTTTCAGCCCGGACAGAGCCGCTCGATGAGTGACCGGTGCTGCGGATAGAGGCCGAGCAGTACCCCGCGCGCGCCCATCTCGAAATCCTCGAGCTCGAACCCCGGAGCCACCGTGCAGCCGACGAGCGCGTAGGAGTCGGGGGCGAGGACCTCGGCTCCGAACCAGGCGCCGGCGGGCACGACGGCCTGGAAGGTCTCCCCCGCCGCGAGGTTCGGGCCGAGATGGATCGTGCGGTGCTCGCCATCGGGTGCGATCAGCTCGATCGCGAGCGGGCTGCCTTCGTGGAAGTGCCAGACCTCGTCGGCGCGGAGGCGGTGGAGCCTCGAGAAGGCCCCGCTCGGCAGGAGGTAGTA
The DNA here is from genome assembly GCA_035607445.1 of Thermoanaerobaculia bacterium. GTDB lineage: Bacteria > Acidobacteriota > Thermoanaerobaculia > Multivoradales > UBA5704 > DASYKS01. The sequence continues at coordinate 401 of DATMZM010000122.1, read as the reverse complement.
GATGGCGGTCGAGAAGCGGCGGTCGCCGCCGAAGCGCGCGGGGAGGTGCTCTTTCCCCACGCTTTCGGCGGCGCGGTAGGTCTGGCGGAAATAGCCGCCTTCGGGATGCGGCGCGAGATCGAGGACCGCGACCAGATCCGCGACCCTCGCCTCTCCGCTCACGCTCCCTTCGCCTCGCGGACCGCGGCGGTCAGCGCGGGCAGGACCTCGTGGAGGTCGGCCACGATGCCGTAGGTCGCGACGTTGAAGATCGGCGCTCCCGGATCCTTGTTGATCGCCACGATGCAGGTCGAGGCCTTCATGCCGACGAGGTGCTGGATCGCTCCCGAGATGCCGAGCGCGAGATAGAGCTTCGGCGCCACGGTCTGGCCCGAGGAGCCGATCTGGCGGTCGCGCGGCAG
>DATMZM010000131.1:0-2001 GCA_035607445.1 Thermoanaerobaculia bacterium | reverse complement strand
GTCGCGCCGTCGTCGAGCACGACCTGGTGCCCGGACTGGGTCGAGATCGTGACCTTGGCGGCGCCCGCGGTGTCGTCGAATTCGAGGAGGCTCCCCGCGCGGGTGCGGATCAGCCGCTTGTCGTTCGGCGCCGCGGGCGTTTCGGGCAGCTTCTCCTTGCCGTTCCAGCAGGCGCCGACGACGTAGGGCCGGCGCAGGTGCCCGGCCTCGAAGGCGACCACGACCTGGCTGTCCTTGGCCGGGATGAACTCGAACCCCTGGTCGTCGTCGGCGTAGGGGGTCAGGAGCGTCGCCCAGGCGCGCACGTCGCCGTCCGCGCCGAGCCAGGGGAACTCGACCTCGATCCGCCCGAGGTTGTCCTTGTCGACGACGTCGGTGACGATCGCCGGATAGACGCCGAAATAGCGCGGGCCGGAGCCGTCCGGCAGGTAGCCGGCGCTCATGGGATCGACCTCATCAGCTCGCCTCCGCGATCGTCGGCCGCTCGGCCTCGAACAGCGTGCGGTGCCCCTGGGCCAGGTCGTAGGTCTGGCAGACGCGGGTGACGACGTAGCCGGCGCCCGAAAACGGCGTGCCGACGCGCTCGAGCGTCACCTTGCCGCCGACCACGAGGTCCGCCGTGCCGCGCGTCACCGCCGCGACCTGGACGAAGCCGCGCGCCCGGCGCAGCATCTCGGCGCGCGCCCAGTCGGTCGCCTCGGTCGCGTTGAGCGGCACCTCGCGGACGCGGTGCGAGACCCTCTCGCCGAAGGCGCTCGAGAGGATCGACGGCCCGGTCCGGCCGCCCGAGACCTCGGCGTCGATCGCGCCGCCGTCCGCCTGCTCGTCGATCGCGCCGCGCGCCGCGGCGTCGTAGCCCGCGACGTGGACCGCCGTCCGCTGGTGCGCGAGGTCGGCCTTGAGCTCGACCGAGATCAGGTCGTTGCCGCGCACGAGCGTCAGCTCGGGTGCGCTGCGCTTGTCGCGGCTCTGGAAGAAGAGCTGGCCGTCGAGCACCCAGATCTCGGCGCGGATCAGCCGTGCCCTCTCGCGCAGGAACGCGAGGTCGCTCTGGTTCCACTGCTGGACGACGTCGTAGGTCGGCCCGGCGGCGTCGACCTGGGGAGCCAGGCCGTGCTCGCCCGCGATCGCCGAGGCGATGTCGGCGTCGCTCATCTCGCGGTAGGTGCGCATGCGGCGCGTCATGCGCAGGTCCATCAGCTCGTCCTCGGCGGCGATCGATACCTCCGGCTCGCGCCCCTCCTCGAAGGTGGCTTCGATCGCGCTGATCTTGCCCGCGAAGATCGTGCGCGCGCCGGTCGCCGGGCCGATCGAGACGCTGACGTCCTTGCCGAAATCGAAGGGGTCGCCGGTCAGGTAGAGCAGCTGCTCCTCCGAAGCGCCGGCCTCCGGGCCGAAGGCGAGGAAGCGCGCGCGCAGCGTCTTCAATCCCTCGATGCCCTCGGCGATCTCGAGCCGCAGGAGGTCGCGCGCCAGCTCGCCGCGGACTTCGCCGCCGACGGTGAAGACCGGCGAGGAGGAGAAGAGGAGCGGCTCGCCCATCTCAGTCCTCGAACCCTTCCGCGCGCGTGCGCTCTGCGATCCGCTCGGCGCGCGCCAGCTCGCGGCGCAGGCGCTCGACCGCGGCCGTGGTCGAGCCCTGGCCGCCGCCGCCCGACCCGGACGCTTCGGGCGTCTCGGGCGCCGGCACGACCTCGGTCAAGACCCTGCCGATCGCGACGCTCATCGCTTGCCTCCGCAGCCGCAGCCGCAACCGGCGTGGTGCGCGGCGTCGCTCGAATCGGCGGCGCTCCGACCGCGGTCCTCTTCGGGCAGGCGGACCCAGGGCGGGATGGTGGGGATCGGCGTCGGATCGATCGGGCTCTCCTCGCGCTTGGCGGCGACGCGCAGGAAGCCCGCGACCACGCCCGTGCGCGCTTCGAGGGCGCTGCCGCCGTCGCCGCGGCGGGGCCGCAGCGGCACGCCGAAGCCGTAGGTCGCGGCGCGCGGGTCGACGCGCGG
>DATMZM010000174.1:0-17162 GCA_035607445.1 Thermoanaerobaculia bacterium | reverse complement strand
CGCGACCGGCGGCCCGATCCGCTGGCTCGGCTGGCGCCATGAAGGCCTCAGCCTCCATGTCGCCTTTACCTCCTACGAGAGCGAGCGCGTGGAAGTCGGCCGGTTTCCGGACGGGGCGACGGCCACCGTGGCCCAAGACCTCGACGTCGAACGGCTGCGGGGCCACCGGGTCCGGATCTCCGCCGCGGTGCGCTTCACCGACGAGGCGGCGGGCGCGGCGACCCTCAACCTCCATGCCACCACGGCCGCAGGCAGCGGCTCCGCGGCGAGCCAGCCGATTCCTCGCGGCGGCTGGCGGCGGGTGGAGATCGACACCGAGGTGCCCGCCGACTCCAACCTTCTGACCTTGAGCTTCGACCTCGCGGGGACCGGCCGGCTGACCTTCGACGACGTGCGGGCGACCGCCGACGGTCTCGACGTCACCAGCCAGCTGATCAACCCCGGGATCGAGGAGGTGGTCCCCGGCCTGCCGCCCCGCGGCTGGCTGCTGACCCACACGCCGTTCGGGGCCGAATACCGCGTGCGACGGGTCGCGGGTGCCGCCGCCGGCCATTGGGCCGCCGAGCTCGCCTCGCACGTGCGGCCGGTGGCTCTGCCGATCGTGGCCGACCTCGGCGGCGGGGTCTCGGCCCTGGTGCCGCTGGCGTTGCCGGCCAACGACCAGGGGACGTTCCCGCAGCCGGCCCTGCCGCCCACGCCGCCGACGCCGGACAAGCCGGCCGGTTTCGTGCCGAGCGGCCTCGACCGCACCACCCGGCTCGCCGGGGTGGCGGTGGGCTGGGGCGTCTTCCAGCACTTCTACCCGTATATCGACCAGGTCGGCGCCGACTGGCCGGGCGCCCTCCGCCGCGGCCTGACCGAGGCCGCGATCGATTCCGACGAGGCCTCTTACCTGCGCACGCTGCGCCACCTCGTGGTCGAGCTCGAGGACGGCCATGCCCGGGTTCTGCCCGTCACCCTGCCGGTGCGCTTCGCCTTCACCTGGGACATGGTCGAAAACCAGCTGGTGATCACCTCGGTCGAGCAGGGCGCGACCCACGGCATGGTGGCGGGGGACCGCATCCTCGCCATCGACGGCAAGCCGGCCGCGACCGCGCTCGCCGAGGTCGAGAGCCTGACCTCGGGAGCCACCCCGCAGTGGCGCCGGTGGCGAGCCCTGAACGAGCTGGCCGCCGGCCTGCCGGGCGGCACGGCGACCCTCACCGTCCAGCCGCGCTCCGGCGGGCCGGTCCGCACCGTGCCCGTCGCCTATACCGTGCCGGTCGGCAGCAGCTTCACCGTTTTTGGGATGCCGGAAGAGCCGCGGCCGGAGAAGATCGCCCAGGTGCGGCCGGGGATCTTCTACGTCGATCTGACCCGGGTCGACGACGACGACATCAACGGCGCCATCGACCAGCTCGCCGCGGCGGACGGCGTGGTCTTCGACATGCGGGGCTATCCCGTTCTCGCTCCGGAAGCTGCGCTCAAGCACCTGCTCACCAAGCCGGTGACCTCGAACTGGTTCAACATCCCGATCATCACCCAGCCCGACCGGCTGGGCTGGGACGTGCGACCGGCGTACTTCATCCTGACGCCGCTGGCGCCCCGGCTCACCGGCCGTATCGCCTTCCTGATCGAAGGCCGGGTTCTCTCCTACGCGGAGAGCCTGATGGGGATCGTCGAGGGCGAACACCTCGGCGACCTCGTGGGCGGTCCCACGGGCGGTACCAACGGCGGCTTCGACGTGGTCCCGGTGGCCGGCGGTTACACGCTGCGCTTCACCGGCATGGACGTCCGGAAGAAAGATGGCTCGCCCCATCACGGAGTGGGGATCCTGCCCACCGTCCCGGCCGGCCGCACCCTCGCGGGTGTGACCGTGGGCCGCGACGAGGTGCTCGAGAAGGGCATCGAGGTGGTGAGCCGGCCGTAAAGCTCGCCACCTGACGGAGTGCGGCAGGCCCGCGGCTTGTGCCGCGGGCCTGCTAAGCCGCCGGCTCGAAGAAGATGGTTTGTCCGACTGCGAGGCGCCCGCACCGGGTGATCGCGCCGTAGACTCCGGCCTGGTTCTGCCTCTCTCGGACGATCACCTTCAGCACCTCGCCGCGACGATCGCCGCTGCCATCGCGAGCTTGTGATCCTTGCTCCAGGGCGGCCCGATGGACCTCCTCAGCTCGAGAAAGTGGGCCTCGAGGTCCTCGATGCCCAGCGCCTCGCTCGCTGCATCGAACACCTTCCTCGCGTCGTACCAGTGGACGGCCCAACCGCGCGCCTCGGCCGCGGCGGCGAGAGCCTGGCGGTACATCACCCAGTCGGCGACGTTCCGCGCCCGGTAGTCCTTGATTCGCTCGGCAAGGGTCGGTGGCAGCTCCGGGCACCGGCGAAGCGCGACGCCTGCAATGCCTCCGGGTACGGTCATCGCGACGGCATCCAAACCGAGCTTCGCGTGCCGTTCCGCCGACGCCCGCACGCGCTCCACCAGCGCCACGGCCTCGTCGAGCGGGAGCGCCTGCCCTTCGCTGTGGTGCGGAATCTTCGGCAGGTCCGCGGCCACCAGCTCGACGCGGCGACGGTCGAGGAGCGTCCCGTCGCCCGCGGCCGTCACCAGCACCGCCCAACCGCCGTGATCCGAGACCCCGACGATGCCTGCCGCGCGGCTCATGGGAGGTCGAGTTGCCACGAGAAGTCGGCCCTCCAACGAAGATCGGCAGACTAAATTGCCTGCCTGCGCACCGTTGCTCACCGAATTCCGAGGGCCGGCCGGCTCCCCGGTTTCTCCGGAGTCCCACCCGCCGCGCACAAGGGACACTCGCCGGCCGGAAACGCGGGGAGGTTCAGCTCCAAGAGCGCGGCGAACGGCATCGAAAACGGACCCTTGTCACCCGTACGATCGATGATCGCCCCGATCGCCACGACTTCCGCTCCGGCGGCCTCCGCCAGACGCGCGGTCTCGAGGGTCGACTTGCCGGTCGTCACCACGTCCTCGATCACCGCCACCCTCTCTTCCGGCCGGAGCGCGAAGCCGCGACGGATCTCGAGCGCTTCCCCTTTTCTTTCGGCGAAGCGGAAGGGCACGCCAAGGGCTTCGGCGACCTCGTGGCCGATGATCACTCCGCCCAGGGCGGGCGAGAGGATCGAGTCAATTTGAAAATCAGCGAGTTTGGCGGCGAGCGCCCGGCCGACTTCGCGCGCCCTGGCGGGCAGCTCGAGGAGGAGCGCGCATTGGACGTAGGCGGAGGAATGGAGACCCGAGGAGAGCTGGAAGTGGCCGCGCTTGAGGGCCCCGCTCGCTTCGAGCAGGGCGAGGACGTCGAGGGGGTCCGCTTCGGCCCCCCCTTCATTCGCCATCGCCGCTCCCGGTCCCCTCGCGCCGGATGTCGTACTGCTCGAGCTTCTTGTAGAGGTTCGAGCGCGGGGTGTCGATCGCCTGCGCGGTCTGGGTGACGTTCCAGGCGTTCTCTTCGAGCTTCTGGAGGAGGAACATCCTTTCCGATAGCTCGCGGAACTCGCGGAGCGTCTTGGCGGCGAGCGCCGCTCCCGAGAGCTCCGGGCGGGCTCCCCCGGTCGCCGCGACCAGGTCCTCGCGGGTGATCTGATCGCGCGGGGCGAGGATCAGCAGGCGCTCGACGAGGTTCTTGAGCTCGCGGACGTTGCCCTTCCAGGGCAGCGCCTGGAGGTGCGCGATCGCGTCGGGCGCGAGCTGCTTCGGCCGGTAGTTGTTCTGCTCGGCGTACTGGCGGATGAAGTAGTCGACGAGGACCGGGATGTCCTCGAGCCGTTCGCGGAGCGGCGGCGTGCGGATGGGGATCACGTTGAGGCGATAGAACAGGTCCTCGCGGAAGCGGCCGGCCGCGATCTCGTCTTCGAGGTCGCGGTTGGTCGCGGCGATCGTGCGCACGTCGACGTGCGCCGTGCGCTCGGCGCCGACCGGCTCGACCTCGCCGCTTTGCAGGACGCGGAGCACCTTCGCCTGGGTGCGCGCCGACATGTCGCCGATCTCGTCCAAGAAAATCGTGCCCGAGTCCGCGGCGACGAACTTGCCGAGCTGCTTCCGTACCGCGCCGGTGAAGCTCCCCTTCTCGTGGCCGAACAGCTCGGACTCGATCAGCTCCTCTGGGATCGCCGCGCAGTTGACCTGGACGAGCGGACGGTCGCGGCGCGGCGAGAGGCGATGGAGCGCGCGCGCCACGAGCTCCTTGCCCGTGCCGCTCTCGCCTGTGATCAGCACGGTCGCTGGAGTCGGGCCGGCCTTCTCGATCGTCTCGCGCAGGCGCTTGATCGCCAAGGAGGCCCCGATCAGCTCGTCGACCGGACGGCCACCGTCGCGGCGGGCCTCGGTCTGGAGCCGGTAGGCCTCGGTCGCGTTGCGCAGGGCGAGGAGCACGCGCTCGCGCTCGAGCGGCTTTTCGAAGAAATCGTAGGCGCCGCGCCGGGTCGCCTCGACCGCTGTCGCGACGTCCGCGTGGCCGCTGATCATCAGGACCGGCATCTCGTAGCCGCGCTCGCGGAGGGCTTTGAGCAGCTCGAGCCCGTCCATCTCGGGCATCTTGATGTCGAGAACGACCGCGTCCGGCATCCGGTCCGCGACCCGGGCGAGGGTCTGGGCGCCGCTCGCCGCCTCCTCGACCCGGTAGCCCTCGAACTCGAGGATCATGCGGAGGCTCTCGCGGATCGCCGCCTCGTCGTCGACGATCAGGACGGAGGCGCGATAGCTCGGGTCGTCTCTTGCCATGCCGCGCGGCAGTCTAACAAAGAAGAAGGCCGGCCCTTCTGAGGGGACCGGCCTTCGGGGCGGGGCGGAACCGAGCGCCGCTGCGAGAGACGCTCGGGGAACCGCCTTTACGGTACGCGGACGACGGCGAAGAACGGACGGGCGTCGCCCCCCCGGCCGTCGAAGCGGAGCGCGTAGAGGCGCAGGAAGGAGCCGGACTTGGCCCCGGTGACCGCCTTCTCGAACTCCTGGACCGACGAGACCGCCTGGCCGTTGACCTCGGTGATGACGTCGCCCGGCCGGACGAACTTCTCGTAGAGCGGGCTGTCGGGCTCGATCTGGTTGACCCAGACGCCCTTGACGTCGCCCGGGATGCCGTGGCCTTCGCGCAGGCTCGCCGAGAGGTCCTGGTATTCCAGGCCGAGCCAGCCGATGCCGCGCCGGCCCTTGGGCTGATCGACCGACGCTTCCTGGTCGCCGCCCGGACGCTCGCCGAGCTTGACCACCTTCTGGAGCTTCTTGCCGTCGCGCAGGACGTCGAGGGTGACCTTGGAGTTCGGCCCCTTGCTCGCGACGTAGTCGATCAGGTCGCGCGTGGTGTGGATCGGGCGGCCGTCGACAGCGGTCAGGACGTCGCCGTGCACGATCCCGGCGTCCGCCGCCGGCGTGTCGTTCTCGACCTTGCCGACCAGAGCGCCGTCGGTCCCCTCGAGGCCGAACGACTGCGCGGTCTCGAAGTTCAGGTTCTGGATCTGGACGCCCAGATAGCCGCGGGTGACCTTCCCCTTGTCGCGCAGCTGCGGCAGGACCTCCTTGAGCGTCGAGACCGGCACGGCGAAGCCGATGTTCTCGGCGCCGTAGTTGATCGCTGTCGCGATCCCGATCACCCGGCCGTCCATGTCGACGAGCGGGCCGCCCGAGTTGCCGAAGTTGATCGCGGCGTCGGTCTGGATGAAGTTCTCGAACGCGGTGTCGCTGATGCCGATCGATCGCCCCTTGGCGCTGATCACGCCGGTGGTGACCGTCTTGTCGAGGTTGAGCGGATTGCCGATGACCATCACCCAGTCGCCGACGCGCGCCCGGTCGCTGTCGCCGAGCTCGAGGAAGCGCAGGCTGTGGCCGGCGTCGATCTTGAGCAGAGCGATGTCGGTCGTCGGGTCGACGCCCTTGACCTCCGCCGGGTAGTCGCGCTCGCCCAGGTGGACGCGGACGCTCGTCGCGCCGTCGACCACGTGGTTGTTGGTGATCACCAGGCCGTCGGCCGAGATGACGAAGCCGCTGCCGCCCGCCTCCTGGCGGCGGTCGCGGCCGCCGTTGTCGTCCTCGCCGCCGGGGCCTCCCGGAGCGCGACGGTCGCGCGGGCCGAAGAAGAATTCGAACGGATCCACGCCGCGCGGGCCGCCCCCGCCACCGCGCGGAGCGTCGGATGCCTTGCTGATGGTGGAGGCCTGGATCGAGACGACCGCGGGATCGACGGCTTCGGCGAGATCGGCGAAGCTGGGCAAGGCGTGCGTGGACCCGCTGGCGCCGGCGATCTGGCTGGCCGAGAGCGGCGTCGAGGGCGAAGAGACCCCCGCGGGAGTCATCTTCAAGCCTCCGGCGAGAACCATGCCGAAGGCGACCGCACCGACGACGAGGACTGCTGTAGTGATGCGGCGGTTGGGTTGGGCGTTCATGGGAGTCTTGAGCTCTCCTTTCGGTCGAACCATCGTAACCGAAACTCATAGCAAGCCGCTTGCCAGGCCTCCGGCCCTGCACCTCCCCGGCGAGCGGTTTTCCCGGGTCGAAGGGAGGGGACCGAGAGTGCCAGTTTGGCGCCTTCGGTCGAGGCGCTCTCGCTTCGATTGCCCCTCGGCAGCGCCTGTGCTACATTCGGGACGCCAGCCGGCCCTCGGACGGCGAACAGCGCAAGAGGGAAAAGGAGTGGGCAGCTCGCCCACTTTTTTTGTTGGGGGCGGCGAGCACGGCACATGGAGAAGGGAACCGGTCACGCGCGACGCGAGCCGCACCTCGGATCCGACCTTGCGTCCGAGCTCGAGGCGATCGCCGCGCAGGCCGGATGCGAGCTGGTCCACGCGGAGTGGAAAGGTGGGACGCTGCGGGTCCTGATCGACCGGCCCGAGGGCGTCGCCCACGAGGATTGCGAACGGGTTTCGAAGCAGGTTTCGGTGCTCTTGGACGTCCTCGATTTCGGGAGCGTGCGCTACGTCCTCGAAGTGTCCTCGCCCGGCCTCGATCGCCAGCTCTACCGGCCGCGCGATTACGAACGGTTCGTCGGCCGGCAGGTGCGGGTGACGTACGGCACGCCCGAGGTCCGCAAGCGGACCGTCGTCGCGCGGCTCGAAGGGTTCCGGCCGGAAACGGCGGAGGTCGAGCTGGTCGAGGACGGCACGGAGAACCGGACGACGCTGCGGCTCGAGCAGATACAAACGGCACGGCTGGTCATCGAACTGTAGGAACAGGAAACGGACGCCAGGAACCGATGAAGATGGCTCAGGCACAGACCGCGGACATCAACTTGAACGAGATCTTGCGCCAGGTGGCGCGAGAGAAGGATATCGACCTCGATCGCTGGATCGGCGCGCTCGAGGATGCGATGGCCTCCGCCGCCAAGAAGCAGCACCGGATCAAAGAGCCGGTGCGCGCGCACCTCGATCGCGAGACCGGGCACTTCGACGCCTTCATCGTCAAGAAGGTGGTCGAGACGGTCGAGGATCCGCTCGCCGAGTGGACCGCCGACGAGGCGCGCGACCACAAGGCGGACGCGGAGGTGGGCGACGAGATCCACCTGCCGATCTCGACCGAGGGCCTGGGCCGCATCGCCGCCCAGTCGGCCAAGCAGGTGCTCTACCAGAGAGTGCGCGAGGCCGAGCGCGAGAACATCTACAACGAATACATCGACCGCGTCGGCGAGGTGCTCAACGGCACCGTCAAGCGTTTCGAGCGCGGCGACATCATCATCGACCTCGGCCGCACCGAGGCCGCGGTGCCGCGCAACGAGCAGGCCCGCCACGAGCGCTACAGCCAGGGCGAGAGGATCCGCGCGGTGATCGTCGACGTGCACAAGCAGCCCAAGGGGCCGCAGATCGTCCTCTCGCGCACCGACCCGCGCCTCTTAGTCAAGCTCTTCGAGACCGAGGTGCCTGAGATCTACGACGGCACCGTCGTCATCAAGGCCGCCGTCCGGGCGCCGGGCGAGCGCGCGAAGGTCGCCGTCTACAGCCGCGAGCGCGACGTCGATCCGGTGGGAGCCTGCGTCGGCATGAAGGGCTCGCGCGTGCAGTCGATCATCCGCGAGCTGCGCGGCGAGAAGATCGACATCATCGAGTACAGCGACGACCTCGTGACCTTCGCCCAGAGCGCTCTCGCGCCGGCGAAGATCACCCGCGTCTCGGTCACCCACCAGGGCGAGGTCCCCCATCTGGACGTCATCGTCGAGGACGAGCAGCTGTCGCTCGCGATCGGCAAGCGCGGCCAGAACGTCCGCCTCGCCTCCGAGCTGATCGGCGCCCGCATCGACATCAAGAGCGAGACCGACGTCAAGGACGAGGTCACCGACGCGCTCGCCCGCATGCTCCAGACGGCCCTCGGCACCGCCGAGCCGGAAGAGGTGGAAGCGCCGGAGGTCGCCGAGGCACCCGGCGTCGACTCGGAGACCGCCGACCTGCTCGCCGAGGCCGGCTACGGCTCCGTCGACGAGCTCCTGGGCGCGGAGGAGAGCGCCCTGACGGCGATCGCCGGCGTCGAGCCCGAGACCGCGCAGGCACTGCTCGCCTGGGCCGAGGAGCAGGCCGAGCTGCGCGCGAACACCGCGGCCGCGGAGTTCACCGCCGGGCTCGAGCGGCCCGCGACGGCGAGCAGCAAACCGATGGCCGACGACGACTTCATGGCCGCCCTGTCCCGGGCTTTCCAGGACAGCGAGCGCCAGCGGGCCGCGCACACCGCGGCCACCGATACCGAAGGAGAGACGGCCGAGGCCGAAGCTCCCGAGGGCAACGACGAGGCCTGAGGCGCTACCGCACCGCGGGAGCGACAGGGAGCACTGAGCAACCATGGGAAAGATTCGGGTCCAGGACCTGGCTCGGATGATGAGCATCTCGAACCAGGATCTCGTCTTCAAGCTGAAGTCGATCGGCGTGCGCGTCGAGGGCGACGACGCCCACATCGACTCCGAGATCCTCCAGGCGATCATCCAGGGCAAGAAATTGCCCCATCCGCGCGAGGTGATCTTGCGGGACGAGCCCGCTCCGGCGGAGGTGCAGCGCAAGCGCACCCAGGCGCCGCCGCCGGTCGCCGCGCGGCGGCCGATGGTCAATCCGCTGCGCCCCGGACGGCCGCGCACCCTGATCCAGAAAGTCGAGCCGCGCATCCAGACGCTGCCCGCGAGCGAGCGGCCGGAGCGCGCTCTCACCGCCGCCGCAGCCGCCGCGGCCGAAGCGCAGGCCCTCCTGCCCGCCGAGGTCGCCGAGACGCCGCGGGAAGCTACGGCCGTCGCGGCTCCCCAGGCCGCCCCGGCCGTCACCGCTCCGGTCGCCGCCGCGCCGGTCAGCCCGCCCGTCCCGGCACCGCCCGCCCCGCCGATCGGCAGGCCGGTCGGGACGGCGCCGAGCGCGACCGGGGCGCAGCGCCCCTCGAACCCGGTGTTCCGCGATACCGGGACGCGCCCCCGGCCGACCTCGCCCGTGGGTCCGCGCCCGGAGACGCCCAGCCGGCCCGGCGCTCCCTCCCCCTCGCGGTCCGACCGGCCGTCGGACCGGGATCGGCGCGGCGCCAAGAAGCCGAAGGGCAAGGTCCCGCCGCGCATCGCGCCGGATCCGAACCTGACCGTGTTCAAGGGCTCGCTCAAGGATCTCGAAGAGGACGAGGACATCTCGCCGAGCGCGCGGCGCAGCCGCCGCGCCCAGCGCCGCGAAGACGAGAACATCCAGGCCGACGGCGGCAAGCTGCTCTCGTTCCGCAAGGCGCCGCCGGTCGGCACGGTGACGATCTCGGAAGGGATGACCCTGCGCGAGTTCGCCGACAAGCTCGGCGTCAAGGCCAAGGACCTGATCAAGGCCCTGTTCGACCGCGGCATCCTCGCCAACATCAACTCCGTCGTCGAGCCGCAGCTCGCGCAGGCGGTCGCCAAGTCGCTCGGCGTCGAGACGATGATCGTCTCGTTCGAGGAGGAGGTCCAGCTGCGCGAGGAGATCAAGCGCGGCGAGTCCGAGACCACCGGCCCCGGCCGCGAGCCGCGCGGTCCCGTGGTCACGATCATGGGCCACGTCGACCACGGCAAGACCTCGCTGCTCGACGCGATCCGCAAGTCGAAGGTGACCGAGAGCGAGTTCGGCGGCATCACCCAGCACATCGGCGCCTACCACGTCGACGTGCGCGACCGGAAGATCGTCTTCCTGGACACCCCGGGCCACGAGGCGTTCACGATGATGCGCGCCCGCGGCGCCAAAGTGACCGACATCGTCGTCCTGGTCGTCGCGGCGGACGACGGCGTCATGCCGCAGACGGTCGAAGCGATCGACCACGCGCGCGCCGCCAAGGTGCCCATGGTCGTCGCGATCAACAAGGTCGACAAGGTCAACGCCAATCCCGACCGGGTCAAGCGCGAGCTCGCCGACCGCGGCCTCCAGCCCGAGGAGTGGGGGGGCGACACCGTCATGGTCGGCGTCTCCGCGCTCAAGAAGGAGGGCATCGACGAGCTGCTCGAGATGATCCTCCTGACCGCCGACCTGCTCGACTTGAAGGCCGACTCGGCCGTCCGCGCGCAGGGCGCGGTGCTCGAGGCGCGGAAGGAGGTCGGCCGCGGCATCGTCGCCACGGTCCTGGTGCAGAACGGCACGCTCAAGCCCGGCGACCTGTTCGTCACCGGCGCGACCTGGGGACGCGTCCGCTCGATGACCGACGACCTCGACCGCCGCATCCAGGCCGCGGGCCCGTCGACGCCGGTCGGCGTGACCGGATTCACCGACCTGCCCGGCGCGGGCGATCCCTTCCAGGTCGTCGAGGACGAGGTGAAGGCGCGCGGCATCGCCGAGTTCCGGGCCCTCGAGGAGCGCCAGAAGGGGCTCCTGCCGGTCCAGCGCGCGCTCTCCCTCGAGCAGCTGTTCGGGCGCATCCAGGCCGGCGACGTCAAGGAGCTGCCGGTCGTCCTGAAAGCCGACGTCCAGGGCTCGCTCGAGGTGCTCCGCGATTCCCTCCTCAAGGCGAGCACCGAGAAGGTCAAGGTCCAGGTGATCCTCTCCGGGCTCGGCGCGATCTCGACCAACGACGTCCTCCTCGCCTCGGCGTCGCGGGCGATCATCATCGGCTTCAACGTCCGCCCGGAGCGCTCGGCGGCCGAGCTGGCCGAGAAGGAAGGCATCGACATCCGGCTGCACACCGTCATCTACGAGCTGCTCGACGAGCTCAAGCTGGCGATGGTCGGCCTGCTCGATCCCACCTTCCGCGAGGTCTCGGCCGGCCGCGCCGAGGTGCGCGACACCTTCAAGGTGCCGAAGGTCGGCACGATCGCCGGCTGCCACGTCGTCGAAGGGGTCATCCCACGCAACGCCCTGGTCCGCCTGCTGCGCGACAATCGCGTTGTCTTCGAGGGGAAGATCTCGTCGCTCCGGCGCTTCAAGGACGACGTCGCGGAGGTCCGCACCGGCTTCGATTGCGGCATCGGCCTCGAGCGCTTCCAGGACTTCAAGCCGGGCGACGTGATCGAGGCCTACGGCCGCGAAGAGGTCGCGGCGACCCTCTGATCCTCCCTGCCGTCCCGGCGGCGCTTCGGAGACCCGCCATGGTGGTCGGCATTTCCAGCTTCGAGCTCCATCTGCCCCAGAGCCGCGGGCTCAAGGACAAGCGACGGGTGGTCAAGTCGCTGATCGAGCGGATCCACCAGCGGTTTCGCGTCTCGATCGCCGAGACCGCCCATCACGACCTCCTGCAGCGAGCCGAGATCTCGATCGCCGCGGTGGCCCAGACCGAAAGGGAAGCGGAGCGCATGCTGGACGAAATTCGTGACCTGATCGACGGCGAGCCCGAAGCGTATTTGACGCTCTGGCAGCCGCAGGTGCTCGAGGCGCAAGCGTGAGCCGGCGCACCGATCGGGTGGGGGACGTCCTACGCGCGGAGCTCGCGGACCTCCTCTTGCGCGAGGTCAAGGATCCGCGGGTCCGGCTCGCGACGATCACCGCGGTCGACGTGACCGCCGACCTGCGCCACGCGACCGTCGACGTCTCCGTCCTCGGCGAGGAAGCCGAGCGCGTCGCGACCGTCGAGGCGCTCCAGCACGCCAAGGGTTTCCTGCGTTCCGAAATCGCCCGGCGCCTGCGCCATCTGCGCGTCGCGCCCGAGCTGACCTTCAAGCTCGACCGCGGCGCGGAGCACAGTCAAAACATCGCCAATCTCCTGGAGAGCCTCCATGGTAGCAACGACGACGAAAGCGCCTGAAGACCTGCTGCGCCGGATCCGGCAGGGCAACCGCTTTCTGCTCACGAGCCACGCCAATCCCGACGGGGACGCGATCGGCTCCTGCCTGGGCCTCGCGAGGATCCTCCGCCGCCTGGGCAAGAGCGCGGTCATCTGGATGCGGGACCCGACGCCCGGGATCTACAAGCCGCTGCCGGGCAGCGACCGCATCCACGAAGGACCGGAGCCGCCGGCCGGCTTCCCCGAGCTGTTCGACGCCGCCCTGGTGCTCGAATGCCCGAGCCTCGATCGCACCGGCCTCGAAGACCATTTGGGAGACGTGCCGCTCCTCAACGTCGACCACCACCTGGGCAACCAGCACTACGGCGCGGTCAACTGGGTCGACACCTCGGCCCCCGCGGTCGGCGAGCTGGTCTACCGGCTGGCCCAGGGCCTCCACGCGCAGCTCGACGCCGAGACGGCGACCGCTCTCTACCTGACCCTCGTCACCGACACCGGCGGCTTTCGCTTCTCGAACGCGACGCCGCAGGCGTTCGAGGCCGCGGCGGCCCTGGTGCGCGAAGGCGCCCAGCCCGAGCAGGTCTCGCTCTGGCTGCACGAGAGCCAGCCCCTCGGCTCGATCCGGCTCCTGGGCGAAATGCTCCGGACGCTCGAGCTGCACGACGGCGGCCGGATCGCCACCGTCCACCTCGATCCCGCGATGTTCGAGCGCGCCGGCGCGGCCCCGGGCGACGCCGAGGGCCTGATCGACCACCCGCGCTCGATCGCGGGTGTCGAGGCGGTCGCCCTGTTCAGGCGGCGCGACGACGGCACCCTCAAGGTCTCCCTGCGCAGCCGGGGCGAGGTCGACGTCGAGCAGGTCGCGAGAAGGCACGGCGGCGGCGGCCATCGCAACGCGGCGGGGTTCGCCGTCGATCCGGCCGGCGAGTCCGGGCTCGACGTCGTCGCCGAGCTCGAAGCGGCGCTCGGCTGAGGGTTTCGCGCGGATGAAAGACGGACTCCTCCTCATCGACAAGGAGGCCGGCTGCACTTCGCACGACGTCGTGCAGAAGGCGCGCCGGATCCTCGGCCAGAAGAAGATCGGCCACTGCGGCACCCTCGATCCGGACGCGACCGGTCTCCTGCTCCTGACCGTCGGCGCCGCGACCCGCCTGACGCGCTTCCTGATCCGCGCACCCAAGCTCTACTCGGGGGTCATCCGCTTCGGCGTCGCGACCGACACCTACGACGCCTCGGGGACGGTGACGGCCGAGCAGCCGATCGACGGCCTGACCGAGGAGGCGATCCGCGAGGGGATGGAGCGCTTCGTCGGCTCGTCCGAGCAGCAGCCTCCCCCCTACTCCGCCAAGAAGGTCGGCGGGGTCAAGTTCTACGAGCTGGCGCGGCGCGGCGAAGAGGTGCCGGCCGAGACCAAGGAGGTCACCGTCTTCGAGCTCGCCCCGACCGGTCCGCTCGCCGACGGCGCGATCCCGTTCCGGCTCGGCTGCTCGTCCGGGACCTACGCCCGCACCCTCGCCCACGACCTCGGCCGGGCGCTCGGCTGCGGCGCGCACCTCTCGGCGCTGCGCCGGACGAAGATCGGCCCCTTCCTGATCGAGGACGCGGTCACGATTCCGCAGCTGGCCGGCCTCGCCGGGCCGGCCGGGGGGACGGCCGGCAAGGCCTGGCTGCCGTTCGACGAGATCCCTCTCCCCTTCGCCGAGGTGCTGGCCGACGCCCAGCAGGAGCAGCGGATCCGCCATGGGCAGACCGTCCTGGTCCGCGAGCTGGCCGGCGAGGAGGGCGATTGGGTCAAGCTGATGAACCGGCGGCACGAGATGATCGCGGTCGGCACCGTCGTCGAGCGGATCGGCGGGGCCGGGGTCGGCATCGTCCAGCCGCGCGTCGTTTTCGAATAGCGTTCGAATCGGGGACGAGCGGCCGGGCCGCCCGGCCGTGCTAAAATCCCCTTTCTTGTAGAGAACGAATGGAGGAGTCCCGCATTGTCTGAAAGCACGCCCACGACGGAAAGCATCATCACGGACCACCGTCTGCACGACAAGGATACCGGCTCGACCCAGGTGCAGGTGGCGCTCCTGACGCATCGGATCATCCAGTTGACGGATCATTTCAAGACCCACACCAAAGACCATCACGGACGCCGTGGCTTGCT
Source organism: Thermoanaerobaculia bacterium (assembly GCA_035607445.1). Taxonomy (GTDB): domain Bacteria; phylum Acidobacteriota; class Thermoanaerobaculia; order Multivoradales; family UBA5704; genus DASYKS01. The sequence goes on along the minus strand of DATMZM010000174.1, from coordinate 2,913 downwards.
GAAGCTCGTGGGTCGCCGCCGTCGCCTGCTCGACTACTTGAAGTCGAAGGACATCGAGCGCTACCGCAGCACGATCGAACGGCTCGGGCTCCGCAAGTAGCCTCACCGCCTCCCCGTCCGCGGGCGGCGTGCGCCGTCCGCAGGTCCGGACCGGTAGCGATCCGAAGTGATCGAACCGGTCCCCATTGACCCCACCCTCCTCAGGAGGTTGCGGTTGCCGCGCCTCTCACCCCCGGCGGGCCTTGGGCCCTTCTCGGGCGGCGGGGCGCCAGAAAGAGTTGAAGGACGAATATGACCCTGCGAAGAGAAATACCCGTCGGCACCGGTCAGCTCGTGATCGAGTCCGGCCACCTCGCCAAGCAGGCGGACGGCTCCTGCACCGTGCGCCTCGGCGACACCGTGGTGCTCGCCACGGCCTGCGCCGACATGAAGGGCGGCATCGCGCGCGACTTCCTCCCCCTGACCGTCGACTACAAGGAGTACACGTACGCGGCGGGGCGCATCCCGGGCGGCTTCTTCAAGCGCGAAGGGCGCCCGACGGAGAAGGAGATCATCACCTGCCGGCAGATCGACCGGCCGCTGCGCCCGCTGTTTCCCGACGGCTACACGTTCGACACCCAGATCATCGCCTTCTGCATCTCGGCCGACGGCGAGAACGATCCCGACATCCTGGCGATCAACGGCGCCTCGGCGGCGCTCGTGCTCTCGGAGATCCCGTTCTACCATCCGGTCGGCGCCGTGCGCGTCGGCATGATCGAAGGCGAGCTGATCTTCAACCCGACCAACAGCCAGCGCATCGTCTCGGACCTCGACCTGGTCGTGGTCGGAACCGAAGAGGCGGTCGCGATGGTCGAGGCCGGCGCCAACCAGCTGTCCGAAGCGCAGATGCTCGACGCCATCTTCCGGGCCCACGCCGAGATCCAGAAGATCATCGGCGCCCAGAAGGAGCTCTACCTGGCCGGCAGCAAGCAGAAGCCGGTCTGGGAAGCTCCCGTGCCCTACCCGGCCGAGCTCTACGACCAGGTCCGGACGGACCTCTGGGACGCGCTCCGCGGCGCCCTCTTCACCAAGGGCAAGTTCGAGCGCAAGAAGGCCGCCTCCGAGGTCACCAAGGCCTACATGGAGCGCTTCGCTGCCGACGACGAAGTCAAGCGCGCCCAGGTCAAGAAGGTGCTCGGCCAGCTCGAGGAAGACCTCCTGCGCCACGTGGTGCTCGAGGAGCACACCCGCTTCGACAGCCGGCGGCTCGACGAGATCCGCCCGATCGCGGTCGAGGTCGGTCTCCTGCCCCGCACCCACGGCTCCGCCCTGTTCACCCGCGGCGAGACCCAGGCGCTCGTGACCGCGACGCTCGGCACCAGCCGCGACGCCCAGATCATCGAGGAGTACGAGGGCGAGAACGTCCAGAAGTTCATGCTCCATTACAACTTCCCGCCGTTCTCGGTCGGCGAGGTCAAGTTCCTGCGCGGCCCCGGCCGGCGCGAGATCGGCCACGGCGTGCTCGCGCGCCGCGCGTTGATGCCGGTGCTGCCGAGCGAGGACGAGTTCCCCTACACCCTGCGCGTCGTGTCCGACATCCTGGAATCGAACGGCTCCTCCTCGATGGCCACGATCTGCGGCGGCTCGCTCGCCCTCTTCGACGCCGGCGTGCCTCTGCTCTCGCCGGTCGCGGGCGTCGCGATGGGCCTGATCAAGAGCGACGACAAGTTCGCCGTCCTCTCCGACATCGCCGGCCAGGAAGACCACTACGGCGACATGGACTTCAAGGTCGCGGGGACCAAGGACGGCATCACCGCCCTCCAGATGGACATCAAGATCGCCGGCGTCACCCGCGAGATCATGCAGGCGGCGCTCGAACAGGCGCGCGCCGGCCGGATGCACATCCTCGGCGAGATGGAAAAGGCGATCTCGGCGCCGCGCGGGGAGATCTCCCGCTTTGCGCCGCGCCTCTACACGATCGCGATCCCGAAGGAGAAGATCCGCGACATCATCGGACCAGGCGGCAAGACGATCCGCTCGATCATCGAGCAGACCGGCTGCGAGATCGAGGTCCAGGACGACGGCAAGGTGATCATCGCCTCGCCCGACGAGGCGGCGGCGAAGCGCGCGATGCAGATGATCGAGCGCCTGACCGAGGTGCCGGAGATCGGCAAGGTCTACACCGGCCCGGTGCGCCGCGTCGAGGCCTACGGCGCTTTCGTCGAGATCATGCCGGGGACGGACGGCCTCGTCCACGTCAGCGAGCTCGCGCCCTTCCGGGTCAACGCGGTCTCGGACATCGCCAAGGAAGGCGACGAGATGACGGTCAAGGTGATCAGCATCGACGAGACGGGCCGCGTGCGCCTGTCGCGGAAGGCGGTCATCATGGAAGCGCCCGACTACGATCCCTCGCAGTACGAAGGGATGGAGATGTCGGTCTCGAGCTCCGGCTCCGATCGTCCCGAAAGGGGCGGCGATCGGGGTGGCCGGGGCGGGGACCGCGGTGGCCGGGGGGGAGACCGCGGCGGCCGTGGCGGCGACCGGGGCGGGCGGGGCGGGGGCGGAGGCGGCCGGCGCTAGGCAATCGCGGGCAATCGCGCGTCGAGGTCGCGAGCACGGGGTCCGGCACGGCCCCGCGCAGGGAATCCGGGGAAGCCGCAAGGCTTCCCTGTTTCGTTTTCAGGCCCCGGCGCTAAACTCGGAGCCATGAACGATCAAGAGACTTCGGGCGGCGCGATCGATCGCGACCGGCTCGTCGCCTACCTCGACGACTACCTCGAAGCGAAGAAGGGCCGCGACTACGGCCCGAACGGACTCCAGGTCGAAGGGCGCCGGGAGATCCGGAAGATCGTCACGGGAGTCTCGGGCTGCATCGAGCTGTTCGAGCGCGCCCGGGAGGCTGGAGCGGACGCCGTGCTCGTCCACCACGGCATC
>DATMZM010000525.1:0-17453 GCA_035607445.1 Thermoanaerobaculia bacterium | reverse complement strand
TACCCGCAGCGCGTCACCGTCTATTTGATCGAAGCGGCCTCGCTCGCGATCGGCGATCCGCTGTCGCCGCCGGTCGAGGCGTCCATGCTCCGCCTCGCCGAGCGGCTCTTGGCCGAGCTCGCCGTCCCCGAGGAGCGCTGGCTCGCGGTTCACCCATGACCGTTCTCTGGCATGGAGTCGCCCTCGCGGCCGGACCGCAGCCGCTCGGCGTCTTCCCGCCGCCCGCGAGCCTCCTCGTCCTGCCGGACCGTCCAGAGAGCGGAGCGGCGCTCGAAGCGCTCCGGGCGGGCGATCTCGACGGCGAGCTGCCGGCCGGCTGGGAGTTCTTCCGCAGGGCGGCGTGCGGCGATGTCCAAGGTGCCCTCGCAGCCCTCGACGCGCTGGCGGACGGTGCCGAACCGAGCACTGCGAATGCCGCGGACGCCCTCCTCCTCGCCTACGATCGGTTCGTTCTCGCGCCCGACCCGGAGACGCTCGCGCGGCTCGAGCGGGAGCTGACCGGCGATCTGGCCCTGCTGCTCGCCTGCGCGGCCTTCTCGGCCGGATTGAGCGATCGGTCGCCTTCGCCTTCCCGGGCGGTTCCCGCGACCGATCCGTCCCTCGACGCGGTCGCCTGGATGATCCGGGCGGCGGCGGAGATGGAAGAAGGGCGCCTGGACGCGGCGCTCGCGGCGCTCGATGCGGGCATCGGGATTTCCCGTGCCGCCTCGCCGCTCCTCGCGGCGCAGCTGCTCGGCCAGCGCTCGGCGTGGCTCCGATCGAGCGATCCGCGCGCGGCGCTCGCGGCGCTCCGCGAAGCGGTCGAGCTGGCGCGGGGAGGGCGCCTCCGGCCGCTTCGCGTCGATCTCTGCCTGGCCCTCGGCAGCCAGCTCCAGGAGTCGGCGGCGACCCCGGCGGACACCGATCGCGGTGGGCTGCTCGCCGCGATCGACGCCTATCGGGAGGCGATCCACTGCGGCCTCTCGCTCGAGGACGACCCGGAGGATTACGCCCTGGCGCAGAACAACCTCGGCCTCCTCTACCTGGCGCTGCCGATGCGGGAAGCGGGCGATCCGCTCCGCATGGGCGTCGCCGTGCAGTCGTTCCGCGAGGCGCTCGAGGTCTTCCGGCGCGAAACCCACCCGGAGGAGTGGTCGAGCGCACGGCTCAATCTCGCGAACGCGCTCCAGTACCTGCCCTCGTCCCATCCGGAGGAGAACCTGATCCAGGCGGTCGAGATCTACGAGGAGCTGCTCGGCGTCCGCAATCCGGCGGTCGACCCGCTCGGCATCGCGCGGCTGCTCGCCAACCAGGCGAACGCGCTCGCCCACCTCGGCATCTTCCCTCCGGCGCTCGCGAAGCTCGACGAGGCGCGCCGGCTGTTCCACGGGCACGGCACGCCCGACCTCGCCGCGAGCGCGCTCGAACGGGCCGAGCGGATCCACGAGCGGCTGGCGGCCGGCCGCGCAAGCGCCGGGATCGACCGAACGGAGCTCGCGGAGGTCGCGCGATGAGCACGGCGACCGGCCGAGAGGACGAGCCGGACCTCGACCGGCTCGCGGAGAGGGTCGATCGGGCGCTCGCCGCGGCCGAGACGCAGGAGCCTGCGGCGCGCGAACGCTCGCGCGAAGTCCGCCATGCGATCGAGGCCTTCCACAAGGCCGGTCTGATCCGCATCGTCCGCGCGCTCAAGGCCGATCCGCGCGGCACCGAGCTGCTCCTCGATCTCGCGGCCGATCCCACCGTCTACGCTCTCTTCTCCATGCACGGTCTGATGCGCGCCGATCTGCGCACCCGGGTGGTGCAGGCGCTCGACCTGGTTCGCCCCTATCTCCAATCGCACGGCGGCGACGTCGAGCTGGTCGAGCTGACCGAGCGGACGGTGACGCTTCGCCTGACCGGCGCCTGCCACGGCTGCTCGATGTCGGCGACGACGCTCCGCCAGGGGGTCGAGGAGACTCTCCAGACGCACGTTCCGGAGATCGAGACCATCATCGCCTCGAGCGGCGAGCCGGCCGAAGCCGCGGCGTTCGTGCCGCTCGAGGCCTTGCGCGCGGGCGGCGACGCGAAGGGATGGCTCGAAGGGCCGGCCGCAGGAGACGTCGCCGAAGGCCGGCCCTACCGGTTCGACACGGCGGAGGGAAGCCTCGTGCTCCTCCGATTCGGAGAGGATCTGCGGGCCTTTCGCAACACGTGCGCGCATCAGGGGTTGCCGCTCGACGGCGGGATCGTCGACGTCGCATCCGGAACGATCACCTGCCCGTGGCATGGCTACCGCTACGACGGCCTCTCCGGTGAATGCCTGACGACGCCGCAGGTCCGGCTCGAGCCGTTCCCGCTGCGGATCGACGGGGGGACGATCTACGTGAGACCGGAGTGACCGGCGAGCTCACCGCGACGCCCGTGCGGTGGCTCGGCGCCCCGGCGCCCGGCGGGCTCGCTCTGCCGAGCGCGCGAGCGACCCCGGCCCAACTTTACGCGCCGCGCGGCGTCTTCCTCGATGCGCGCTGGCTCGCGGTCGCCGACTCGGGCAATCACAGGGTGCTGCTCTGGCGCGGCCTGCCCGGCGCGGACGGCGCCCCGGCGGACGTGGTCCTCGGCCAGCCTTCGGCCTGGACGGAAGGTCCGCGGGGCGGGGGCCGCGGTCCGGAGAACGGGCTTCATCTGCCGGCCGGGCTCGCGATCGTCGAGGGCCGCCTGCTGGTCGCCGACAGTTGGCACCATCGCATCCTCGTCTGGGACGAGGTCCCGGAGCGCTCCGATACGCCGCCGGATTGGGCGCTCGGCCAGCCGGACCTGTCGTCGATCGAGCCGAACCGCGGCGGCACGGTCTCCGCTGCGGGTCTCTACTGGCCCTACGGCCTCGGGTTCGTCGACGGCCGGCTCTACGTCGCCGACACGGGCAATCGCCGGGTTCTCGCCTGGAACGAGCTGCCCGCGCACGATCGGCCGGCGGATGCGGTCCTCGGCCAACCGGACATGGCTTCCGCGGGCGAGAACCGGGGCGGTCCGCCTTCCGCCCGTTCGTTCCGCTGGCCGCATGCTGTCGCCGGAGCGAGGGGGAGGGGAGCGACGGGAGAGAGCGAGCGCCTCTACGTCGCCGACGCCGGAAACCATCGGGTGCTCGGTTGGGCCGGAGCGCCTTTCCGAGCGGACGGCGCCGACCGGGACGCCGATCTCGTCCTCGGACAGAGCGATTTCGCGGCCAACTCGGAGCTTCCGCACCTGCCGCAGACCGCTGCGACGCTCCGCTTTCCCTACGGCCTCGCGAGCGACGGCCTCGCCCTCGCGGTCGCGGACACGGCGAACAATCGGATCCTCCTCTGGCGCCGGGCGCCCGGCCCGCCCTATGCTCCCGCCGACCTCGTCCTCGGCCAGGAGGATTTCGCGCACAACGGCGAAAACCGCTGGCGGGCGGTCGCGCACGACACGTTCTGCTGGCCCTACGGCCTCCACCTCGACGCCGGCCGGCTCGCGGTCGCCGACTCGGGCAACAATCGGGTCATGATCTGGGACGTCCGCTCCGCCCTCGCGCCGCGCGAGAACCGCGAGGATTGAGAGCCCGATGAAGATCCGGCTGATCGGCGTCCAGCATCGTCTGGCCGACCGGACGGGGCACCGATTCCATCAGTCGATGGCCTTCCTCGAGTCCGCGCGGCGGCGCGGCTGGGGAAGCGTGCTCTTCCTGCACCGGGAGGCCGAGCCGGAGGTGCGCGCGGCATTCCCGCAAGGGCATGCGGTTCTCTCGGACCCGGTCTTCCGGCGCGACCTCTCGTTCGACGAGCGGACCGCGCTCTTCGCCGACATGCTCGGGACCCACGTCTCGCCGGTGATCCGCGCCGGGGATCGCCTGCTGATGACGATCGCGACCCAGTGCGAGGCGCGGGCGATCTTCCGCTGGAGCGCGGAGCTGCCTGCGCGCAAGCGGCCGTGGAGCCTCGTCCTCTTCCCGAGCGATCGCTGGAATCGCGAGGGGGCCGAAGAGCGCAACCGCCTGCTCGGCGAAATCGCCGCCACCGCCTTGGAGATCGCGCGGATCGATGCCGGAGGCCGGCGGAGGATCGTTCTCGCGAGCCATACCGCGAGCGCGAGCGCCGAGCTCGCCGTTCTCCTCGGGGAGGACGTCGGGGTCGCCCCGATGGCGGAGCTGGTCGCGGGGATCGCCCCGCGGGCCGGCCGGAGGTTGGAGGGGCCGGTGCGGGTGGGAGTCTTCGGCGGCGCGCGCCCCGAAAAGGGTTCGCATCGGCTGGCCGAAATCGTGGCCGCTTGCCGGCGGCGAGGAGCGATCGATTTCAATCTCCAACTCGCGAACGAGCAGCTGACGGAGGATCAGTTCGCCCAGCTTTGCCGCTTGGCGGACGAGCCGGGGATCGATTGCACGCGGGGCGGGCTCGGCCGGGACGACTACGTTTCCCTTTTCGCCCGTACCGACCTCGCCCTCTTTCCGTATCAGCGGATTCCCTACCGGCAGCGCGCGTCCGGCATCCTCTCCGAGTCGATCCTCGCGGGGCTGCCGGTCGTCGTGCCGAGCGGGACCTGGCTGGCCGAACAGGTCGCTTCGGGAGCCGCGGCCGGGGTGATCTACGAAGAGGACGACGTCGAGTCGATCGCCGCCGCCGTCTGGCGGGCGGCGGACGATCTCGCCCGACTCTCGGCGCGAGCGCGGGAACGAGTCGAGACCTGGCGAGAGAGCCAGACGATGGATCCCTTTCTCGATTGGCTGGAGGGGGTGATCGCGGTGCGCTCGGCCGCCGAAGCTGCCGTCAGCCCGCCGCGCGGCGGTCTCTTTCGAGCAGGTAGAAGCCGGTTCTGGCCGTGGCGTCGCGCGCCGGACAGGTGACCACGAAAAGCCGATGCGCGCCGGGCTGCAAGGTCACGGGCAGCTCGAGCCCCTGGCCGAGCACGGCGTCGAGATCGCGCGTCGTCGAGGCGAGGAGCGCAGCATCGAGAGAGACCGAGGTCGCTCCCATCGGCGCCAGCTCGTACTCGATGCGGGTGGCCGAGGCGACCGATTCTTCGTGGACGAGCCCGATGCAGCCGGCCGGTGCGCCGGGAGCTTCCAACCTCCGCGCGTCCACGAACCCCTCGAAGGCTCGCCCGCGCGGGCTCGGGTGGAGCGGGTAGGACGGCCAGGAGCCCATCGAAGTCGCATCCTCGCTGCCGGGCGCCGGGATGTCGCCCGGGGAAACGGCCGGCCCCGAGAACCGCAGGGGAGCGAGCCTCCAGGCGAGCACGAACGCCCGATTCGCTGCCGGCAGCAGCCGGTAGACGCCGTTGAAGCCGCGATGGAGGGTCGCGACGCGCGGATCGGCGGTCAGGCGGGCGACGAGGCGATCGGTCTCGCCGGTCGTCGGGATCGCCAGGTAGTCGCTGTCGAGGTCGAGAGCCGTCGCCAAGGGGACGTCGGGCTCGGCGCCCTCGAAGACCGCGCGCTGGGCCGCATAGACCTCGGGAAACGGCGTCGCCATGAAGACCGGATCGAGGGTATTGAGATAGCGCGCCTGCGGCGCCCAGAGCATGTAGATCGGCGTCGAGCGCCAGGGCGCGGCGACCCGGGCTCCGGCCGGCAGAGCCTTGCCGACCTCCTCGCGGTCGACGAGGCGGATCGCGCCCGGTCCCGGATCGGTCCGTTGCGCGAAGAGCGCGAGCGCCCGCTTCGCCACCGGCAGGCTCACCAGGAGGCTCAATCCGAACGCCAGGGCGAGGGGCACACGTCCCCGACCGGGCAGAGCCGTCCAGCGGCCGAGGCGCCGCCCGCGCCTTCGCAGCTCGAACAGCGCCCAGAGCGTCGCGAAGGGAAAGAAGTAGAAGGCGAAGCGCGACATCAGGAGATAGAGGACGCCGAAGACCAGGGCGGCCACGGCGAAGACGATCGCCGCGCGCTCCGCGGTCTCCTTCTCGACGCCGGCCGCCGCTTCGGAATCCCCGGCAGGCTCCGGCACGCCGGAGCGCCAAAGGGCGAGGAAACCGAGAAGCCAGCCGAGCTGGACGAGGAGGACGACGTCGGTCGCATTCGGCTGAAACTCGGTGCCGGCGTCGAGCAACCCCTTCTGGGCGAAGAACTGGACGTTCTGAACGACCCAGACCTCCAGGTTCTTCGGGAAGTTCGGGTGCGCGACGAGCGCGAGGCCGGCGCCCAGGAGCGGATAGAGCAGGAGCCCCCATTCCCACCGGCGGCGCAGCCAGCCGAAGGCCAGGAAGAGGAGGCCGCAGAGCCCCAGATAGACGTGGAAGGCCGTATAGGCGAGGGTGTAGAGAGCGGCGAGCGCACCGGCCGAGCGGTAACGGCGCCGGGCGATCGCCCAGGCGGCGAGCAGGAGCAGGAACAACGACAGCAGCTCGGGCCGCAAGCGCACGAGCCGCCAGGTCGATTCGGTGGTGGCAAAGAACAGCCAGAAGGGGAGGACAAGTCCCCACCAGCCGAGGGCGCGGACGCCGAGATGGGCGAGCGCGGCGGCGATCAGCGCATTGCAGAGCGCGAGGGCGAGGCGACCGCCGGCGAGAGGGTCCGCGAGCGCGGCGAACGGAGCGAGCAGGAGATGGAACAGCACCTCCTTGTCGCCGAACCCCGGCCTGAGGACGCTGAAGCGGAGCCACGGGAGATCCGCGAGAGGGCGCCCGAGGTGCGCCGTGGCGCGGGCGATCGCCAAGTGGTAGTAGGCATCCGCGTCGTAGAGCACGGGATGGCGGGCATAGAAGAGCGCGAGGCCAGCCCAGACGCCAAGGAAGACCGCTGTGGTCGCGAGCCAGAGCGCCCGCGGCGAGGGGGAGGAAGCGAGGCGCGCGCTCGGCGTTGCCGGATCCCCCGGCGAGCTAGCCATCGCGCCCCGCCCGTCCGGTTCCGGCTCAGCGATTGCGGCCGTACTGCTCGTGGGAGGAAACCCAGTCGAGCGAGGAGATCGCCGAGGCGAGCGAGATCTCGCCCGCGAGGACGACCCCCGCGATGATCTCGGCGAGCTTGTTGACCTTGCCGCGCCCCGTGCAGCCGAGGATCCCGAGGCACTCCTTCTGGGTCGGCAAGGCCGTGCCGCCACCGTGGGTCGCGACGATCAGCGACGGGATCGTGATCGAGATGTAGAGGTCGCCCTCCTTCGTCACCTCGGTGTAGACGACACCGGCTGACGATTCCGAGACGTTCGCCACGTCCTGGCCGGTCGCGATGAACATCGCGGTGATGCCGTTGGGCGAGTGGCAACCGTTGTTGTTGGCGCCCGAGAGGAACGCGCCGACGTTCGCGATCCCCGCGTGGTAGTTGACCGTCTCGGGCTCGACCCGCATGTGCTGGATCAGGACGTCGCGCGGGATCGTCACCTCGGCGGTGACGCGCTTGCCGCGCGTGCGCATGATGTTGATCTGCGACGCCTTCTTGTCGGTCGCGAAGTTCGACTCGAGATAGAAATGGCGGATGCCCGAAGCGTTCTCGAGGATCCACGAGCAGGCGGCGAAGGTCGCGCGCCCGACCATGTTCTGGCCGGCCGCGTCCCCGGTCGAATAGTTGAAACGCAGGAAGGCGAACTTGTTGGCGAGGTAAGGATCGATGTAGAGCAGCTTCGCGACCGAAGACGTCTCTTCCGCGAGCTGGCGGATCGTCGCGATGTTCTCCTCCACCCAGGCGATGAAATCGCGCGCCCCGCGCGCCGAGTCGAAGACGAAGACGGGCGCCCGCTGCATGCAGTCGCCGACCACCGTCGCCATCACGCCGCCCGAGAGGTTGAGCACCTTGATGCCCCGGTTGTAGGAGGCGACGAGAGTCCCCTCGGCGGTCGCGAGCGGGATCAGGAACTCGCCGATCGCGTGCTCGCCGTTGACCTTGAGCGGGCCGGCGAAGCCGATCGGCACCTGCGCGACACCGGTGAAGTTCTCGATGTTGCCCTTGGTCACGCCGGGATCGAACGAGAACTTGTCGATGTGCTCGAGCTTCACCCCGGCGTACTCCTCGACGAAGCGCTGGCGCGCCTTGACGATCTCGGGCGTGAAGTTGTTCTCCTTGTCGAGCGGGACGGTGGTGCGCTTGACCTTCTCCTCGGCGATCGCGTCCTTGACCTTGAAAGCGAGACTGCCGAACGGCGTGCTGTCGAATTCGAGCGCGATTTCGTGCTGCCCCTTGGCCAAGGGCGGAAACTGCGCCTCGATGACGACCACCCGGGCGAGCGGGAAGGGGACCGGCCGCTCGGGCGAGATGGCGGACGCCGCGAGCGGCCCATCGGCCAGAAGGAGCCGCAACTCTCCGAGCGGCACGGCCTGGCCGTCGATCCGGACCTCCCGCAGCCGCGTGACCGTCGCGTCGGCCAGCCGGTTCTTCAAGCTGAACCGGACGCCGCCCTCGACGTTTTCGAGGCTGCCCAAGGTGTACATCTGCTTCAAGATCAGGCCCGGAATCTTCATCGTGTTCCCCCGGAGGCGAGTCGCTGGCGGTCGCTGGTGCGAGACGGCCTCAGTCTACCGCGGCGGCCGGGCAGCGGCCAGATTGCGACTCGCGAGGGAGTTCCCAGGCCGCCGTTCAGGCAAGGCCTTAGAATGCGAGCGGCAAATTTGCGTTGCAGGAGATTCTTTCGATGCTCGGACGGCTTTCCCATCCCTCCGCCCGCCGGCTGCTCGGCCTGGCGAGCGCACTGCTCGCCATCCCCGCCCTGGCCCGGGCCGAGGCGCTCAAAGATGCGAGCAACGCCCCGGATCGTCCGCTTCCGGCGCCGATCCGCGCCAAGCTCGCGGACGGGGAGGAGCGGACCCTCGACGAGCCTCTCGAGGCGGCGCGATTCGCTCTGCGCAAGCGCTTGCCCGCCGGGGAGACCGCCCTTTCCCCCGAGCGCTACTTCGCGGCGCTCGAGCACATGCGGGCGATGCCGCAGCACTCGATCGCCGCCAAGACCTTCCTGCCTTCGCGCGCGGCGCTCGCCGCGGCCGGCGCCTCGAAGGAAGCGCGGATCGACCTCGGGACCTGGACGCCGCTCGGGCCGGGCAACATCGGGGGGCGCACGCGCTCTCTCTTGATCGATCCGCGGCGGCCGCAGACGTTCTATGCCGCGGGGGTCGCGGGCGGGGTCTGGAAGAGCGTGAACGCGGGGGCCAATTGGGCGCCGGTCGGCGACCTCTTGCCGAACCTCGCGGTCACCTCGCTGGTCTTCGACCCGACCGACTCGCGCACCCTCTATGCGGGCACCGGCGAGGGCTTCTTCAACTTCGACGCCGTCCGCGGCGCCGGGATTTTGAAGAGCACGGACGCCGGGGCGACCTGGACGCGCCTCGCGGCCACCAACAATCCCAATTTCCACTTCGTCAACGACCTGATCGTCTCGAGCCGCGCCCGCAACCGGCTCTACGCCGCGACCCGGACGGGCGTCTGGCGTTCGACCAACGGCGGGGCGAGCTGGACCCGGATCCTCGATCCTCACGTGGGCGACGGCTGCCTCGACCTCGCGATCCGCACCGACAAGGCGAGCGACGTCGTCTTCGCATCCTGCGGCAACTTCGCTTCGGGCACGGTCCGGCGCAATCTCAAGGCCGAGAGCACGAGCGCCTGGACCGCCGTCCTGCACGAGGCCGGCATGGGTCGCACCGCGCTCGCGATCGCCCCGTCGCACCAGGACACGATCTACGCGCTCGCCGACAGCCTGGCGGGCGGTGGCGACTACCGGTTCGGGCTGCACGCCGTATTCCGCTCGACCAACGGCGGGGCCAGCTGGACGGCGCAGGTGCGCAACACCAGCGCCACCAAGCTCGACACGCTGCTCCTGACCAACCCGGTCTTCGCGAGCCTGTTGGAATGCGGCTTTTCCGACGCGAACGTCTTCCTGAACCAGGGCTGGTACGACAACGTCCTCGCGGTCGACCCGAAGGATCCGAACCGGGTGTTCGCGGGCGGCGTCGATCTCTTCCGCTCGGACGACGCGGGCCGGAGCTGGGGCCCGATCTCCTACTGGTGGGCCGAGGATCCGACCGGTCCGGCGCCGAGCTTCGCCCACGCGGACAACCACGCCCTGGTCTTTCATCCGCAGTACAACGGCACGACGAACCAGATCCTCTACGCGGGCAACGACGGCGGCCTGTTCGTGACCCGGAACGCGCGGGCGAAGAAGGCGACCGGCCTCGACGTCTGCGATCCGGCCCAAGGGAAGGTCGCCTGGCGCAACCTGAACCACGGCTACGAGGTGACGCAGTTCTACGACGGCGCGGCGTTCCCCGACGGCAAGACCTACTTCGGCGGCAGCCAGGACAACGGCACGTCGCTCGGCACCGAGGCCGGCGGGCGCAACTGGAAGAAGCTCGTCTCGGGCGACGGCGGGTACGTCGCGGTGAATCCCGAGGCAACCAACATCCTCTACGTCGAGACCACCGGGATTTCGATCCTGAAGTCGGTCGACGGCGGCGCGAAGTTCGACGGCGGCACGAACGGTATCGACGATCCGGCGTCCCTGTTCATCGCGCCGTTCATCCTCGATCGCAGCTCGCCGAGCCACCTGTGGACGGGCGGGACCTTCATCTGGCGCACGGACGACGGGGCGGACTTCTGGTCGAGCGCGAGCACCGCCGTCGCGGGCGACGGCGATTCGATCGTGAGCGCCCTCGCGGTCGCGCCGAGCAATTCCAATCGGGTCCTCGTCGGCCTGAGCCGCGGCTACGTCCACCGCAACGACCACGCGCTGTCGGCGAGCAACGAGGACTGGCCGTTCGTCCGGATCCGGGACGGCTTCGTCTCGTCCCTCGCCTTCTCGCCGAGCGACGACCGGGTCGCCTACGCGACCTTCTCGACGTTCGGCGGCCGGCACGTCTGGAAGACCGCGGACGGCGGGGCGACCTGGGCGGCGATCGACGGCTCGGGGGCGACCGGCCTGCCCGACGTGCCGGCGCTCTCGATCGTCCCGGATGTCTCCGACCCCGACGTCCTCTACCTCGGCACCGACCTGGGCGTCTTCGCGACCCGGAACGGCGGGGCGAGCTGGGCCATCGAGAACACCGGCTTCGCGAACGTCCCGACCGATCGGCTCGATCTCGTCCGAGGGCCGGGCGACGCCTCGACCCTCTTCGCCTTCACCCACGGGCGCGGTGCCTGGAGGGTGCGGATCGACCCGTAGCGCCCTGCGGCTCGGGCCTTGCTCAGCGGCCCAGCGGCGGCTCAGTGGCCGCCGGCCTCGGCTCCCCAGAGCTGTTGCAGGCGCCGGTCGCGGCCACAGCTCTGGCGGTAGAAGTTGTAGCGCAGCGGGTTCTTTTCGTAGTAGTCCTGGTGGTATTCCTCGGCGGGCCAGAACTTCGAGGCCGCCACGATCTGGGTGACGATCGGTCCGGGCAGCTTCTTCGCCGCGACCAGCTTCTGCTTGGAGGCTTCGGCCGCCTGGTGCTGCGCCTCGCCGTGGAAGAAGATCGCGGAGCGGTACTGCGTGCCGTGATCGCAGAACTGGGCGTTCGCGGTCACCGGATCGATGTTGTGCCAGAAGACGTCGAGCAGCTTGTCGTAGCTGACCTTCTTGGGATCGAACCGGACCTCGATCGACTCCGCGTGGCCGGTCGAGCCGGAGGAGACCTCCTCGTAGGTCGGGTTCTGGGCGCGGCCGCCGGTATAGCCGACGATCGTCTGAGCGACGCCGGGAACCTTGTCGAACGCCGGTTGCATGCACCAGAAGCAGCCGCCGGCGAAGGTGGCGATCTCGAGCCCCGGCGCGGGGGCGGCGGTTGCGGGACGGCCCTGCCAGAGGGCGAGGCCGAGAAGCGAAAAGAGCGCGCAGGCGCTCGCGGTCGGCTTGATCTTCATGACGGACGAATCCTCCTTGGATCTCGAGAAGGCACGGCTCGGTCCTCCGCGCGCTCCCGAACATCTTACGTGCGCGCGCGGGCTCCGGACTGCCCCGTGCCCAGAGCACCGAGCGGGAATCCAAGGCGCCCGCCGTCCGCCCGAGCGGGCCTCGCCTCACGCGGCGCGGGTGGTGGCGACCCGGCCGACGATCGCGGCCACCAGCTCGGCGTCGCCCGGCCGCGCCGCTTCGGCCGCCGGCTCGAGGCCGAGGGCGCGCAGCTCGCGGCTCGTGACCGGACCGATCGAGGCGGCGAGAAGCTCCAACCGGCGGCTCTCCCATTCCTCGGCGAACAGGCCGGCGAACCGGCGCGCGAGGCCGGCGCTGGTGAAGGTCACCCAGCCGACCGGCCCGCCGCTGAACAGCTTCGCGGCCCGGGCGGAGACGCCGGGCGGCATCCGCTTCTCGTAGGCGACCACCACGGTGACGTCCGCGCCGGCCGCGGCGAGCCCCTGGGCGAGGAGCGGCCGGGCGTCCGCCGCCTGCGGCAGGAGGACGCGCTTTTGGGCGACCTTCGGCGCGAGCTCGGCGAGGAGCCCCTCGGCGTCGCTCTTCTCGGAGGTCAGTTGCGCCTCGATGCCGTGGGCGCGCAGGGCCTTGGTCGTCGCGCGGCCGACGGTCGCCGCGGACAGGGACGCCGGCAGCGAGCCCTCGGCCTGGCCGAGGAGAGCGCGCACGCCGTTGGCCGAAGTGAAGACGACCCAGTCGTAGAGGGCGAGCTCGGAGGCGGCGCGGGCGAGCGGCCGCGGGTTGCTCGGCGGGACGACCTCGATCAGCGGCAGGCTCTCGACCTGCGCCCCGGCCTCGGCCAGGGTGCGCGCGAGGCTGCTCGCCTGTTCGACGGCGCGGGTGACGACGACGCGCACGCCGTCCAAGGGGGATTTCGAAATGCTCTGGGTTCGGCTCATGGATCCTTCCGAAGTGCCGCGAGGACCGCGTCCGCGCATTGTGCGCGGAGAGCCTCGACACAGGCTGCAGCCACCTCCTCCGGGTCCGAGCCGCGCGCGTCGGCCGCAACCGAGCGCCGCCCGTCCGGAGTTCCGAGGAAGGCGGTGAGGTGGAGAAGCCCACCCTCCTCTCGTGCAAAGGCTGCGAGCGGGAGCGTGCAGTCGCCGCCGAACGCGGCGACGACCCCGCGTTCGGCAGTGGCGGCGCGCCGGCTCGGAAGATGATCGAGGACGAAGCAGAGGTCCGCGGCCGGGCTCCCGGCGCGGACCTCGAGGGCGAGGATGCCCTGGCCCGGCGCCGGCAGCATCTCCGCCGGGTCGAGCGGGTGGATCGGCAGGTCGGTCAACCCCAAGCGCGCGAGGCCTGCGGCGGCGAGGACGACGCCCGCGGCGCCGCGCTCGCGCCATTTGCGCAGGCGGGTCTCGACGTTGCCCCGCAGCGGCTCGACCGCGAGGTCGGGCCTGCGCGCGAGGATCTGCGCGCGCCGCCGGAGAGAACCGGTCAGGAGCGCGGCCCCGGGGGGCAAACCGGCCAGGTCGCGGGCGACGTCCGAGACCAGGGCGTCGCGCGGATCGGCCCGCTCCGGATAGGCGGCGATCGCGAGACCCTCGGGAACGGCGACCGGCAGGTCCTTCAAGCTGTGGACCGCGAGGTCGAGAGCGCCGGAGAGCAGGCCCTCTTCGAGCTCGCGCGTGAACAGACCCTTGCCGCCGAGCGCCGCCAGGTCGCCCGGCGTCCGGTCGCCCTCGGTCTCGATCGGCACGAGCTCGACGGCGAGCCCCGGGTGAGCCGCCTCGAGAGCGCGCGCGACCTGGCCCGACTGGGCGCGGGCGAGCGGGCTCCGGCGGGTGCCGAGGCGCAGCGTGCGGAGGGCGTTCATGCCTCGGGCTCGCTTTCGCCGTCGCCGCCGAGCTGGAACAGCTCGCGGACCAGAGCCAGCCGGGAATTGGCGTCCTCGGCGCTCGGATCCCGCAGCCGCACGCTCGGGTGGTGGAGGATCTTGCGCACGAGCGAGCGGGTCATCCGCTCGAGGTCCTCGTGCGTCTCGGGCGGGAAGCGGGCGAGAGCGCCGTCGAGCTCCTGGCGGCGGATGCGCTCCGCCTGGCGCTGCAGCTCGGCGATGATCGGCTCGGCGTCGAGGCTCCGCTGCCAGGCGAGGAAGCGGGCGAGCTCGCGCTCGAGGATCTCCTCGACCTTCGGCACCTCTTCGCGCCGGCGCTTCAGGTTGCGCTCGATCAGGTTCTCGAGCGAATCGATGCTCTGCAGAAAGAGGTTGCGGATCCGCCCGGCGGCCGGATCGACGTTGCGCGGGACGCCGAGGTCGACGACGAGGAGCGGGCGGGAGCCGCGGCTGCGCATCGCCTGCTGGAGGTCGCGGCGGACGAGGAGAGGCTCGTCCGCGCCCGTCGTCGCGACGACGAGATCCGCCGTCTCGAGGGCGCGCAGGCGCTCCGCGAGCGGCAGGGGCTCGACGTCCGGGAACTCCTCCCGGAAGGCGCGCAGGCGCTCCTCCGAGCGGTTGGCGACGGTCAGCTTCTGCGCCCCGCGCTCGGTCAGGCTGCGGGCGACCAGGCGCGCCGTCTCGCCGGCTCCGAGCAGCAGCACGCGGCAGTCCTCGAGGTCGCGAAAGACGTTGCGCGCCAGCTCGACCACCGCGTAGCCCAAGGAGACCGCGCCGCTCGCGATCGCGGTGTCGCTGCGCGCCCGGCCGCCGGTCGCGATCGCGGTCCGCAACAGGCGGCGCAAGAGGACGCCGGCCGAGCCGACCTGCTCGGCGATCGCGCCCGCCTGCTTGACCTGGCCGAGGATCTCGGGCTCGCCGAGCACCATCGACTCGAGCCCGGAGGCGACGCTCAGCAGATGGCGCGCGGCTTCGCCGTTGCGATGGACGAAGAGCCTTCCCGGGTGCGCCAGCTCGGGCGCGCGGCGCAGGAAGAGCAGCTCCAGCAGCTCGCGGTAGGCCGCGTTCTCGTCGCGCGGCGAAACGTAGATCTCGGTCCGGTTGCACGTCGAGAGCGCGAAGGCCTCGCCGACCGCCGGCCGCGCGAGCAGCTCGACCAGGACCGCCTCGACCTCCCGGGGCGACAGCGCGATCCGCTCGCGTAGCTCGATCGGCGCGCAACGGTAGTCGGTGCCGACGAGCAGCAGCGGCGGGCCTTCCACCTTCTCGGAGTCGGTCGCGTGCATCGGCTCAGAGGAACCCGTGGAAATCGGTGAAGAAGAAATTGACGGCGACGAGCGAGAAGAGGACCGCGCCGAGGCCGGCCAGGCAGGCGATCGCGGTCTCGCGCCCCTGCCAGCGGCGCAGCCGCCGCATCAGGAGCACCGCCGCGTAGAGGCCCCAGATGGCGAGGGTCGAGAGGATCTTCGGGTCGTGCTGCCAGCTCGAGTGGAAGATCCGTTCGGCCCAGAAGGCGCCCGAGATCGCGGCGCCGGTGAGCGCCAGAAAGCCGGTCGTGACCGCGCCCAGCATCATCCGCTCGAGGATCTCGAGCGGCGGCAGCTTGCCGAAGAAGGTCGAGAAGCGGCCGCCCTTGAGCTCCCGATAGAGCTGGAGGAAGAGGAACGAGTAGCCCGCGGCGACCGCGAACCCGGTGTAGCCGAGGAGCGCGAGCGAGATGTGGAGGCCGATGAGAGCGTTCTTGAAGCGCGCCAGGTCGGGCGGCTCGGGGCGGCCGAGGAGCGCGGAGAGGAGCTGGAAGAAGAACACCAGGCCGACCAGCCAGAAGCCGGTCGAGCGCTCCCGGCCGTGCCACTCGACGACGGCGTAGACCGCCGCGACGGCGAACGCCATCACCGAGAGCGCCTGCGAGACCGTCGCGGCGGGAAACTGATGCCAGCGGACGGCGAGCCCGATCAGGTAGAGAGCGTGGAATCCGAGCGTCGCGAGGAGTCCGGGCGTCGACCAGCGGCGCGCGGTCGGATGGGACGAGAAGAAGACGAACCCGTACGCCACGGCGACGAGGAGATAGGCGACGGGCAGGAGGACGACGGCGATGCTGAGGAAAGTTTCCACGGCGGATTGTCGAGAGGGCCGCCCGAGGACCGGGAAGGCGCCCCCATCGTAGCACTCCGGGGCCCCTCCGTGCCGGACGGCTCCTTGTTCCCCCCGGAGCCCATCTGCTAACGTCCCGCAGTTCTGCCGCCGCCGCGGCTCGCTGCGGTTTTTTCGCGCATCCCGAGATCTCTCTCCGGTCGTCTTCCGAGGCCCAGCTCCATGGCGAACACCGTCATCGTCGGCATGCAGTGGGGGGACGAGGGGAAGGGCAAGATCGTCGACCTGCTCTGTCCGGCCTTCGACGCGGTCGTCCGCTATCAGGGCGGCCACAACGCCGGCCACACGGTCAAGTTCAAGGACCGGCACTTCTCGCTCCACCTCGTGCCGTCCGGCATCCTCCACGAGGGGATGCTCTGCGCGCTCGGCAACGGCATGGTGCTCGCGCCGGACGCCTTCCTCGCCGAGCTGGCGCGCCTCTTCGAGGCGGGCGTGCGCTTCGACGGCCGCCTGTTCGTCTCCAATCGGGCCCACCTCCTCTTGCCGCCGCACGCCGCTCTCGACCAGGCGCGCGAGGCGGCGCGCGGGCGCGAGAAGATCGGCACCACGGCGCGCGGCATCGGCCCGGCCTACGAGGGCAAGGTCGCGCGCTACGGCCTGCGCCTGTGCGACCTCTCCGCACCCGATCTCGAAGACCGCCTGCGCGCGCAGCTCGCCCGCATCCAGGGCGAGCTCAACGCGGTCGGCGGCGAGCCCTTGCCCTCGCCGGCTTTCCTCGCCGATCAATGCCGCGGCTGGGCCGAGCGCCTGCGCCCCTGCATCGCCGACACCGCGGTGCTCTTGAACGAGTGGATCGACGCCGGCAAGTGCCTGCTCTTCGAGGGGGCGCAGGGGACCCTCCTCGACGTCGACTTCGGCACCTTCCCGTTCGTCACCAGCTCGAATTCGACCGCCGGCGGCGCCTCGACCGGAACGGGAGTCCCGCCGACCCGCATCCACGGCGCGATGGGCGTGCTCAAGGCCTACACCACCCGCGTCGGCGGCGGCCCGTTCCCGACCGAGCTCACCGGCGCCGAGGGCGAGTACCTCCGAGAGCGCGGCAACGAGTTCGGCACCACCACCGGCCGCCCGCGCCGCTGCGGCTGGCTCGACCTCGTGGTCGGCCGCTACGCCAAGATGCTCAACGGCATCGACGCGATCGCACTCACCAAGCTCGACGTGCTCGACACCCTGGACGAGATCCCGGTCTGCGTCGGCTACCGCGTGCGCGGCGAGGTGCTGCGCCATCTGCCGGCCGAGCGCCATCTGCTCGAGGCGGCCGAGCCGGTGCTCGAGACCCTCCCGGGCTGGAAGGCGAACACGGTCGGCATCGTCGAGCACGGCGACCTGCCGCAGGCGGCGCGCGACTACATCGACCTGATCGAGCAGGAGGTCGGCGCTCCGGTGGTCCTCACCTCGACCGGCCCGCGCCGCGAAGAGACGATCGTGCGCGATCATCCGGCGCTCCAGCGCCTGACCAGCCAGAGGCTGCCGCAGGTGCTGGCCCAGCGGTAACCGGTTCCGCGGCAGGAGCAACGGACTTTTGATCCGTGGCTCTTCGAGCTTCCCCTTCCTCTATACTTCCGCCCCCCGGAGGACCTCCGATCGGGCGGTTAGCTCAGCTGGCAGAGCAACGGACTTTTAATCCGTGGGTCCAGGGTTCGAGCCCCTGACCGCCCACCAATAAATCAATCAGTTGCACCCAA
>DATMZM010000379.1:0-4202 GCA_035607445.1 Thermoanaerobaculia bacterium | reverse complement strand
GCCGCGGTCGCCTGGGCCTCGCGGCGGAAGCGCTCGACCTCGCTCGCCGTCCGCGCGACGTCGGGAGCGAGGAACTTGAGCGCCACCTCGCGCCCGAGATCGAGGTCGAGGGCGCGATAGACGATCCCCATGCCGCCGCGGCCGAGCGGACCGACGATGCGGAAGTGGGAGACCTGCCGGCCGGAGAGCGGATCGCCGGCCGCCGTCTCCGGTCCGATCGCGGCCTCCGGCTCGGCCGCGGCGTCCGCGGTGTCCGAGACCGGCGCGGCGTCTTCTCCGGAGGCTCGGTCTCTCGGCGCACGCGAGGAGACGACCGGGGACGGGATCGAATGCAGAGGGAGAGCGGCGCCGCAGGCAGCGCAGCGGGAATCGAACTCGGAGTTGCTCTCCCGGCAAGCCGGGCAGAGGACCGCCGGCATCAGGCGCCTTCCCCGCCGTCCGACGCGGAGCGGTGGCGGGCGAGGAGCTTCTGGAGGTAGCTGCGGTGCAGGCCCGACTCCCGCGCCGCGCGGGAGACGTTGCCCTCCGCGCGCCGCATCAGCTCGTTGATGAAGCGTCGCTCGATCTCGGCGACCCCGGCTTCGCGCGCCTCGTTGAGCGATTCCGCCGTCAGCTCGCGGAAGGCCGGCTCGGGAAGCGGCCCTTCGCCCGCGGCGCCCGCGATCTCGGGCGGCAGGAGATCGAGATCCAGCTCCGGGCCGCGGGCGAGCAGGCAGGCCCGCTCGACGGCGTGCGACAGCTCGCGCACGTTGCCGGGATAGCCGTAGGCCAGGAGGGCCAGCTCGGCGCGCGGAGAAAAGCGCGGCTTCTCGCCCGGACGCCGCCAATGCTGGCGCAGGAAGTGATCGGCGAGGAGGAGGAGATCGCCCCGTCGCTCGCGCAGAGGCGGCAGGGTCAGATCGAGGACCTTCAGGCGGAAGTAGAGGTCCTCGCGGAATTTCCCGTCGCGCACCAGCTGCTTCAGGTCGCGATGGGTGGCCGCGACGATGCGGACGTCCACCCTCTCGGTCTTGTCCGCGCCGAGCTTCTGGATCTCGCCGAACTGGAGGAAGCGCAGGAGCTTCGCCTGCGCTTCGAGCGGGATCTCGCCGATCTCGTCGAGGAACAGCGTGCCGCCGTGGGCGGAAGCCAACCGGCCCGGGCGGTCGCGCTTGGCGTCGGTGAAGGCGCCCGCGACGTGGCCGAACAGCTCGGATTCGAGGAGCGTGCCCGGGAGCGCCGAGCAGTGGACGGTGACGAACGGCCGGCCGCGCCGCGGGCTGTTGACGTGGAGCGCCTTCGCGATCAGCTCCTTGCCGGTGCCGGTCTCGCCGAGCACCAGAATGGGCGCGTCCGCTCCCGCGACCTGCGCCACCACGCGCAGCAGCTCGATCATCCGCGGATCGCGGGTGACGATACCCGCGAAATCGTGTTGCGAGAAGAGGTCGCGCTCGAGGCTGCGGTTGCGCCGCCGGAGCGTCTCGCGCTCGCTCGCGCGGAGCAGGAAGAGGCCGGCCACCTCGGCCAGCTCGGCGAGGAACGCTCGGCTCTCCGCGTCGAAGCTGTCGACGCTCTCGCGGTTCTCCAAATAGATCACGCCGTAGACGACGCCGTCGTGACGCAACGGGGCGACGAGGGCCGAAGAACGGCCGATCCGGAGCGCGCTCTCGCCCGAGCGGAAGCGCTCGTCCTCGATCAGGTTCGGCAGGTAGATGACCTCGCCGCCCTCGATCGCCTCGCGCACGAGGGTGCGGCTGAACCGGCGTTCGAGGGCGGAGCGCTGCTCGCGCTCGTAGTCGACGTCGAACTTCTGCTGGAACGACCCCTCCTCGCGCACCACCACGAAGCCGGACTCGGCGCCGCAGCGCTCGACGATGCGGCGCAGCAGCACCTCGGGCGCCCGCTCGTCGTCCGGTTCGGCGAGGAGCAGCTTCGAGATCTGGAACAGCTCCCGGTAGAGGTCCATCGGCGGTCCACCTCGCCCCTGCCTCAGATCGGTGACACCTGTCGCTGGGAACGGTCGGATCTTAGCCGAACCGCGGCGGGAAGTCTCAGAGGAGAGCCGCTCGAAAGCCCGCGGAGCGGTGCCGCGGACGGGCGGCAGCCCGGTTCGGCGCTCTCTGGAAAAGGCAATCGATTCAATGGTTTGCGCCTCGACGGCACCGTGGCACCGGAGCTGCTCTCTGAAGTGCGCAGTCGACGAGGCAAGCCGCGGGTTCCCTCCCCGGCAAACGGCCTCCGGAAACGACACCACAAACTCACCAACACCGACAGGAGAGAACGCCATGGACACGCAACAGGCCGTCGCAGAGCCGGACCAGAACGTGGGTGTGAGCTACGAGTACCTGCAGGTCCGAGCCAAGATGATCAACTACACCTCCGAGGAGATGATCATCACCGGGTCCGACCTCACGTGGGGCAAGTGGATCACGAGCCCGGTCAACGTGCCGGCGAAATCCGATCGCGACTTCGCCTCCCAGGGGCGCAGCAGCTCGCCCTCGGGCACCGAAGGATGGGCGACCTGGAGGATCGGCAAGGCCAACATCCGGGTCAGCTTCGCGAGACCCTACAACGGCCTGCCCGATCAGAGAATCACCTGCGAGCCCGCCATCGCCTACCGGGTGACCTCCTCCGGAACTCAAGGCGACGTCAACCACGTGACCTTCACCGTCAGCCCGGCCTGACCCCCGAACCGAGCGGCGCGGAGCCTCGCCCGAGGCTCCCGCCACTTCCTCTGCCAACTCTCGGGCTTCGTGAAGGTGCCCAGCGGTGGGTTTATCCGCTCGTGACGGTTGCGCTCGAAACGACACCGGCCTGCCGTTTCTTCGAGATGGAGCGAGGAGCCCGAAGGCTCTTTTCTACCGAGCTCCGGGTCACTCGCGTGACCACTCCAATTCCCATCACCGATCCCAGCTCGTATTCGAGAGTCTTCCTGCCATCTTCCTCTGCGATCGGAGACGGAAGACCTACCGGCTCGATTCCGATGATCAGCTTGAAAAACTGAGACTCGGCTGCCACGCCTTTCCTACCGAAGTAGGCGAATTCGATGCTGCCCCCAATATGACTGACCAAGCGGGTCACTGCCATGATGATCCCAGGCACGTCCGCGGTCGAGATCTCGTAGAAGATACGGAGGTCGGGTACTTTCGGAGATTCCTCAGCGAGGTCGCGCCACTCCATCACGAGGTCGGCGGCGACGGAATAGTTTCGCAGTCTCAACCTGAGCGCCGATTGGAGGTTGCGGACGGTCTGTCTCTCGCTCCATTGCGTAACGAACGGCTCGAGAAAAATTCGAATGTCGGCCGCTCCTTGAGCGGGCATGGAATAGCTCTCTTTGGACATCAAAAGCGATTTGATGTTACACGCCTGATCCAGGCAAGCCTCGAGCAGTCGATACAAGAGCCCCGGCCGATCTTCACCAGAAATCCTGCATTCCATATAGAAACCGGCCCCTGATTGAAGAGGCGTCAGGTCGCCCGAAGTCTTCCTTTTCTGAAGGATCTCGTACACAGCTTCGAATAAGGACAGGTGCGCTGGAACGTATCGCTTCTCGGGGACGAATTCGGCGACGCCCTCCTGCGGCTCGATCTCCTGGTTGCAGAACTCGTGGCGCGGCAGGCCCTCGAGAAACTCCGCCAACTTCCTCGAGATCTGGTTGTCCGGCTCAAGGACTCGCAAGAAAAGGAGAACGCGATGAGAGATCACGTCGAAGAGTGCGCCCTCTCGCTGCGCGATCTCGCTACGGATGCGAGACCTTATATCGGAGACATAGGAAGGATCTGCCAGGCTGGCTGTGATCTCGCGTTGCGCAGGCTCGGTCAATTGCCAGCTCTCGGGCTCGTCGCAGAGATCGAAACGCGCCAGAAAACGAAAAAGCTCGTATTCGATGGGACAGAGATCGTTCAGGAATTCAGATGGGTACCCCAACGTGTTGTAGTAGATGCCGATAAAAAAATCAGCTCGATCAACCAGGGCATCTATCTTGGCGCGCTCGTTCTTCTGCGGCTCCATCTCGAAAAGGATTGGAGTCAAGCGAGCTTCGATGATCGCGCTGTGCGCCGATCTCCGTTCCATCGCCAATTCGTCCATTCGCGAACTGATAAAAATGGTGCGGACGTTGACCATTCTTCTCCTCCTGGACAAAGTCTTGTGGACGCGCTGATGCTAACATGGCGGCAAGGGCCCCCATGTCGGCGAGGAGCGCCGCACTTCCACGCCGACCC
>DATMZM010000280.1:0-14291 GCA_035607445.1 Thermoanaerobaculia bacterium | reverse complement strand
ACCAGCAAGCCCTACTTCGAAGCCTTCCTGGCGGCGAACGAAACCAAGCGGACCTCGAGCGTGCGGGTCGTGGAGAGGTTCCAGGAGGCCGGGGGCTGACGCGATTTTGCAGCAACTTCGGGGTTCAACCGAGCAAGATCGATATTCCCTAGAATTAAGGCTCCTCATGCGTCGCCAGGTCGCCATCCTCTGTCTCGCCGCGTTGCTCCTCGCCGTCGCCTTCCCGGTGGCGGTCTGGGCGCTCGCGCCGTGCGACCCCAGCGGCGGCCTCCTTGTCCCGCCGCCCGCCGGCGCGATCCGCTCCGAATTGCCCCCGCCCCAAACCTCGCAGACCGCGCGGTTCGCGCAGGTCCTCTTCCGCGGTCCTCCTCCCCCGCCGTTCCCGTCCGCATCAATACCGGGAATCGGAGCGAGGAGGACCCATGGCCTGGAAGAAGCTGCTGGCAAAGATTTTCCTCTACGGCATGCTCGAGATCGCGGCGCTCTCCGGCGCCCCGGTCCGGCCTGACGAGATCGAAGCCCTGTCGCGGCTGATGACCGCCACCCAGGTCGCCGAGGTTCTGCGGCAAACCGACGGGGACGGCGACCCACCGGAGCCTTGACATCCACAGACGTCGGACTCGCCCGAGGCCGACGCGGTTTTGCGGGATCAGCGCCGCGGAGCCACCGCCACGGCCAGTGCGCGGACGAGCGCTTCGCCCGAGAGGTGGGGCAGGTCGAGCTCGAGCTTTTGGCGGAAGTGGTCTCCGGCCTGCTCCATCAGGTCGTAGCGGGCGCGCTCGTCGAGCTTGCCGGCGCGGCTCAGGAGGGCCGCGAGGAGCTCGCGCTCGTCGAGGGTCACGCGGTTGCGGGCGCGGCGGGCGAGCTCGGGATCGACCTCGAGGCCGGCCGTCGCGGCGACCGCGGCGGGGAGGGCTCCCGTCTGGGTGCGCCGGTCGCGGACCACGAGCGTGTCGGCGAGGAGGTCGCCCAAGCGGCGGCCGTCGCGGTCGAGGAGCGCGACGGTTCCGCCCAAGGCGTAGAAGGCGGGCAGGAAGTCGAGGCCGCGGGCGACGTTGCGCACGAACGACTGCTCGATGCCGATCGGCAGGCCGCGGGCGTCGACGACGCGCAGGCCGAGCGCCTGCTTGCCGAGGGTGCGCCCCTCGCGGCGGACCTCGAACCAGACCGGGTAGGCGAAGGCGAGGACGAAGGAGAAGGTGGTTGCGGCGAGGTCTTCGAGAGCGCCGGGGAGCACGATCCGCGCGCCGCTGGCGAAGAGGGTCGCGAGCGCAGCGACCACGAAGACGTCGAGGAGGAGCGCTAAGAACCGGCTGCCCGGCCCCGCCGCTTCGAGCCGCACCTTGACGTGCTCGGGCGTCTCGATCCGCCGCGCGTCGCGCAGCCTCACGACGCCGGCTCCTCGTCATCGCCGCGCCGGCCGAAGAGGAAGACGGCGAGCGCCGAGAACAGGACCAGGGCGACGGCGATCTTGACCGGATAGGGAATGCTCTTGGCCGAGAGCTGGGAGAACGAGCCCTCGATCAAACCGGCCAGGACGAGCGTCGCCGCGGTGCCGACGAGCATGCACCAGACGGTCGGGAAGACCGCCCGCAGCGCCGCGCCGCGCGAGCGCTCGCCGGGGAGCAGGAAGGCGCGCCCGGCGACGAGCCCGGCGGCTCCGGCGAAGATGATCGAGGGCAGCTCGAGAGCGCCGTGGGGTCCCACCCAGGCGACGAAGAAGAGGCCGACGCCGTCGAGCACGTAGGCGGCGGCGACCGCGCCCAGGATCAGCCCGTTCCAGAACAGCAGCCAGAGCCCGCCGAGGAGCGTCGCCGCGGCGAGCGCGAAGGCGAGGAAGGCGACCTGGATGTTGTGGGTGTAGAGCATGGAGCCGAACTGCGCCGCCTCGCGGACGGACGAGATCCGTTCCTCGCGGCGTTCGATCTCGGCCACCCTCTCGCGCGGGCTGGCGGAGAAGAACGCTCCGGGCACGAGGTCCTCGGCGAGCGCCGGCCGGACCGCGACCGCCGCGAAGCCGAGGACCGCGCCGAGCCCGAAGGCGAGCGTCGCGGTGAGGACGGCGCCGCGCGCGCGCCGGAAGGCCGCCGGGATCTCGCGCGCGAAGAAGCGCGCGAGCCGGCCGCGGACCGGCTCCGCCCGGCGCGCGCCGTAGACGAACCGGTAGGCCCGGCCGACCAAAGCGTTGAGCGGCACCAGGATCTCGGGATCGGCGGTCAGCGCGAGCGCGCGGTTCAGGTCCGCGGCGGCGATCCGGTAGAGCCGGACGATCTCGCGCATGCGCTCCGGCCCGAGCTCCCACTCGGGCGACCGGTCCGCGACGTCGAGCAGCTCGTCGAGCCGCCGCCAGCGGTCGCGGCCTTCCCCGAGCAAGCGTTCGAGACCGGTCACAGGAGCTGCCTCCGCTTGACCTCGAGATAGGCGTTGACCGCCTCGATCCCGGCGTCGCCCGGCGGCGCCTCGACGACCAGCGCGCCGCGGCGGCGCAGCTCGGAGAGCGTGCGGCGGCGCTCCACCCAGAGATCGCGCGCGACGAGCGTGCGGCTCAGCCCGGCCTTCTCGACCGGCAGCGCGGTCGCCTGCGCTTCGAGCGCGGGATCGGCGAAGGTCAGGACGACGGCGACGTGCTGGGGCAGCAGGCGCTCGACGGCGCGCGCGAGCGTGCGCTCTTCGTCGAGCTCCGGCAGCACGCTCACGATCACGATCAGCGAGCGGGTCTTCAAGCGACGGCGCAGGACCGCCGCGAGCGCCAGGTAATCGGTCGGCCGGTCGGCGACGGCGAGCTGCGCCGCCTCCGCGGTCACCGCGCGCAGGTGCGCCATGCCGCGCCCCTGGCCGACGCCGCGGTCGGACTCGTCGGCGAAGGCGAGGAGGCCGGTGCGGTCCTCCATCCGGTCGCAGATCGAGGCGAGCAGCACGGCGGCGTTCGCGGCGTGGTCGAGACGGGTCAGGGGCCCCACCCGCGCCGCCATCCGGTGGCCGCGGTCGACGCAGATCAGGACGTCCTGCGCGCGGTCGAGCCGGTACTCGCGGGTGATCGGCTTGCCGTGGCGGGCTGTCGCCTTCCAGGCGACGTCGCGCAGGTCGTCGCCGAGCACGTACTCGCGCAGGCGGTCGAACTCGCGGCCGTGGCCGATCCGCGGCGCCGCGCGGGCGCCGAGCCCGGAGAGGAACATGCGGTCGAGCTGGCGGCGCAGGCGGCGCACGGCGAGGAGGCTCGGCAGGACGGTGAGGAGCACCGGCTCGGGCGTGCCCGCCTCGACCGCTCGGGGCCTGCCGGCGGAGTCGGGGGACGAGACGGGCACTTCGACGATGCGCTCGACCCAGCCGTCGCGGGTCGCCGCGAGCCAGGGCGCGGGCAGAGGCGCGGTCCCCCGTTTCACCGCGCGCACCGGCAGCTCGAGGGCGAGCGTCCGGCCGGGCTCGAGCCGCCCGGACAGGCGGCTCGCCCGGCGGTCGACGAGGTCGGGCCAGAGCTGGCGGAGCGTCAGCTCGAGCGGCCGCGCCGCGTCGCTCGCGAGAGCGAGCGGCACCCTCTCGTCCTCGCCGAGCGAGAGCACGATTCCCGCCGGCCGCTCGGCGGCGAACGCGATGCGGCCGAGCCCCAGCGCCTCGCGCGCCGCGAGCGCGGCGAGAACGACCGCGGCGAGCCCCGCGGCGAGGGCGAGGCTCGGCAGCCAGGGGCCGAGCAGGGCCGCCGCCGCGAGCCACGTCGCGGCGCGGATCAGCCGGGGCGCCGGCCGGATGCTCAGCGCGGCACCTCGACCTGCTCGAAGATCCGGCGCAGCAGATCGGAGAGCCGCAGCCCCTCCATCTCGGCCTCCGGGGTCAGGATCACCCGGTGCTCGAGCACCGGACCCGCCATCTCCTTGACGTCGTCGGGCGTCGCGAAGTCCCGCCCGCGCAGGAGCGCGAGAGCGCGGCAGACGTCGAGGAGAGCGAGCGAGGCGCGCGGCCCGGCTCCGAGCTGCACCGACTCGTGCTCGCGCGTCTTGCCGACGACGCGCTGGATGTAGGCGAGGAGCGCCGGCTCGACGCGGATCCGTTCCGAGACGATCCGGCGCGAGGCGACCACCTGCTCGGGCGTGAGCACCGGCTGGAGCGTTTTCGCCGCCTCCTCGTGAAGGCGGTGGCCTGCGGAGTAGGCGGCGAGCAGCTCGGTCTCCTCGGCGGCGCTCGGCACGTCGATCGAGATCTTGAGCAGGAAGCGGTCGCGCTGCGCCTCGGGCAGCGGATAGGTGCCCTCGAACTCGATCGGGTTCTGGGTCGCGAGCACGCTGAAGACGGGCGAGATCCCGTAGCGCCGGCCGTCGATCGTCGCCGCGCGCTCCTGCATCGCTTCGAGCAGAGCGGCCTGCGTGCGCGGGGGCGTCCGGTTGATCTCGTCGGCGAGCAGCAGGTCGCAGAAGATCGGCCCGGGGCGGAACTCGAACTCCTGGTTCTTCTGGTTGAAGACGTTCGTGCCGAGGAGGTCGGCGGGCATCAGGTCGGGCGTGAACTGGACGCGCCGGAAGCGGCCGCCGAGGAGCCGCGCGAGGCAGAGCGCGAGGAGCGTCTTCGCCGTTCCCGGCACCCCTTCGAGCAGGGCATGGCCGCCCGCGAGCAGGCAGGCGAGCAGCTGCTCCTTGACCCGCGCCTGGCCGATCACCACGCGGTCGAGCTCGGAGCGCAAGGTCCCCCACCGCTCCGCCGTCTCGGCCACCGCGGCCGAATCGGCCGAAGGTGTCCGCGCCTCGCCCGCGCCGCCCTCTCGCCCCTCAGGCCCGCCGTTTTCGATCTCGGACATCGATCCTCCCGTACGCTTGGTTGAGGGTCCGCAGCTCGCGCAGGAGCTCCTCGCGCGAGATCTCGGCCGCTCCCGCGACCGGCGGGGCGAAGCCGGGCAGGAGGGCCGCGAGGCGCGCCGCGAGCGCGGGGCCCGAAAGCCCCGTTTCGGCGGCGACGCTGCGGACCAGGTTGTCGTGATGGAGCCGGAGCGCGTCGACCCGGCGCAGCGCCCGGTCGTAGAGCTCGCCGAGCGCGTCGACCAGGTCGACGGCGTCGCTCCGCAGGTCGGGATCGTCGCGCTCCGGCGGGCCGAGCGCCGAGCGCGCGCGCCAGAGCGCGGCGGCCGCGGCGAACAACGCCAGGGCGAGAGCCGGGCCGAAGCCCCAGCCGAGCAGCAGGGAGAGCGGACCGCGGCGGCGCTCGAGGCCGTGCGCGCGCTCGTCGAAGAAGATTGCGCGCGCCCCCGGCGGGCCCGAGAGCGCGGCGAGGAGCGCGAGGTGATCCGCGCGGTCGAGGCGGGCGTTGTGGAAGATTTCCGGACAGGCGAGGAGCACGACCTCGCCGCGGCCGAGCGGCAGGATCGAGACGACCGGCCGGTCGCCGGCGAGGACGACGGCATGCGCCAGCTCGACCGGCGGGCCCGAGAGAGAGCGCTTTTCGGCGAGCGCGAGCCGCCGCACTCCGGGCCAGACGGGGAAGACCTTGGCGAGCCGCCGCGGCGCGCGGAGGTCCTCGACGCCGAGCGGCCCGTAGCTCTCGGCGACGCCCAGCACGAGCCGACCGCCGCCCCGGACCCAGGCCTCCTCGCCCGCGGTGAGCAGAGGCGCCGCCCGCACCGAAGACGGCACCGGCTCGTCGCCCGCGTCCGAGGTCTCCGGATCGGAGGTCTTCTCCTTCCGGTCGCCCTTGGCGTCCCGGCTCTCCTCCTTCCCGTCCTTGCCGGTCTTTCCGCCGTCGTCCTCTCCCCCCTCGTCGCGCCAGCGGCCGAGGAACGGCGTCTCCTCGGGCTCCAGGCGGAAGACGACGGCGCGCGCCGGCAGCTCGTCCGGCTCGACGCGGCGCAGCAGGCTCGCGAGCCGGGCCGGCTCGCCGGGGCGCGGCCGGCCCGCCCGCTCCGCGAGCACCGCGCGGGCGAGCGAGGTGCCCTCGGGTCCCCGGTCGAGGCTCGAGCCGGGGCGCTCGAACGCCTGGCGCTCGGCGCGGCGGTCGCCCGCGATCCAGGCGAGCGCGGCGAGCCCGTAGGCCGCGACGGCGACGCCGAGGAAGAGCGCCCCGCCGCGCCTCACGCCGGCTCCCTTCCCGGCTCGCGCTGCCGCCGCTCTCCCCGGACGCCGCCGAGGACCACCCCGGCGAGCTCGGCCGCGGCGGCGAGGTCGTCCGCGCGGCTCTCGTCGCGGCCGTACCATTCGCGCTCGAAGAGCCGCGTCAGGTCCGAGAACCCGGGGCGCATCGGCAGGCCGGGAGCGAGCGCCGCGACGTACTCCCAGTTCGTCCGCCCCTTGCGGTAGTGCAGGAAGCCGCCGCGATAGAGGGCGACGAGCACCGCGTGGTACCAGGCGCGGACCGCCTCGCGCAGGCGCCCCGCGCCCTCGAGATCGCGGGCGTAGCGCTGCCATTCGTCGACCTCGCGCGACAGCGGGTCGTCGTCCGCCGCGGGCGGAGGGCGGAGAGGTTCGCTTCCCGCCGGCTCGAGCTTCGCGCCGCGGCGGCGGCGGACGAACGCGATCGCGAGACCGGCCAGGCCGAGCGCCGAGAGGACGACCAGCACCGTCGACAGCGCGGGGACCGAAAGGCCGCCCGGCTTCTTGGGCGCCAGTCCCGTCCAGAACCTCTGCAGCCACTCGCCGATCTTCTCGATCATCGCGGCGAGCGCCCGGCGCAGCGGCTCGAAGAACTCCGAGAGCACCGCGAGCGCCCCCGCGGGCGGCTTGGGCGCCGGCAGAACGCCGCCCGCGGGCAGGTCCGTCAGCTTTTCGCGCTCGCGCGCCCGGGCGAGCCGCGCTTGGTCGCCGGCCGCTGCGGCTGCCGATGGGGCGTTCGCCCGCTCTCTCTCGAGGGTGGCGAGAGCCGACGCCAAGCGGGCGACGCGCCGCGCGGAGACCCCCGCGTCGCGGCCGTTCTTCGCCGCGGCGACCGGACCGAGGACCGAGGCGTCCGGCACCACGCTCTCGCCTCCGAACGCCACGTGCCCCGCGAGGACCGCGCGGGCTTCGACGCGGGCGCCGACCCAATCGCCGCGCTCGAGGCGCGCTTCGATCGCGAGGAGGCGCGACTTGTACTCGGCGACGGAGAGCGCCTCGGCGCGCGCCGGGGTCGATCCCGCGGCGATCAGGGCGGAGCCGAGAAGCGCCAGGCCGAGCGCTCCCCGGCCGCGGAGACCGGGGCGCTTCACGCCGCCGCCCTCCCCGCCTCGCCGCTGCGGACCTCGGCGATCCAGGCGGCGAGATCGTCGCCGTTCGCCCGCGCTCGGCCGCGATGGACGAGCACGGAGAGCGCGGCGATCCAGAGCGGCTCGACGAGCAGCAGCGCTCCGGCAGCGACCAGGAGGTCGAAGAGCCGGCTCTCGATCGACAGCGCCCGGCCCCACCAGGCGAGGTCGAGCCCGCTCGCCGCCCGCGCCGCGAAGAGCCCGAGCTGGAAGAGAGCGAACAGGTTGACGAACGCCGCGAGGACCGCGAGAGCGCCCGAGAACAGCAGGCCGATCAGAAGGCGAGGCTGGGAGAAGCCGCGGGCGGCGACGCCGAGCGGCGCGAAGAGGCCCGGCCGCTCCTGATAGGGGCAGGTGGCGGCGGCGATCCCCGGCGCGAGCGCGAGGAGCGGCAGGGTGACGATCCCCCAGCCCGCGGCGGGCAGGAGCGCCGCCGCGACGAGAGCGGCGTAGAGCCCGAGAAGATACCGCCGCCAGCCGATCCCGAGCCGGGCGCGGCGGCCCACGCCCCATCCCTCGCCGCCGAGCGCCGACTGACAGGCGCGGGCGAGCTCGGCCCGGCCCCAGAACGCGGGCACGAGGGCGGCCGTCAGAAAGCCCGCGATCGTCGCGAGGTAGCGGCCGTGCTGGATCGCCCCGGGCCCGAGCTCGATCAGGCGGTCGAGGAACCAGACCTGCAGGAGCCGGAGCGGCAGGACGGCGAGCACCGCGAGCGCCGAGCGGTCCGGAAGCGTCCGGACCGCGAGGTCGGCCGCGTCGTCGAGCAGCTCGCCGAGCCCGAGGCGCTCCCTCATCCCGCGAGCCCCGCGAACAGCGCGGCCACCCAGGCCGTCATCCAGGTCGCGGCGAGCGCCGCCGCGGCGAGGCCTGCGGCGAGGCCGATCCAGCCCGCGACGGAACCGCGGCGCACCGCCGCAGCGCGCCGCGCGGCCAGGCAGGCGGCGCAGAGGAAGATCCCCTCCCAGGGCGTCGCGCAGCCGCGGCAGAGCGGCGTGCGGCAGGAGACGCAGAGCGCGTGGGCCGGGCGCTCCGGATGGTGGGCGCAGCGCCGCGGGCCGGCGGAGCTCGCGGTCATCCGCACGGGATCCGGAAGCGCGGGAAGGGCGCGGGCGATCGATTCAGGAGTGCTCTCCACGAAGTCCTTCGGCACGGTGTCTGCTAGCATACCCGCGTCCTTAGCTGGGGTTAGAGACACGGAGGGCGGCGGAGCGTGAAAACGTCCGCCCGGAGAGGAGCCGGCGGGTCGAGCTTCGACTCGTACCGAGCCCTCCCCTCGCGCCCCGGCACGCGAGGACGGCATCCGGCGCGAGCCTTCTCGCGCCGGACGTTTCTTGAGGACGGGAGGACCGGATGCCCTGCAAGAACCACCCGCTGATCGAAGACGGCCTGGTCCGCTGCGCCCGCTGCGCCGAGCCGTTCTGCTCCGACTGCGTGGTCGAGCTCGGCGGCCAGCCCTTCTGCGCCGCCTGCAAGGCGGAGCGCTTGCGCGACCTGCGCGCCGGGACGGCGGCGGCGGTCTCCGGCACCCTCCGTCTCGCGACGATCGGCCGGCGCTTCGGCGCCCTGTTCCTGGACGGCCTCATCCTCGGCCTGCCGCTCTCGATCCTGCTGCTCATCGCCCTGTTCGCGGTCCTGATCCCCTTGGGCGCCTTCGATCCGAAGCAGCAGGAGAACCCGATGGCGATCTTCGCCTCGATCGCGTTTCAGCTCGGGATCGCCCTGGTCGGCTTCGTCGCCAACGTCGTCTACCAGGGGCTGATGCTGTCGCACGGCGGCCAGACCCTGGGCAAGAAGGCGATGAGCATCAAGGTCGTGACGCCCGAGGGCCGGGACATCACGACCAAGCAGGCCTGGATCCGCCCCCTGGTCCAGCAGGCGTTCGGCTTGCTCTCCTGCTTCGGGATCGTCAACTACCTGACCGCCTTCGGCGCCGAGCGGACCTGCATCCACGACATGGCGGCGAAGACCCGGGTCGTCGACTGGCCCTGATGCTCCCCGGCGCCCTGCCCCTCGTCTGCCCGCGCTGCGGCGCGCCGCTGCCCGAGGTCGCCTTCCGCCCGGTGATCGAGAGGTGCGGCCGCTGCGACAGGGACTTCGAGGTCCTCGCCTTCGCGCCCCAGGCGCCGGTGGCCGGCGCGCCCGCTCTCGCCGCCGCGGGCCCGGTCGAGGCGACCGCCTGCGCGCGCCACCCGCACAACGCCGCGATCGCCAACTGCGCGCGCTGCGGCGTCTTCATGTGCGGCCTCTGCCGCATCGACCTCGATGGCCACGAGCTCTGTCCGACCTGCTTCGACCGCCTGACGACCGAGGGCCAGGTCGCGACCACCCGGACCTCGTTTCTCGACGCGTCCGGCCTCGCCCTCGCCCTCGCGTTGCTGTCCTTCCTGTTCAGCTGCTTCGCCGTCGTTACCGGTCCGGTGGCGATCGGCCTCGCGATCGTCGGCCTGCGCCAGAAGAAAGCCTGGCGCGAGGTCGGCGGCCGGGGCCAGGCGATCGCGGCGATCGTCCTCGGCTCGCTCCTGATCGTCCTCGGAGTCGCCCTCCTGATCCTCGTCTTCGTCGGGATGACCCAGAAGAAATGACCGAGATGGCTGCGATGGCCCCCCGCGTCCGCCTCGGCCGGAACGCCAACCTGGTCGAGCGGATCTACGTCTACCGCCGCGGCGACGCGCTCGAGATCGACACCATCACCTTCTATCGCATCGCCCGCCACCGCGTGCTGCTCGAGGAGGTCGAGCTGATCACGCTCCACAGCCAGCGCCACTGGCGGTTGCTCGTGCTGCTCGGATTGCTCGGTCTGCTGATCGGAAGCGTTGCCGCCGCGATCTGGACGAGCGGCCCGGCGGCGGTCGCCGGCGCTCTCGTCCTGCCCCTGCTCGGCGGCATCGCCCTCGGCCTGGCGCTGCCGAACTGGGTGGTGACCGTCCAGAGCCGGCGCACCCGCGCCCGCATGGCCTACGGCCTGCGCGAGGGCAAGGCCCGGGCCGTCGTCGCCGAGATCGCCCGCGCGGTCACGGACCTGCAGCGCCGCCTCTCGACCGACCGCCCCGCGCCCCCGGCCTCCCCGTTCGCGCCGCCGCCGTGAGAGAGGGGTTGCCCCGTCGAGCCCGCGGGCTCGACGGGGCGGAGGCTTCTTTCTAGAGCGAGTTGAGGAAGGCGATCAGCTGGTTCTTCTGGGTCAGGGACAGGTTGATGTAGTTCTGGATCACCGGCTCGGCCTGGTTCGTGTGGCGCAGGATCGACTCGTTGCGCGTCACGTTCTCGCCGTCGTGCATCAGGCGGCTGCGGGTGCGCATGCCCCAGAGCGGCGGCGTGCGCATCTTGGTGAACGTCGTCGTGCCGCCGTTCTGGATGATCAGGTCGCCGGTGCCGACGTCGTGCATCAGGAAGTCGCTGTAGGGATGGATGATCTTGTCGCCGAGCGCGGGCGGCACGGTGAAGGTGCCGCCGTTGACGACCGTGCCGGCCGGCGCCGTGGTGATCGTCGCCACGTGGCAGATCGAGCAGCCGATCGAGGTGAAGAGGTTCGCGCCGGCGATCGCGTCGGGGGTGGCCGCCGCCGCCGTGTCGCGCGGCGGCGCCTTCGCGGCGCGCATGAAGCGGACGAACGCCTCGATGTCCGGACCCCTCGGGTTGGCCGGCGTCGCCGCGTCCTCGGGATCGGGCACCGTGTCGAAGGCCGCGACGGAGGCGCCGTTCGACGTGTTCTCGGTCGCCTGGAGCGGGCTCGTGATCCCCATCTCGTTCAAGTAGGCGTCCGCGGCGAACGACAGCAGGCTCGCGTGCTGGTTCTTCCAGCCGAAGCGGGCGGTGCGCGTCACTCCCGGAGCTTCGAGCACCGGCACCTTGATCAGCGTGCCGCGGAACGACGACGACTGGCCGGCCTGGATCGCGGCGATGGTCGTGTCGGCGATCGACTCGACGAAGCCGTCACCCAGGATGTTGAGCGAGGTGCGGAAGGTCCGCACGTTGTCCTCGCCCGCGACCCGCTCTTGGATCCTGGCGTCGATCGCGCGGTCGTTGATCAGCGAGCCGCCCGGACGGTCGGAATAGAAGAAGCCGTCGAAGCGGGCGACCCGGAGCTCGGTGACCTGGCTGGTCGCGCCGGTGACCGGGTTCTGGTGGCATTCCCCGCACGATTGAGCGTTGTAGACCGGTCCCAGACCGTCCGCGATCTGCTCGACGTCCTCGAAGGACTCCTTGTCGGCGTCGAACTGCGCCTGCGTGGTGAAGCCGTTGGTGAGGTTGTCGAATCCGGTCGGTGCCTCGGTGGCTACCTTGGTAAAAGCGAACAAAATCGGCAATGACAGAGCCAGGAGCAAAAGACCAGGAGCGTGCAAGACCCGGTTCCTCCACCGCATCTTCCCGTACCTCCTCCTTAAACGACGACGGAACCTCGAGCCGGGGCAGCCGCACCCGTTCGCAGCGACGGGCCGCCCTGCCACGATTGAGGTCCCGAAGTGTGCCGCTTCGAGACGCCTTCGTCCTCCGGCCGGCGACCGGAGAAACGGAGGGCAAAACGAAATACGGAATTCCCTACCAAGCAAGGTGCGCCGCGGGGAGAAAACGGGACGCGGCTGGGCGCCTCAATCCGGAAGCTAGAGCAGCTGCTGCGGATCGACGTCGACGATCAGCTCGCCCGCTCCCGGGACCAGGGCGAGGACGTCGCCGAGCAGCGCGTGGAGAGCGCGCTGCGAGGCCGCGCGCAGGAGCAGCTGGAAGCGCCAGAGCCCGCGCAGGCGCTCGAAGGGCGCGGGCGCCGGTCCGGTCGAGCGGACGGCGCCGGCGAGCCGGTGGCGCGCGACGGCCTGGGCGAAGTCGGCGAGGCGGTCGTGGCCGCGCTCGCGGTTCCTGTCCTCGGCGAGGATCTGGACCATCCGCGAGTAGGGCGGATAGTGGAAGGCGCGGCGGAAGCGCAGCTCCTCGCGCGCGAAGCCTTGGTCGTCGCCCGAGAGCGCCGCGCGGATCGCGTAGTGGTCCGGATGGTAGGTCTGGACGACGACCCGGCCCGGCCGCTCGCCGCGTCCGGCCCGGCCGGCGACCTGGACCAGGAGGTCGTAGGTCCTCTCGACGGCGCGGAAGTCGGGGAATCCGAGGTAGCTGTCGGCCGCGAGGACGGCGGTCAGGACGACGTTCGGGAAGTGGTGCCCCTTGGACACCATCTGGGTGCCGATCAGGACCTGGGCGTCGCCGCGCGCGAAGCGCTCGAGGAGCGCGGCCGGGCCGCCCGGACGCCGCGCGGTGTCGCGGTCGAGCACCTCGACCTCGACGCCGGGATAGAGCGCGCGGAAGGTCTCCTCCACCCGTTCCGTGCCGGCGCCGATCGGCTCGAGCGCGCCCTCGCGGCAGGCGGGGCAGGCCGCGGGCACCGGCCGGGCCGAGCCGCAGTAGTGGCAGACCAGCTTGCGGTCGCGCAGGTGGAGCGTGCGCGGCAGGCCGCAGTCGTCGCAGCGGAAGTCCTCGCCGCAGGCGCGGCAGAGAAGCATCGGCGCGTAGCCGCGCCGGTTGCGCAGGAGGATGATCTGCTCGCGGCGGGCGAGGGCGCTCTCGATCTCCGCCTTCAGGCGATCCGAGAAGTGGATCTCCCCCGGCACTCGGAGCGGCGCCTCCAAGCGGAGGTCGACGAGGATCCCTTCCGGCAGCTCTCCCTGGCCGGCGCGGGCGGTGAGGTGGAGCGGCGCGAGCTTGCCGAGCGCCGCGTTGTGGCGGCTCTCGAGGCTCGGGGTGGCCGAGACGAGGAGCGCCACGGCCCCTGCCGCGCGGGCGCGCACGAGCGCCAGGTCGCGCCCGTGGTAGCGCGGCGCAGCATCCTGCTTGTAGGCCGTGTCCTGCTCCTCGTCGACCACCAGCAGGCCGAGGCTCGCGACCGGCGCGAAGAGGGCGGAGCGCGGGCCGAGGACGACCCTCGCCTCGCCGCGGCGAACCCGTTCCCACTCCTGATGGCGCTCGCTCGAGCCCAGGCCCGAATGGAGGATCGCGAGGTCGGCGCCGAACCGCTCCTCGACGGCGCGCGCGAGCGCCGGCACGAGGGCGATCTCCGGCACCAGGAGGATCGCCGAGCGCCCCGCCGCGAGTGCCGCCTCCGCGGCGCGCAGGTAGACCTCGGTCTTGCCCGCGCCGGTCATGCCGGCCAGGAGGAAGGGCGCGAACGCCGCGCGAGCGACGGCATCCGAGAGGCGCGCCACCGCCTCGGTCTGGTCGGGCCGGAGCACGATCTCCCCCACCTCGCCGTCCCCGCCCAGGATATGGCGCTCGAGGCCGAGCCGCTCGACCTGGGTGAAGCGGCGCACGAGGCCGCGGTCGGCGAGGCGCCTGAGCACGGCGGGGCTCGCCCCGATCATCGCCGCGATCTCGGCGCCGGTCGCCGGCCGGCCGATCGCCGCTAAGTACTCGATCGCCGCGCGCCCCGGCGCGGAGCGGCCGCAGGCGACCAGGTGATCGTCCTTCGTGCCGGGAGCGAGCTCGAAGGCGGCGACGTAGCGGACGCCGCGGGCGCTCCGCTCCTCGCTCGCCACCCAGCCGCGCTCGGCGAAGTCGGCGAGCCGGCGGCCGAGCGGGATGGCTCCCCCCAACCGCCGCGTCAGCTCGGCGATCGAGATCCGCCCGACCTCGCGGAGCGCTTCGAGGACGGCCGTCTCGCCGGCATCCCGCCCCACCGCGAACGCTCCCCCGTCGGTCAGCCAGACCTTCCGGTTGCCGAACGGCGGCAGGTCGCCCGGGAGCATCGAGCGGATCACCTCGCCGATCGGCGCGAAGTAGTACTCGGCGGTGAAGCGCGCGAGCTCGAGAAGGTCCGAGGGCAGCACCGGCTCGAGGTCGAGGACCTCCTCGAGCGGACGGATCTCGAAGCCTTCCGGCCGGCGATCGGAGACGGCGAGGACGAGGCCGGTGAGCCGCCGCTTGCCGACGCGCACCTTGACGCGGACGCCCGGCTGCGCGAGCCCGGCGAGCGCCAGGGGAATCGAGTAGGTGAACGCCTGAGGCAGCGGCAACGGCACCGCGACGTCGGCGAAGAGCGGAGGGGAGGGGGACATCACGGCGGGGGTGGCGCCCGGCGCGGCGCGCCGGGAAACCGGGTCAGCCGCCGGCCGGAACG
>DATMZM010000148.1:0-4586 GCA_035607445.1 Thermoanaerobaculia bacterium | reverse complement strand
TCGGTAGAAGGAGTTGTCCGGGTCCGCGCGCCAGAGGAACGCGTTGTCGACGAGCGCAGTGAAACCGGCACTTGCCGAGAATCGATGCACGAGCCGATTGAGCTGCCGCTCTTCGCAGGCCACCTGGTCCGGTGTGAGCGGCCGGCCGAAGGGCTGGGCTGCGGCCGGGAGGACGACGGTGACAAGAAGTATCAGGTAAGAAAAAATCTCTCGTCTTTTCGTCATGGCGTACCTCGAGCGATCATCCCGGACTAGATCCTATGGTTGCTGGGCAACTTCGAGGACGACGTCGAAGTCGTAGGGTGGCGATTCGAGCAGACAGGGGCTCGAGCTGTTGCAGACGATACAAGTCGGCAAGGTGCATGGGGCATCGGCCGCTCGCTTCCAGAACACCTTTTGCGCCTTGAGGATCGCTAGCGAAGCC
The DNA here is from genome assembly GCA_035607445.1 of Thermoanaerobaculia bacterium. Lineage (GTDB taxonomy): Bacteria > Acidobacteriota > Thermoanaerobaculia > Multivoradales > UBA5704 > DASYKS01. The sequence goes on along the minus strand of DATMZM010000148.1, from coordinate 4,162 downwards.
GGATCCTTCCAGGATGCCGTGAACTTCCCCTGACTCGTTCCCAGGTTGACCGAGAACGAATCCTTGTAGCGCTTGTCGACCTGGGTCCAGCTCCGGGCATCATAGCCGCCGAACGAGAGGAAGAGCCTGTTGTTGGTCGTCGCGTCGGGGCAGCCGTTCGACTGGTAGTCCACTTCGGTGTTCGAGGCATTGATCTTGTGACAACGCGGTGTGCTGTGATGGTTGTAAAGAACGAACATCCGGCCGCTCGCGCGGTCGGGCGTCTGTAACCCTGCCCAGTAGCGGCGGGAGCTCGTGCCGGCTTCCCACAATGGCGAGTCCGTTCCTGGGTACCGCGAGATGTCGGTCACCCAGCTATTCGGCGGATCGGGCGTCGTCACGCTCAGATTGTCGAGCGGCAGGCCGTCGAAGTAGGACTGGATATTCTGGAGCTGAGTCCGGATCAGGCCGGTCGTCGGGCTAGTCGCTCCGGCTTTCGAGTTGTAGCTCCAGTGGTCGTAGGCCCCACCCTTGGTGAGCAGAAACTCCCAGGCTTCGGCCCGAGCGCTGTCGGTGCGCGAGGAGGTCTGGAGCACGCCGTTGAGGTGACTGCGATCGCCAGAAGCGCCGCCGAGCGGCGTGATCTTCGTCTCGTTGAAGCCGAGGATTCGCGCCTTGGGTGCATAGGTGCGGGCCAAGGTGATCGCGCCGAGGTCGAGGGCTCGTTGGTTCTGGAACGGCAGAGTGACTATCGGGTCCGTTGTGACGGTTGTGTAGTGGGTGTTGACGATCGAGATCCTCGAGTCCAGGAATGCCAGATTCGCCCCGGTCGCCGTCCACGGTTGCACTGCGATCAGGTGCCGCCGCTGGAGCGAGCGGGTGAGGTGACCGGCGTCCTTGACGTAGCCCCCCTCGACCGTGGCCACCTGATCGATCATCGCCTTCTGCCACTCGGCGACGGCCACGGGGTCGACCGTCTGGTCCTCGGGCTCGTTGGCGATCTCGTACCAGACGTTCTCGAAGCACCAGAGCTCGTTGATCGTCCACAGGATCACGTTCCGTTGAAAGTCCCGCATCCGTTCGTTACGAGCGGCGTCGACATTGTTGGTCCGGTGATCGAGGATCGCGAGGTACTGCACCTGGCTGAATCCGACCTGCTCGAGCGTACCGTCGGCCTTCGGTGCCTTGGCCTTGTTGCCGGTGAACGACCAGGGGCCGGAATTGAAGGTCTGCTTGGCTTGGAACGGCGCGAAAAAGGTGATCTCGACGAACAGGTCGAGCTTCCGGGCCTGGTTGACGACGGCGCGCAGGCGGTCGAAGTAGCCCTGGTTGCTCATGTCGAGCCGCCAATAGCCTCCGGCCGCCGGGTTACCGACCGCCAGGAACGGCACGTTGTCGGGCCGGCTCTCGCCGGCGAGGCTGACCCAGAGCCGCAGCTTGCGCAGCTTGGGCTGGGCGGGGGCGACCGAACCGCGGAGCGCGGCGAGGAGAGCCGGGTAGTTGGCGGGAACGGCCGGCTGCGGAGGGTTCGCGTCGATTCCGGCGTTGCAGTTGTCCGGGTTGTTGAATTTGAAGTGGCAAGCGGCGTCAGCCGACCAGCCGACGAAGACGCTCGAGAGGCCGCGATAGGAAAAGTAGCGAGGGTTGGCGCCGGAAACGCCGACCGGCGTCACCGAGCGGCCCGTGCGCGGAAAGATCTTGCAGTCGGGAATCTGCGCCTTGGCGTCCTCGCTCGTGAACAGCCCGACGGACGGGCCGGTGCCGACCAGTTCGGGAGGGTAGAGATCGGGGTAGTCGAGAAGCGACGGATCGCCGTCGTAAGGCTCCGGCTCCTCGCCGAGAGTCGCCTTGTAGTCGAGAAAGGTCGGATCAAGCGAGGAGCCGGGGTCTTCGTCTTGGGCCGCCCCGGGGTAGGGGTCGTAGGCCGGCGGATCCTCTTCCCCGGTTGGCGGCGGCTGGGCGTCAACGGGAAATGAGACGAACAGAGCGAGGATTGCGACCGGCGCCAGGGCAAAGGGGCGCTGCATGCGGATCTCCTTCAAGAACAGGAAATTCGCTAACACGGTAAGCCATCGCTAGCTCCCGGACCATGCCAACCGTACCAAGTCTCCGGCCGTTCGAACCACCGCGATGCAGGTCAACGAAGTCCCACCGTCACCTGCGCCGACCCATTCGCAGTCTTGCCCTGCAAGGAGCCGCCGAATAGGGCTCCCGGAGCTCGTCAGCCCGGCCCGCCCTTGAAGCCCCCGGGCTCGATGCCGTATTTCGCCATCTTGGAGTAGAAGTTCTTGTAGTCGAGCCCCGAGGCTCGGGCCGCCTCGCTGATGTTGCCTCGGGCGGTGCCTAGGGCCTGCTCGATCCATTCGCGCTCGAAGCCTTCGATCAGGCGCTGCTTGGCGGCGCGGAAGCTCGAGGGCGGATCGTCGGGCCGGGGGAGCGAAGCGTTCCGCATCGGCTCGGGCAGGTCCTCGGGGCCGATCTCCGGGCCGCGGGCGATCAGCACCGCGCGCTCGATCGCGTTCTGCAGCTCGCGGATGTTGCCGGGATAGGCGTAGGCCTGGAGCAGGCGCTCGGTCCGCGGCGCGAGGCGGCGGTCGCGGCCGTGCTTGTCGTTGAAGCGATCGAGGAATTTGCGGGCGAGCAGCAGGACGTCGCCCGGCCGGTCGCGCAGCGGCGGCACCTCGATCTCGATCACCGCGAGACGGTAGAGGAGATCCTCGCGGAAGCGGCCCTCCCCGACGAGCTGGCGCAGGTCGCGGTTCGTCGCCGCGATCACCCGGGCGTCCGTCTTCGTCGCCGCCGAGCTGCCGACGCGCGCGAATTCGTGCGCTTCGAGCACGCGCAGCAGCTTGACCTGCAGGGAGAGCGGCATCTCGCCCGCCTCGTCGAGGAAGATCGTGCCCCCCTGCGCGCGCTCGAACCAGCCGGCGCGGTCCGCCACGGCGCCCGTGAACGCGCCGCGGACGTGGCCGAACAGCTCGGCGTCGAGGAGGGTCTCGGGTAAGGCGCCGCAGTTCAGAGCGACGAACGGCCGGTCGCGCCGCCGGCTCTCGAAGTGCAAGGCGCGGGCGATCAGCTCCTTGCCGGTGCCGCTCTCGCCTTCGATCAGCACCGAGACGTCCGAGTCCGCGACCTGCGCCACCCGTTCCAGGGCCGCGAGGAGGAGCCGGTCGTGGCCGAGGATCTCGTCGAAACGATGCTCGGCGCGCAGCTTGCGCGCCAGCTCCTCGATCCCCGCGGACAAGCGCCGGCGCTCGAGCGCGTTCGCCGCCGCGAGCGAGATGAAATCGGCGAAGGTCGCGACGAAGCGCGCGGTCTCCTCGCTGAACACGCCGCGCGCGCGCCGGTTGTCGAGGTAGATCAGGCCCAGCCGGTCGTCGCCGTCGCGGCTTCCCGCGCGCGGCGTGCCGCGGCGGATCGGCAGGCAGATCACGGACAGGATCCGGAGGCGCAGCACGCTCTGCTTGCTGCCCACGCTCGGATCGTCGAGGACGTTCGGGCTCCAGTACGGCTTGCCCTCGCTCCGCACCTTGTCGAGGATCGTCCGGCTGACCTCGAACTCCGGGCGCTCGATGTCCTGCCGGCCGAGGTTGCGCGCCTCTTCGAACAGCACCTCGCCCCGTTCTCCCTCGAGCACGATCATGCCGCGCTCGGCGCCGCACAGCTCGATCAGCCCGTCGAGCGCGCGGGAGAGGACCGAGTCGACGTCCCTCTCGGCGAGCACCTGTTTGCCGATTTCGAGGAGGCGTTCGAGCATCGGATCCCTTTCGGAGCGAGGCCGCCAGGATACATCGAGACCTCGTGTCACCTCCGAGGTCGATGCGGTCATGACGTTCCTCCTCGTCGCCGCGATCGCGGCGTTTTTCGAGGAGATCGCGCGCCCGCGGGCCGCCTCTCTCGCCGCGCTCTCCGTCTTCGCCATGGCGGCCGTCCTGGTCAAGCAGAACGCCCTCGTCTACTGCGCGGCGTTCGCGATCGGCCTCTTCCTCTGCGTCGGCTTCCGTCGCGCCGCGGTTTTCGCGGGCCTCACCGGCGGTGCCCTCGGCCTCGGCGTGCCTTTTGCCTTGAAGGGGGAGTTCCCGCCGTTTCGGATCGAGCCCTTTGGCGCGGACGCTCCGGGCTGGCCGCCCGCGACCGGGATGCACACCCGGCCGACCGGCTGGGTGCGACGACAGGGCGGGTG
>DATMZM010000283.1:0-5516 GCA_035607445.1 Thermoanaerobaculia bacterium | reverse complement strand
CACCCGCCGAAGACGTCGCGACGATCTTCTTCACCGTCGTGGGGGGCAACCCCAACGACCCGGATCCGGCCAAGCGCCCGGGCCTCGTCTTTCGCAACGGCGAGGGCCCTCCCGTGCAGAGGGTCTATCAGCATCCCGGCGGCATGCAGATGGTCGGCCACATGCTGGCCCTCGCGAACGAGTCCCCGAAACGGCCGACGATCGCCAATCCGGACTCGACGCCGCACGATCACCTGCCGCCGATCCCCGATCCCAACTACGACGTGGCGCCGCATCCGACGGCGATCCTGTTCTTCGACGTCAGCGATCCCGAGGCCCCGGTGTGGAAGAGCCAGTTCGCGCCGCTCGACGGCCCGGAGGGCGATCCCGCCAGCAAGCCTCTCCTGGGTGCCGACGGGCTCGGCGTCACGCCTCTCCCGAACGGTCTCTACCTGATGTCGGTCAAGGGAGGGTTCGAAGAGGCGGATCCCATCTACTTCTATCGCTCGACGAGCGGCGACCTTTCGAGCCCGGACCTCAAGTGGGAGTTCGTGAACCGGACCAAGGTGCCGCACGTCGAGGATTCTCATCAAACCTTCCAGTTCCTGCGGGAAGGCAACATCCACGGCGACCTGTACATGGCCGGCGCCCGCGGGCTGCCGGTTTTCGCCGAAACGCACGATCGCATCGACCTCTACCGCTTGGAATGCGACACGCCGGACTGCGCACCCGGCGAGCATACGGAAGTCATCACCGTGGTCCACGGCAAGCGGGTGGAGCCCCGCCCGGACAACGGGGGCGATCGCCTCGCGAACCTCGCGGCGGCGACCGGCTTCTACGTCAGCCCGAGCGGCGAGCTGATCTTCTACGCCACCGAGCACGACAACGACGGGCCGGACGAGACCGTCAAGGCCGGAGAGTGGCGGCATCACGACATGGTGCGCGAAGGCAGCCCGACGCTGCTGCCGACCGCCGAGGTGAACGGTCCCTACGAGGTCGACGAAGGTCGCACGGTGAGCCTCACCGGAGAGGCGAAGCCGCCGATCACCAAGGCCTGGATCCAGCTCTACGACGAGACCAACTTCGGGATCGGCCTCGGCACTTTCGTCACGTCCGTGGACTACGACGACTTCGCGCTCGACAACTTCGACAACTTCTTCGATTTGGAGCCGCGGTTCGATTTCACCCGTGCCGACACGGCCAAGTCGTGGAGATACTTCGCCCCCGCCGGCTGCTCGATCTTGGCGATCGATCACGAAGGCGGCGTGATCGACGAGGCGCGCACCCTCGCGGGCGACGGAGCCGTGCACCAGGACGCCGACCTCAAGCTCGTCCTGAACGACGGCGGCACGGACGACATCGATCAGGAGATCGACGCGGTCGACTTCCTCGACGACTGCGACCGCTACTACGCCACCCCGCACCTGCTGCGCTGGGACCTCGATCTCAACGGCAGCTTCGAGACCACGGGATCTTCCGTCACCTTCAACGCCCTCGCCTTCGACGGCCCGTCGGACGTCGCCGTGCCGGTCGAGGCGCAGCATCCTTCCGGCGGCCCGGTGGGCTTGGCGACCGCCAAGGTTCACGTCCGCAACGTGGCGCCCCAGCTGGCGCAGGTCCGCGTCACCGACAGCGCCGGGCGGCAGGTGGGCGTCGACGTGCCGTTCGTCCTGACCCGCGTGCCGGTGATCGCCGGCGCGAGCTTCGGCGATCCGGGCGTGCTCGACCATCAAACCGCGACGCTCGCCTGGGGCGACGGCTCGGTCGAGCCCCAGACCGCCTTCACGACCTTCGACGAGGCCTTCGGCGACGGGACCGGCGCCGTGTCGCACAGGCACCGGTATACCCTGGCCGGCTCGCACCCGATCACCCTCTCGGTGACGGACGACGACGGCGGCGTGGGGTCTCAATCGACGGTCGTCCGCGTGGTGGGTCCCCAGCAGGCGGTCGAAGAGATCGTCGGTCTGCTCGACGGCGTCATCGCGGCGACCCCGGACGGGAACGCCCTCAAGGATCTGGGCAAGGCGCGCAAGGCCCTGTTCGGCAACCCCAACGGCAAGAACGGCGCGCTCGAGAAGATCCGGGACGGCAATAGCCAGGCGGCCATCGCCTTCCTCGACCAGGCCATCTCCTGGCTCGGCCGGGCACAGGCGGATGGCGCCGCCGATGCCAGAATCGCGACGCTCGTCGCGCTCCTGGAACAGGTGGAGGCTTCCTTGTCCGCCGCGTAAGAACGCTTTTCAGCGGAGGTGGGCTCGTCGTTCGCGGCCTCGCCGCGGCGGCGGGCCCACCGCCCAGCGGTCGCTACTCCCGATCGATCAGCAATAGTCCTTGCACTTGATGTTGCCGTAGCCGTCGGTGACGTACATCGAATGCTCGTAATCCCAATGGCAGCCGGTGGTGACCACCAATCTAAAGCCGCAGTAGGAGATGTAGCCCGCGCCGGTGCAAAGCCCCGACCCGGTGGACGAGGCCTCCGTGCCAACCTGATTCGCGAGGTCATTGTTCGAGTCGGTACAGTTCGCGCCCATGCCCCAGTGCATTCCGGTGCTGAATTCGGATTCGGTACAGATGAAGATGCACACCTTCTCTTGCGGCTCGAGGAGCCGCGGGTCGAAGAACGAGGGTGAGTCCCTGGCGCCGACGATGGATGCGCGACCCGTTCCTCCGGGGCAGAACGGATCTTGGGCGGCTGCTAGCGGGAGCGCGACGAGGGCGGTGGCGACGACGAGCAACGCGTGACGTCTCATCGGTCTCTGACCTCCGGTCGAGGTTGTAGGTGAAGTCCCCGCGTCGATGTTGAGTCTCTTAGGGTCTAAAGTCAAGATCGTCTCACCAGCTCCACCGCCGGGTTGCGGAAATCTCGGGGGATGGCCTCGCCGCCGCGGCGAACCCACCCCTTGGCCGGCCAGCTTGTTCAGACCTCCTCCGACTCGGGAGGTCGCGCCTTGTCACGCTCCGGGAGACGCACCACACTGCTATTTGCAAGTCGGCTCGCGCTCTCAACGTACTCCCGCGCTGATGCGGGAATCTCATACCCTGAAGAGGGAGGCCTCATGCGGAAGCAGGTCCTGTGGAGCATTGCCTTGGTCGGTCTGGTTGCGGTTGCGAGCGTCCCGGCGAGGGCCGGTTCGCTCGGCGGCGGCGCGCTCGTGCCGCAGTTGGCGATGGACAAGACGGCGCTCACCACGGCGGACGGCGTGAACGTCCGCTTTTCGCTCGCCAACCAGGGCTCGGACGATCTTTTCGTCCTCAAGTGGAAGACCCCCCTCGCCGGCTTCGACGGCGACCTCTTCGTCGTCGAGCGCGACGGCGAGCGCGTCGCGTACACGGGCCGGTTGGCCAAGCGGGCGGCGCCGCGGGCTTCGGACTACGTCCGCATCCCGGCGGGCGAAAGTGCGTCGGTGACCTTCGACCTGTCCGCCGTCTACGACATGCGGAAGCCCGGCAGCTACACCGTGCGCTACGAAGCGGCCGCCGTCGATTTCGTCCGTGAGGACGTCCGCCGCGGTCTGACCGCCGCCGGCGCCTTCGACGCCCTGGAGTCCGAGACGCTCGGCCTCACCCTGTCCGGCAAGGACCTGAGCGGCGGAGAGCGAGAGGCCGATCTGCCGGCCGCGCGCCCGAACGGCAAGGCGCTCACCCCGACCTACCTCAACTGCTCCAACGGCAACATCTCGTCGATCGGCAACGCGCTCACCAACGCCCAGAACTACGCGACCGAGTCGTACAACTTCCTGGTCAGCCTGCCCACCGCTTCGCGCTCGACCGACGCGCGCTACCTGACCTGGTTCGGGTCCTACACCAGCTCGCGGTATTCGACCGTCCAGTCGCACTACAACAGCCTGAAGAACGCCTTCTTCGGCCAGACCTTCCAGCTCGATTGCGACTGCGCCTCGGACAACTCGCTCTACGCGTACGTCTTCTCCAATCAGCCGTACCATGTCCACCTGTGCGGCGCGTTCTTCGCCGCTCCGGCGACCGGGACCGACTCCAAGGCCGGCACCCTGGTCCACGAGACGAGCCACTTCACCGTCGTCGCCGGCACCAACGATTACGCCTACGGTCAGACCGCCTGCAAGAAGCTCGCGACCAAGACCCCGAACAAGGCGATCAACAACGCCGACAGCCACGAGTACTTCGCCGAGAACAACCCGCACCAGACGATCGCCGCAGGCCTGGATTGATCGACGCTCCGAATCCGAAGACGTGAGCCGTTCCGGGGGTGAGGCTGGAAACCAGGCCTCACCCGTTTCGTCCCTCTCGCGGCTGCTGAGCTCTGGCGAGCCGGCGTCAGACTCCTTGGATGACGGTGCGGAGACCGAGGTGCGTTACGAACGGATCGAAATCCCGGTCGCGATGCAGCAGGGCGTAGCCGCTTTCGATGCACCGCGTTGCGATGATCGTATCGATCGTCTTGCGCACCGTGATTCCCCGCGCTCTCAAGATCCGATAGTTCTCGGCGGCGCGGACCGCGACGTCCGAGCCGCCGAGATTGACGATCAGCAAGGAAGTGAGCAGCTTCTTGGCCTGACGAAAATCACGGTCGCTGGCGAATCCTTGCAACACTTCGGTCAGGATCAGATCACCGACCGCCAGAGGCTCTGCTCCCAGGAGGCTGTCCAGCTTTTCGGCCTGTGCCGTCGGAGTGCCGCAGAAATAGTCGATCCAAACGGTGGAATCGACCAGAATCACTTATCGGTCCGCATGGCGTCGAGGTCGCCGAGCCAGGCCAGTTTGCCACGAAAGCCCCGGATCGCTTCCTGTCGACGCAAGCGCAAGACCGTTCGCAGGCCCAGCTCCACGGCCTCGCGCTTCGTCCTCAACCCTGTCGCACGGAGGGTGTCCTTCATCAGCTTGTCGTCGATCTCGATGTTGGTCCGCATCATGTGTACCCTTTGAGAGGTCCATACACATTCTAGCGATCGTTCCGGAGGTCTGCAAACTGCGGCCCGAGCATCCACTTCGGGGGAACAGCACGATGGCGCACCCTACGAGGTCAAACCTGCAGCGCGGGCTTCACCGGCTCGGCCGGCTTGCGGACGCATACCAACCTCCGATGGGCCGACCCGGCCGGCGAGCGATCTCGTACGGATCGATCGTAAGCCGAGCCGGCCCACCGGACCCTGCGTGCTGCGCGGCGCTTGCGGCGGGGCCGTTTGCGGAGAGCCCCGCCGGAAACGACGCGGGAGGGAGCGTTTCGGCGGTGCGCGCCGTCAGCTCAGCCGGCCGATCGCCCGGGCGAGCGCCACGTCCGCCTCGGTGAAGGCTCCGTCGAACGCCCACAGCGTCACCGCGACCGTGTCGCCGCGATAGGAGACGACCGGGCCGCGCGTACCGAAGGTGACCGGCACGCGCTCCGCGGCCTGGATCGCCCGGCGCAGGAACGCGATCGACTCGCCCTGCGTCCCGAAGCGGAACTTCCGGCAGGCCGACCGGCTGTCCGGAGCCAGGCTCCAACCGGGCATCTGCTGCATTTGGAGTTGGACCCGCTCCGCCTTGAGCGGAGCCGGGACGAAGGGCGGGGACGAGTCGAC
>DATMZM010000299.1:0-4081 GCA_035607445.1 Thermoanaerobaculia bacterium | reverse complement strand
TCCGAGCAGAGTGCCGTCGGCCGCGAACGCGATCCCCGGAATGGAGAGGCTCACCACGTAGTCGCTCCCTCCGGGCACCGGCTGGACCGCGCCGGTCGCCGGATCGAGCACGCCGAGCCCGGCGCCGTCGATCGCCCCGGGCGGCACGACCTCCGAGACGAAGATCCGGCCGGTCCGCCATTCGACGGCGAGGCCGGCGGGCCCCAGCTCCTGCCCGGCCGGGCCGATCAGCGTCGCCACCGCGGTCTGAGGATCGATTCGATAGGTCAGATTGGTTTGATAGTCGACCGCGTAGAGCGTCGCTCCCGCGGGCGCCGAGACCGCGACGAGCACGGCGAACGTCGAAAACACCCCAAGCGAAACGAACGACCGGCGGATCATCGCGGTCCTCCTCTGCCACCCTGCTGGCTGCGCTCCTCTGGGCGTCGATTCTATGGCGTGATCATTCGAACCGGGCGAGCAGGTGGAACCACCCCCAGAGCGTCAGGAACGAGATCGGGATCCCGGCGCCGACCAGGAGCGCGGCGAGCTCGCCGTCGAGCCCGTACTCCTGGGCGACGATCGAGCCGGTGATCATGGGCGCCATCGCGGCCTCGAAGACGGTGACCTGGAACACCGGGCCGCGCGCTCCGAAGAGAAGGCCGAAGACGGCCAGGGACAGCAGTGGCGCGGCGAGCAGCTTGTAGCCGAGCCCCAGGGCCAGCTCGCGGCGGGAGCGCCGGAGTCCGCCGAGATGGAGCTGGATCCCCACCGAGAGCAGGGCGAGAGGGGTCAGCGTGTCGCCGAGGCGCACGAGGAGAGCCTGGGCCCATTCGGGATACTCGACGGGGCGGAGGGCGACCGCGACGAGCAGGGCCAGGAGCGGCGGGAAGAGGAGGGCTTTGCGGAGGATCTCCGCAGCCGACACCCTCTCGCCCTCCCGGGCAGCGAGCCGGATCGCGAGGATCACGCCCGGGACGTTGAGGCAGAGGAAGGTGCCGAGCTGATCGGCCATCACCCCCACGCCGAGCAGGCTCTTGCCGTAGTAGGCCTCGATCATCGGCAGGCCGACGAACGAGGTATTGCCGAGGGCGGCGGCCAAGCACAGGGCGCCCGTGCTCTCGCGATCGAGGATCCCGAGCCGCCAGAGCAGCAGGAACAGCCCCGCCCCCACCGAGAAGACCAGCCAGGGCATGAGCGCGGGCAGCAAGAGGCTGCGCTCGAAGCGCAGCGCATGGACATGCTCGAGGATGAGCGCGGGGAGAGCGACGTAGAGGACCGCCAGGTTGAGCGGCTTCGACCCCTCCGCGCCGACCTGGCCGCTCGCCCGGAGGAGCACTCCGGCGAGGAGACAGATGCCCAGCAGGACGAGGTGGCTCACGCCTCGAGCAGCACCCCACCCCAATCCGCCGGATCGACGTCGGCGATCGATTCGGAGAACACCCACCGGTGCCCGCCGAGGTCCACGGCGGAGTACTGCCTCTCGCCGTAGGGGTGGCTGGTCGGAGGATTGAGGATGCGGGCGCCGGAGCGCTCGGCGTTTTCGCAGTGCGCGTCGACGCCGGCCACGCGCACCAGGACCGAGTGATCCGACCCTGCCGAGTCGCGAGAGGGCGGATCGCCGCGCCGCTCGGTCACGACGATCGCGCCGTCCCCGAACGTGAGCTGGACGCGGTGGTTGGCGATCCGCAGCCGCTCGGCGAACCCGAACGCGCGGCAGAGCCAGGCCGCGGCTTCCTGCACGTCCGGGTAGGCCAGCTCCGGGATCACCGTGCTGCGCGGGATGGAACGGTTGGCGATCATGTGGGTCACTCCCCCGGAAACATGAGCTCTTGCAAGCCGACGAGACGGTATCCGTCCGGCGGATCATAGAGGCCGGCGGGGGCTTCGCGCGTCTCGATCTTCTGGATCTCCACGCTCGATTTGACCTCGTAGCCGGGCTGCTCCACGAACGTCTCGCGGAGGACGGGGAATCCCGGGTTTTCGAGCAACGGCTCGAGCTCCGGAGTCTCGAGCAGGAGCAGCTGGCGGTAGGCCTGGTCCTCGACCTTCACCTCCGGGGCCAGCCACCAGGAAACGCGATATCGGCCCTGCTGCATCTGGCTCGCCACCTTGCCGTCGTAGCGCTCGGCTTGCCAGGAGCCGATCTTGCGGGCCTCGTGGGTCGACAGGGGCGTGAATCGCGGGCGCATCAGCTCTTGCGCTTCCTTGTCGAGGGAGATCGCGTCCTTGGACGGTACCCGTTCCCAGAGGTGCCCGCGGCTCTTGAGCTTCTCGACGGCATAGACCCGCCGCGTCGCATCGAGAGAATAGAGGCGCTTCTGGTCGAGGCGGAGGATCTTCGTGATTCCCGCGCCCTCGCTGCGGACCCGATCGGCACCGATCCAGATCTCGACTTTCCCGTTGTTCGCGGCCTGAGACTTTCCGTGGACGGACACGAAATCGTCCGCGTCGAATCGTCCGGTCAGGTGGATGTCCGGCGCGGCGAAGGCCCGGCCGGCGAGGAGGGCGAGGGGGAGCAGGAGAAGGGGCAGCGCTTTGCGCATGGCGGGCCTCGAGAGGGAGAGATGCTATCCGCACGCGGCGGTGTTAGGGCGGCCGGAATCGAGGAGCCCGCCCGGGCGTTGTAGGATCGCCCGTCCACGAGAGCTTCCGAGGAGCCCCGCTTGAATCCTTCCGACATCGTCCTCTGCGCCCCCGTCCGGACCCCGATCGGCAAGTTCGGGGGCGTTCTCTCGCCGCTCTCCGCGGCCGACCTGGGCACCGCGGCGGCGGTCGCCTGCCTCGAGCGCTCGGGGATCGCCGGGGATCAGATCGATCAGTCGATCTTCGGCCATGGCCGGCAGGCGGGGGGCGGGCCGAACACGGCGCGCCAGATCGCGTTCCGGGCCGGCGTGCCGGTCGACCGGCCGGCGTTCACGGTCAACCAGGCGTGCGGCTCGGGGCTGCAGGCCGTCCTCTCGGCCGCCCGGACGATCCTCCTCGGCGAGGCCGAGGTGATCCTCGTGGGCGGCACGGAGAGCATGTCGAACACGCCGTATCTGCTACCGCGCGCCCGCACGGGCTACCGGATGGGGCACGCCGAGATCGTCGACGGCATGTACCGGGACGGTTTCGACGATCCGCTCTCGAAGATGGTCATGGGCGAGACGGCCGAGGAGCTGGCGGCCGAGCGCGGGATCTCGCGCGAGGCCTCCGACCTCTACGCTCTCGAAAGCCAGCTGCGCTGCGAGCGCGCCCGAAAGGCCGGCCGGTTCACTCCAGAGATCGCGCCGATCACGGTGCCGGGTAGGAAGGGCGACGTCCTCGTCGAGACCGACGAGCATCCGCGCGACGGGGCGACGCTCGAATCGCTCGCCAAGCTGCAGCCGGTCTTCCGCAAGGGAGGCGCCGTCACGGCCGGAAACGCCTCGGGGATCACGGACGGGGCGGCGGCGCTCCTCGTCGCTTCGCGCGCGGCGGCCGAGCGGCTGGGCTTGAAGATCGAAGCCCGCCTCGTCGCCTGGACGGTCGTCGGCGTCGAGCCGCGGATCATGGGGATCGGTCCGGTGCCGGCGGTCGAAAAGCTGCTCGGCAAGACCGGGGTCGCGCTCGCCGACGTCGAGGCGATCGAGCTCAACGAGGCGTTCGCCTGCCAGGTGCTCGCCTGCGTCGAGGGGCTCGGTCTCGACCCCGCGCGCGTCAATCCGGATGGCGGGGCGATCGCCCTCGGCCACCCGATCGGAGCGACCGGAGCGCGCATCCTGGTCACCCTTCTCCACGGCATGGCCGCGCGCGGCGAGACGCGCGGGATCGCGACGCTGTGCATCTCGGGCGGCATGGGGATCGCGGCGATGGTAGAAAGAGAAGCGAATGGCGAATCAAGAATCTAGAATTGATGGTTCTCGATCTGACGTTCAGGATCCGGGAATTCGTGATTCTCGATTCGACATTCATGATTCTCGATTCGACATCCGTCATTCGGCATCGGCTTCCATGATCCTCGTCACCACCTCCCGCGAAGAAAGCTCCGTGCCCTACGTCGCGGCGCTCCGCTCCGTCGGTTTCGCCGAGGACGAGATCCGCGTCGTGAGCCCGGATCAGCACTTGAGCGCCGAGGAGA
>DATMZM010000156.1:0-6754 GCA_035607445.1 Thermoanaerobaculia bacterium | reverse complement strand
GTGCCGCGTGAAGGAAAGGCTTTGCCCCTCTCCTTCGCCCAGCAGCGGCTCTGGTTTCTCGAGCAGCTCGCGCCCGGCCGGCCGACCTACAACATCGCGACGCCGGTCCGCGTGCAGGGCCTCGTCCGCGCCGACCTCCTCACGCGCGCTCTCTCGGAAGTCGTCCGCCGCCACGAGACGCTGCGCACGTCCTATGCGCGGATCGACGGCCAGCCGGCGCAGGTGATCCATCCGCCGCGGCCGGTCCGAGTGCCGGTGCTCGACCTGACCGCTCTCGAAGAGACCGTGCGCGGAAGCGAAGCCGGCCGCACCGCGCGCGCCGAAGCGCGGCGGCCGTTCGATCTCGGCCGGCCGGAGCCGCTGCGCGCAGCCCTCGCCCGCCTTGCGACCGGCGGCGAGCGCGCGGAATCGGCCGTCCTCCTGACCACGCACCACATCGCCTCCGACGGCTGGTCGCTCGGCGTCCTGACCCGCGAAATGGTCGCGCTCATGGGCGCTTTCGCGGCCGGCCGGCCGTCGCCGCTCCCCGAGCTCGCGATCCAGTACGCCGACTTCGCGGTCTGGCAGCGGGAGCGGTTGCAGGGCGAGGCGCTCGAATCCCAGCTCGCCTACTGGCGCGGGCGGCTCGCCGGCATCCCCTCGGGCCTCGAGCTGCCGGCCGACCGGCCGCGCCCCGCCGTCCAGAGCTTCGACGGCGAGCGGCTCGCCCTGGCGCTCCCGGCCGATCTCTTCGCGCTCGTGCGGACCGCCTCGCGGCGCCGCGGCTCGACCCTCTTCATGACGCTCCTCGCCGCGTTCCAGGCGACGCTCGGCCGCGAGAGCGGCCAGGACGATCTGGTCGTCGGCGCGCCGATCGCCGGACGCAACCGAATCGAAATCGAGCCGCTGATCGGCTTCTTCGTCAACACGCTCCCCCTCCGCGCCACGTTCGGCGACGACCCAGACGTCACGACCTTCACGGCGCGCGTCCGCGAGGCCGCCCTCGGCGCGTTCGCCCACCAGGACCTGCCGTTCGAGCAGCTGGTCGATCATCTCGAGGTCGAGCGCGACCTGTCGCGCCATCCGGTGTTCCAGGTCGCGTTCGTGCTCCAGAACGTGCCGCTCGCGAGCCTCGACGACGACGGCCCGGTGCGCCTCGCCGCCTTCCCGCTCGACGAGGGGACCGCGAAGTTCGACTTGACGCTCGCGGTGACCGAGGAAGGCGGGGTCCTCTCGACCGAGTGGGAATTCTCGACCGCGCTCTTCGATCGGTCGACCATCGCGCGTTTCCAAGGCCATTTCGCGAATCTGCTCGGCGCGTTCGCCGACAGCCCGCCGGAGCGCCGGATCTCGCGGCTGCCGATCCTTTCGGACGGCGAGCGGTGCCAGCTGCTCGGCGAATGGAACCATCCGGGCTTGCAGCTCCAGATCCCTCCCAGCCTGCCGGCGAGCTTCGCGGCACAGGTCGCGGCGACGCCGCGCGCGGTCGCCGTTTCTCTGGGCGCCGAGGAGCTGACCTACGAGCAGCTCGACTTCGCGGCGAACCGCCTGGCCAACCGTCTGGTGTCCCTCGGCGTCGGCCCCGAGGCGCGGGTCGGCCTCGCGGTCGAGCGCTCGCTCGCGATGATCGTCGGGCTCGTCGGGATCCTGAAGGCGGGCGGTGCCTACCTGCCGCTCGATCCCGCCTACCCGGCGGAGCGGCTCGCCTTCATGATCGAGGACGCCGAGGTGGCCGCTGTGGTGACGACCGAGGACCTCGTCGCGGCGCTGCCCGCCTGCGGCGCGCCGGTGGTCGTCCTGGACGGCGGCCTCGAGCGCGAGCGGCCGGTGGCGCCCAAGGTCGCGATCCTCCCCGACCATCCGGCCTACGTGATCTACACCTCGGGCTCGACCGGCCGGCCGAAGGGGGTCGTCGTCAGCCACGGCAACGCGCTCCGGCTGTTCGCCGCCACGGACGCCTGGTTCGGCTTCGGTCCGGAGGACGTCTGGAGCCTCTTCCACTCCTATGCCTTCGACTTCTCGGTCTGGGAGATCTGGGGCGCTCTGCTCTACGGCGGCCGGATCGCGATCGTGCCGCAGGCGACGGCGCGGGAGCCCGAGGCGTTCTACCGCCTGCTCTGCCGGGAGCGGGTCACGATCCTCAACCAGACGCCCTCGGCGTTCCGCCAGCTGATCCGGGCGGCGACCGAGGCGCCGGATCTCGATTCGAAGGTGCGGGCGGTGGTCTTCGGCGGCGAGGCTCTCGACCTGCCCGGCCTCGCCCCCTGGTTCGCCGCCCGAGGCGACCGCCACCCGGTCCTGGTCAACATGTACGGCATCACCGAGACGACGGTGCACGTGACCTACCGGCCGATCGCCCAAGCGGACGCGCGGCCCGGGATCGGCAGCAGGATCGGCGTGCCGATCCCCGACCTCCAGGTCCACCTGGCCGACTCCCGGCTCGAGCTCTGCCCGATCGGCGCACCCGGCGAGATCCTGGTCGGCGGCTCCGGGCTCGCCCGCGGCTACCTCGGCCGACCCGATCTGACCGCGGCGCGCTTCGTCCCCGATCCGTTCGGCCCCACCGGCAAGCGCCTCTACCGCTCGGGCGATCTCGCGCGCCGCCGCCCGGACGGAGACGTCGAATACCTCGGCCGCGTCGACAGCCAGGTCAAGATCCGTGGCTTCCGGATCGAGCTCGGCGAGATCGAGGCGCTCCTGGGGGCGCACCCCAGGGTCGCCGCCGCGGTGGTCGTCGCGAGCCCGGCGGCCGCGGGCGGCGAGCCGCGCCTGACCGCCTATCTCGTCGCCTCCGGCGAGGCGCCGGCGATCGAGCCGCTGCGCCGCTTCCTCGGCGAGCGGCTGCCCCTGTACATGCTGCCGGCGGCGTTCGTCACCGTCTCCGAGCTGCCGCGGACGCCGAGCGGCAAGGTCGATCGCCGGGCGCTCGCCGCACGCGGGTTCGACTCCGGGGAACGCGCCGGCCTCGAGCAGGAATACGTGGCGCCCGAGGGAGACCTCGAAGCGGGGCTCGCGAGCGTCTGGGCCGAGGTGCTCGGCATCGAGAGGGTCGGCGTCGAGGACAACTTCTTCGCCCTCGGTGGCGATTCGATGCTCTCGCTCCAGATCGTCGCCAAGGCCGAGGAGCGCGGGATCGCCTTCGCGCTCCAGGAGATCTACCTCCATCAGACGGTGCGCGCGCTGGGCCGTGCGATCGAGGCCGCGGCGGCGGCCGAGGGCCCGGCCGAGGACGAGGAGGCGGAGCTCGACCGGATGCTCGCCGAGCTCGAGGGCCTGTCGGACGAGGAAGTCCGCGCGAGGCTCGAGTCGTGAGCAAGGCGGCGGAGCGGCTCCGGACGCTGTCGCCCGAGCGCCTCGCGCTGCTCGAAAAGATGCGCCAGCAGGAGCGGGCCGCCGCCGCGCGCCCGGCCCCGGAAGCGCCGCCCGAGACGCCGCGGTTCTCCCTGATCTCCGCAGCGGACCGCGCGCTCCTGCCCGACGACGTCGAGGACGCCTATCCGCTGACCAACATGCAGGCCGGCATGCTCTACCACATGGAGCTTTCGCCGGACTACCTGATCTACCAGGACGTCGAGAGCAAGCGCCTGCCCGGACGGATCGATTTCGAGCTGTTTCACCGCGCCGTCGCGAAGGTGGTCGCGCGGCACGACCTGCTGCGCACCGGCCTCGAACGGACGCGCTACGGCGAGCCGCTGCAGCTGGTCCACGCGCGGGCCGAGATGCCGATCGCGGTCGAGGACCTGCGCTCGCTCCCCGCGAGCGAACAGGACGCGGCGATCGCCGCCTACGCCCGCGAGGAGAAGCGGCGGGCCTTCGAGTACGCCAAGCCGCCGCTCCTGCGCCTGATGTTCCACCTGCTCGAAGACGACAGGTTCCAGCTCACCGTCACGATGTGCCATCCGATCATGGACGGCTGGAGCCTGAACACCTGCTGGCTCGAGATCTCCGCGCACTACGCCGCCCTCGTCGAAGGCCGGGACCTCCCCGTCGAGCCGCCGCCTCCGGTCGCCTATCGCGACTTCGTCGCGCTCGAGCGCCAGGCGACGGCCTCGCCCGCGACGCGCGCCTTCTGGGACCAGGTCCTCGCAGGCAGCCCCGGCCTCGAGCTGCCGCGCTGGCCGGCGCCCTTTCGCGAGCGCGGCGGCATCCCGGTGACGACCCGGAAGATCGCGATTCCCGGCGGCGATTTCCTCGCCGCGAAGGCGATGACGCAGAGGGCGGGCCTGTCGATCAAGAGCGCGCTCCTCGCGGTGCACGCGAAGGTGCTCTCGACCTTGACCGGGCTCGACGACGTGCTCGCCGGGCTGACGACGCACGGCCGGCCCGAGCGGACCGGCGGCGACCGGATCCTCGGGCTCTTCTTCAACACGGTGCCGATCCGCCTGCGGCTCGATCCGGGCAGCTGGCTCGACCTCTCCCGCCGGGCCTTCGAGGCCGAGCAGGCGCTGATGCCCCACCGCCGGTACCCGCTCGGCCTGCTGCAGCAGAAGTGGGGCCGGCGGACGCTCCTCGAAACCTCGTTCAACATGACCCACTTCCATCACACGAAAGGGTCCGCGCCGCGCCCCGCGGCCCGCGACGAGGCGCTCGGCAACATCGATCTCGAGGAGAACGACTTCCTCCTCTCGACGACGTTCACGATCGACCCGAGCGACGACTCGTTGTCGCTCGTCTTCGCCTGCCACCGGTCGGCGATCTGCCGCGAGCAGTTCGAGCTGCTCCTGGGCTGGTACCGCCGCGCTCTCGCCGCTCTCGGGTCCGATCCCGGGGCGCCGCACGAAGCCTTCTCGCCGCTCTCGCCGCCCGAGCGCCAGCAGGCTCTCCTCGAGTGGAACGACACCTCCGCCCGCGAGGAGCCCCTGACCCTCGACCAGCTCTTCTTCGCGCGCGCGGCGGAGACGCCCGGCGCGATCGCCGTCGCGTTCGAGGGCGAGGAGGTCACCTACCTCTCCCTCGCCGAGCGCGCGGAGCGGCTGGCCGGCAGACTGCGGGCGGAAGGCGTCGGCCCCGAGGTGAGGGTCGCCATCGCGCTCGAGCGGTCGATCGAGATGCTGGTCGCGCTCCTCGGAGTGCTGCGCGCCGGCGGCGCCTACGTGCCGCTCGATCCGGCCTATCCGCGCGACCGGATCGCCTACGTGCTCGGCGATGCCGGCGCGGCCCTCCTGCTGGCGGAAGCGCCGCTCCGGCAACGGCTCCCCGAGCTCGACGGCATCAAGGCCCTGACCTCCGCCGAGTGGCGGGACGAGCCCGCGGCGCCCGCGAGCCCGACCGGCGGGGCCCGCCCCCGGCCCGACAACCTGGCCTACGTCCTCTACACCTCGGGCTCGACCGGGCGGCCGAAGGGAGTCGAGGTGACGCACCGGGGGGTCGTCAATTTCCTGGCGGCGATGCAGGAGCTGCTGCGGCTCGGTCCCGACGATCGGCTGCTCGCCGTGACGACCCTCTCGTTCGACATCGCCGGGCTCGAGCTCTATCTGCCGCTCGCGACCGGCGGCCGGGTCGAGATCGCGAGCCGGGCGACCGCGGCCGACGGCGTCCGCCTGGCGCGCGCTCTCCGGGAGACGGACGCGACGGCGATGCAGGCGACCCCCGCGACCTGGGCGATGCTGCTCGAGTCCGGCTGGCGCGGCGACCGGGGGCTCCTGATGCTCTGCGGCGGCGAGGCGCTGCCCCGGCCGCTCGCCGAACGCCTCCTCCCCTGCGGCCGCGCGCTGTGGAACCTCTACGGCCCGACCGAGACGACGATCTGGTCCGCGGCGCGGCGCGTGACCCTTGGCGAGGGCGCCGTGCCGATCGGCCGGCCGATCGCGAACAACCAACTCGTCGTGCTCGACTCGAAGCTCCAGCCGGCGCCGATCGCGACGCCCGGCGAGCTGATGATCGGCGGCTCGGGCCTCGCCCGCGGCTACCACGGGCGGCCGGACCTGACCGCGGAGCGGTTCGTGCCGAGCCCGGCCGCGACCGCCGAGCCGGGAGCGCGGCTCTACCGGACCGGCGATCTCGCCCGCCTCTCGCCGGACGGCGAGATCGAATTCCTCGGCCGCGCCGACCATCAGATCAAGGTGCGCGGCTTCCGGATCGAGCTCGGCGAGATCGAGGCCTGCCTGCTCGCTCACCCGGCGCTCGGCCAAGCGGCGGTCGCGGCGCGCGACGACGGCTCCGGCACCCGGCTCGTCGCCTACGTCGTAGCGCGGAGCGAGCCGCCGCCGGCCCGCGAGCTGCGCGCTTTCCTGCTCGAGAAGCTGCCGGACTACATGGTGCCGGCGCTCTTCGTGCCGCTGCCCGAGCTGCCGCTGACCCCGAACGGCAAGGTCGACAGGAAGGCGTTGCCGGTGCCCGAAGCGGACCGGGCCGCGCTCGCGGCCTCGTACGTCGCCCCGCGCACCGAGACCGAGGCGCGCGCCGCCGCCCTGTGGGCCGAGCTGCTCGGGCTGCCGCGCGTCGGGATCGAGGACCCCTTCTTCGAGCTGGGCGGCCATTCGCTCCTCGCCATGCAGCTCGTCCTCAAGCTGCGCGAGGCCTTCGCCGTCGACCTGCCGCTCCAGAGCCTGTTCGAGCAGCCGACGGTCGCCGGTCTCGCGGCGGAGATCGACCGCCGCCGCGGCGAGGCGGCCGCATCGTTCCCGGCGCTCGCGCTGCCCGAGCTGGTGCCCGATCCGGCGTCCGCGGGCGAGCCCTTCCCGCTCACCGACCTCCAGCAGGCGTACTGGATCGGCTCGGGCGGCGCTCTCGAGCTCGGCAACGTCTCCGCGCACACCTACCAGGAGCTGGCGTT
>DATMZM010000476.1:0-5807 GCA_035607445.1 Thermoanaerobaculia bacterium | reverse complement strand
GGGCGCGAGCCAAGCGCCGGCAGCCGACCCGAAAGCGGGCGCGAAGTCGTAGTTGGCCATCTTGCCGCCGACGCTCAGGCTCGAATAGCGGAGCCAGTAGCTCACGCCGCGGAGGAGAGGGAAGACGTAGAGCAGCCCGCGCCCGAGGAATCCCTTGTGCGCCGCCACGATCGCCGGTTGCTGGCCGGCCGCCGCGACCCAGGGCACGAGGGTGATCGCGACGACCAGGGCGCCGAGCGCCGCCCCGACCCAGTGGATGCGGAACGAGCGGCGGAGCCAGAGGAGACCGGCGGAGGCGATCAGGAGGAGCGCCGACGGGTGGAGCTCGAACGCGAGGCCCATGCCGGCGACGAGGACCGCGGAGGCGAGCAGGTCCGGCCGCTCGCGCTGGCGCCGGATCGCCCAGAGGTGGAGCGGTCCGAAGAGGAACAGGTAGTTGGGGTTCCAGAGGAAACCCGAGCTGTAGAGCCGCCACGGGCTCAGCCACCAGAGGAGGGCGAGCGGCAGGCGCGCCCTCTCGCCCAAGTCCCGGCGGACGATCCGGTCGAGCAGAGCGTACGCCGCGAGGTGGAGCAGGAGGATCACGACCGTCGGCGCGCGGTGATCGCGCCAGACGAGCAGCGGCAGGCCGACGATCAGGCTGGTGAACGCGCCCGGAGAATTGCCGCCGGTCGACAGCGGATTGCCGTCCGGGATCAGCTGCCCCTCGACCGCCAGGAGCCAGCCGCGGGCGAGCAGGTTGAGCTGATCGCCGCCGACCTGGCTGCGCCAGAGCATCAGAAGGGAGATCGCGAGCCCGACGGCGAAGCAGCCGGCGAGCAGCCAGCGCTCCGTTCTCGAGGGAGTGCCCGCGCGCATGGTGCGACAAGATAGCGTACCCACCGGGCCTCGAAGGACCGCTCCGCAAGGTAGACTCTTCCCAGCCCGCGTCCGCGGCATTCCGAATCCGAAACCCCGTGCAGACCCTCCGTCGCTTCTCGTTCGGCCTCGCCGCCGCCCTGGCCTATGCGCTCCTCGCGAGCTTCTACCTGCGGCCGATCTGGCGCGTCTTCACCAACCATCTCGCGCCGGGCCCCGGGGATCCGATCCTCAACCTCTATTTCCTCGAGTGGGGGATGCACCAGATCGGCCTCGGCCTGCCCGACCTTTGGAACGCCAACTTCTTCCATCCGCTGCGGGGCGCCCTGACGCTCTCGGACCACCTGCTCGGCCCCGCCTTCCAGCTCTTCCTGCTGCGGCCGCTCGTGCCGAACCCGATCGCGGGCTACAACCTGCTGCTCTTCACCTCGTTCGTCGGCTCCGGTCTCGCCACGGCCTGGGTGCTGCGGCAGAGCGGCTGCTCGCGCCCTGCCGCCCTCCTCGCCGGCGGGCTCTTCGCCTTCTGCCCCTATCGCTGGAGCCAGCTGCCGCATCTCCAGGTGCTCCTGATGCAGTGGATCCCGGTGACGCTCTGGAGCTTCGACCGCCTGCTCGCCGAGCGCAGCGCCAAGCGCGCGGCGGTCTTCCTCGCGTTCTATCTCCTGCACGTGACCGGCGGTTGCTACTTCGCCTACATGATCCACGTGCCGATGGCCGCTCTCCTCGCCGTACGCTGGCTGCGCGAGGGGCGGGAGCTGGCCTCCCGGCGTTCGCTCCGCATCCTGGCGCCCGTCGCCGTCGTCTGCGTTCTCGCCCTCGCGGCTCTCTTCCTGCCCTACGTCCGCTTCTCGCGCGAGCACGACCTCGCGCGCAACCCGGGCGACGTCGTGGCGTTCGGCGCGACCTTCGCGAGCTACCTGTCGCCGGCCCCCGGAGCGGCCTACTTCGACCGCCACTCCAAGAACCTTCTCTACGGCTGGGCGCCCGGCCTCCTCGCGACGCTGACGCGCGCCGAGAACGCCCTCTTTCCGGGCCTCCTCGCGCTCGGCTTCGGGCTTTTCGGCCTGCGCGGTTTTTACCGGCGAGGCGGAGCGGAATCCGCCGCGGGCTCAGGGCGCCCCGGGCGAGGAGAGAAGACGGCGACCGCGGTCGTCGTCGCGCTCCTCCTCCTGGCGCTCGCGAGCCTCGCCGCGGGCGATGGGCTGACCCTGCGCGGGATGGGACCGGGACCGCGGCCGCCCGAGTGGGTCTGGTGGCTCTCAGCCTCGGTCGCGTCGTCCGCCCTGGCGGGTGCCTGGCTCGTCCGCCGGCGTGCGGGCCGCCCCCCGCTCCTGCTCGCCTCCGCCGAGTCCGAGCCCTGGTGGACGGGCCTCGGGCTCGGCGCCGGGGCGTGCCTCCTCTTGTCGCTGCCGGTCTTCTACGTGCCCGCGATGCGGCTCCTGCCCGGCCTTTCGGGCATGCGGGTCTCCGCCCGGTTCGGCCTCTTCGTCACCTTCGCGCTCGTCGCTTTCGCGGCCCGGGGCCTCGATCGCGCCGCGGCCCGCTGGTCCGGTCGCGGGTCGCGGGTCGCGTTCTGGTCGCTGCTCGGCGCCTTCGCCCTTTTCGAGCTCGATCCGCGCGACGTGAACTGGTTCCAGATCCTCGAGGCGTCGGAGTTTCCGCCGGTCTACGCCTGGCTGGCCGGCCGCCCCGAGGTCGTCGCGATCGCCGAGGTGCCGATGACCGCGAACCCCGCGGAGACGGCCTACATGTATTACTCGACGGCGCACTGGAAGCCGATCGCGAACGGCTTCTCGGGGTACGATCCGCCGCTCCACCAAGAGCTGGCGGGGCGCCTGCGCGGCCTGCCGGATCGCGACGACCTCGACCGGCTGCGCCAGATCGGGGTGACCCATCTCGTGATCCATACCGGCAAGCGGCGGGCACACCTGACCCAGGCGATGGTCGCCGCCTGGGAGCGCAGCGAAAGCGGCGAGGTGAAGCGGGTCTACGCCGATTTCCGCGACAGCGTCTACGCGATCCGGCCGCCCGCGCTCAGGAACCCGAACCGCGCCGGCTGGTGAAAGTCGGGCGGGGAGGCGAGCGTCGGCGACCAGGCGCTCCATTCCTCCGCGCCGCCTCTCGGCCGTTCGATCCGATAGAAGTTCGCGCGCAGGAGATCGGGAGGAGAGCCCGAGACGCCGATCGAATCCCAAGGAAACGCGAGCACCGCCCACCAGTCGTCGTCCGTGCCGGTCTTGCCCGCGCCCCAGCGGATGCCCGGGCAGTCCCAGGCGGTGTCGGCGCGAAGGTCCGCGCGCCGCGAGGTGGGGTTGTCGATCCGGGCGTCGAACAGGGTCCCGAGCGGGCTGACCTCGAATTCGAAGTAGCGCTTTGGATCGTCGGCGCCCGCCGCGAGGAAGACCTCGACCGCCTCCTCCTGCCAGAGCGGGTCGTCGCGCTCCGTGAGCGTGCCCCAGGCCGAGAGGTCCGCGCAGTCGAACCGCACCGCGAGGCCGTAGTCGTCGCCGCAGACGCGGACCGCCGTCTGCATGCTGGCCGGTCGGCTGCCGTCCGAGAGCACGAAGGGGGGCAGGCGAGGCACCTCGCGCCAGACCCAATCGCCGAGGATCGCGTCCTCTTCGATCGGCCGGGACGCCCGGGGCACGCGCCAGCGGGGGAGGGGAACGAGGCCGGAGGTCATCGGCGCTTCTTAACACGATCGTCGGGTGGGTTAGGATCCGCGCCGTGTCCGAAACCGCATCCTCCGCCCCCGGCCGTGACTTCATCCGCGACCTCATCGCGCGCGACCGCGCGGCCGGCAAGCACGGCGGCCGGGTGGTCACCCGCTTCCCTCCCGAGCCGAACGGCTATCTCCACATCGGCCACGCCAAGTCGATCTGCCTCAACTTCGGCCTGGCGCAGGAGAACGGCGGCACCTGCCACCTCCGCTTCGACGACACCAACCCCGAAACCGAAGACCAGGAGTTCGTCGGCTCGATCCAGCACGACGTCCGCTGGCTGGGCTTCGATTGGGGCGAGAACCTGTTCCACGCCTCGGACTACTTCGAGCAGCTCTACGACTTCGCCGTCGAGCTGATCCGCCTCGGCAAGGCCTACGTCTGCTCCTTGAACGAGGACGAGATCCGCGAGTACCGGGGCACCGTCACCGAGCCCGGGCGCAACAGCCCCTACCGCGATCGCACGATCCCCGAGAACCTCGATCTCTTCGCGCGCATGCGCGCCGGCGAGTTCCCGGACGGCGCCCACGTCCTGCGCGCCAAGATCGACATGGCCGCGGCGAACATGAAGCTGCGCGATCCCCTCCTCTACCGGATCAAGCGCGCCACCCACTACCACCGCGGCGACGCCTGGTGCATCTACCCGATGTACGACTTCGCCCATCCGCTCTCGGACGCGATCGAGCGCATCACCCACTCGCTCTGCACTCTCGAGTTCGAGAACAACCGCGACGTCTACGACTGGCTGGTCGACACCCTCCCCTTTCCGGACCCGCCGCGGCAGACCGAGTTCGCGCGCCTGAACCTGACCTACACGCTGATGAGCAAGCGGAAGCTGCTGGAGCTCGTCGAGAGGAAGCTCGTCGCCGGCTGGGACGATCCGCGCCTGCCCACGCTCGCCGGCCTGCGCCGCCGCGGCTTCACGCCCGAAGCTCTGCGCGATTTCTGCGAGCGGATCGGCGTCGCGAAAGCGAACAGCACGGTCGACGTGACGCTTTTGGAGCACTGCCAGCGCGAGGACCTGAACCCGCAGGTGCCGCGCGTGCTCTGCGTCCTGCGGCCGCTCAAGCTGGTGATCGAGAACTACCCCGAGGGCCAGGTCGAACAGCTCGACGCGCCGCTCTACCCGCACGACGTGCCGAAGGAGGGCGCGCGGAAGGTGCCGTTCTCGCGCGTCCTCTACGTCGAGCGGGACGATTTCGCCGCCGACCCGCCGAAGGGCTTCCATCGCCTCTCGCCCGGCCGCGAGGTCCGGCTGCGCTACGCCTACCTCGTCCGCTGCGAGGGCTTCACGGTCGATCCCGCGAGCGGCGAGGTGGTCGAGGTCCGCTGCACCTACGACCCTGCCACGCGCGGCGGCTCGGCGCCGGACGGCCGCAAGGTGCCGGGCACCCTCCATTGGGTGTCGGCCGAGCACTCCCTGCCGGTCGAGGTGCGCCTCTACGACCGCCTGTTCCGGGTCGAGCGGCCGGATCTCGAGGAGGGGGACTTCGAGGCGACCCTCAACCCGCGATCGCTCGAGGTGCTCGCGGACGGCCGGATCGAGCCCGCCGCGCTGGATCCTGCCCTCGGGGACCGCCTGCAGTTCGAGCGGCAGGGTTACTTCTTCCGCGATGCCATCGATTCGCGTCCCGATCGCCCCGTCTTCAACCGCACGGTGCAGCTGCGCGACTCGTGGGCTCTGGAGGTCTCAAAGCGGGCGCCGGGCACCGCCGCGAAAGGCCGGGCGGAGGCGAGCTCCGCCCCTACGGCGGGGGGTCAAGCCAAGGCGGTCGCAGCGAAGGAAGCGAAGGAGACGAAAGAGGCGAAAACGCCCGAGCCGCTTTCGGAGGACGAGCTGGCGCGGCTCGACGAGCTGCGGCCGGCGCTCTTACCCGTCGTCCAGGCCGTGCTCGCCGCCCATCCGGCCGAGGTCGAGCGCTACCTCTCCGGCAAAACCGGCCTTCTCGGGTTCCTCGTCGCGCAGGTGATGAAGCGGGTGAGCGAGGGCGGAACCAAGGTCCATCCCAAGCTGGTCAACGCGCTGCTGGTGCGGGAGATGGGCTCGAAGTAAACGCCTCGCGCGGCGGGGCACCGCGTGCCGCCACGGCCGCCATCCTCCGGTTGTGGCGGTGGAACTCGGCGAACGCCGTCCGCAGGCTGACCTCGTGGTAGGGGATGCCGAGCTCCGCGCAGGCGCGGCGCGCGAGCGGTCGGACCCGGTGCAGCCTGGTGTACGAAATCTGGCCG
>DATMZM010000278.1:0-3883 GCA_035607445.1 Thermoanaerobaculia bacterium | reverse complement strand
CCTCCTCGTCACCAACGATGCCGTACTCCTGGCACTCTCTCCTTATGAAAGTCTAAGGATTCTCTCGATGAGCGGCTACTATCGCCTTCTGGTAGACCGCCGTCTCTTGGTCTGAAGAATGCCAGTCCGGTTCGAGGCGCCTCGCTCCCGCCCAACCGGACGCAAATGTGACGAATGGCTGAGCTTCGTCGCCGAAGGAGCTGAGATCGTTCTACCGACGAAGAGGAGGGGTCATGAACCGTCTCCGTAGGGTTCTCTCGCGGCCGGCGTTCGCCGCGAGCGCGATCGTCGCCGTTCTCTCCGTCCTCTCTCTCCCTGCCGCCGCATCGATCGAAGGCACGACCTGGTTCCCGATCGGTCCGGCTCCGATCGACGGCTTCTTCGCCGGCGGGGTCTCGGGCCGCGCGACGGCGATCGCGGTCAATCCCGCGAACGCGAACGAGATCTGGCTCGGCACGGCCACGGGCGGCGTCTGGCACTCGCTCGACAACGGCGCGAACTGGGAGCCCGAATCGGACCGCGTCCCCTCGCTCGCGATCGGGGCGCTCGCCCTCGACGGCTGCACCGCGGCGGGTTGCGACGTGATCTACGCCGGCACGGGAGAGAACGCGATCCGGCGCGACACCTACTACGGCGCCGGGCTGCTGATCGGCGCCTCGACCGGCGGCGAGATCCCGATCTTCGTCTGGACCCAGGCGACCGGCTCGCCGTTCGACTTCCGGCAGGCCTCGATCCACGACGTCGTCCTCGATCCTGCGACCTCGGGGGCGACCAAGCGGGTCTTCGTCACCCTCTCGAGCGGCGTCACCCTGGGCGCTCCCGAATCGACGGTGACCGCTCCGGTCCCGGGGAGCGGCTTCGGCATCTTCCGCTCGGAGGATCGAGGCGTGAGCTGGGCGCAGGTCGCCGTCCCGGGCTCGAACGGCGCCAAGCCGTCGGACCTCAAGATGCATCCGACGGATCACCTGACGCTGTTCGCCGGGTTCACCGCCCGCGGCGTGTTCCGGTCGACCGACGGCGGCGCGAGCTGGTGCCCCTTGAACGCCGGCATCCCGAAGCCGGGCGGCTGCCCGAGCCAGACCCTGCCCGACGTCGGCACGACCACCTTCGACCACGTCGAGATCGCGATCGCGCCGAGCAACCCGCAGGTCGTCTACGCCGCGCTCGGCATGTGCAAGGACCGGCTGATCCAGAACTGCCAGCCGGCGATCTTCCGCTCGGGCGACGGCGGGAACACCTGGGTCGCGAAGCTGGCCGGCAATCCGAACGACAGCGGCGGCACCCAGGCGGGGTACAGCCGCTACACGCACGCCCTGACGGTCGATCCGACGAACCCGGACGTCCTGTTCCTGGGCGGCGTCGCGCTCTGGCGCTCGATCGACGGCGGGGCCACGTTCTCGCGGGCGGACGCGAACCTGGGTCCGCCCGGCGGCGACGTCGTCCATTCGGATCACCGCGAGGTGGTCTTCCATCCGACCTCGACCAGCCGGGCCTACACGACGGGGGACGGCGGCTTCGCGGTGTCGAGCGACGGCGGCCTGCACTGGACGCCGCGCAACGACGACCTCCAGATCACCGGCTTTCAGAGCATCGGCTCGTCGCCTCTGACCGGCGCGGTGATCGGCGCCGCCCAGGACAACTCCGGTCAGCTCTGGACCGGCAGCCGGCGTTGGACGAGCCTGCCGTGCTGCGGCGACGGCGGCTACTCGTTCCTCGACTTCGACGACGCGATGAGGATGTACGCCGGCACCAACTTCGGCGCCATGACCCGGTCGACCAACGGCGGCGTCTCGTGGACCAACATCAACTTCGGCATCCCGGCCGCGGACCCGCGCCTCTTCTACGCGCCCTTCGTCCAGGATCCCTCGGGCGCCCACCCGCTCTACTTCGGCTCCAACCGGCTGTTCCAGAGCACCAACGACGGCGCCTCGTGGCTCGACGTCAGCCCGGTGCTCGCGACCGGCAACCAGCCCGAGATCGTGACCGCGAATTCGACCTCGGCGCACGTCCTGGCCGGCACCGGGCAGAACGTGATCACCGCGATCGCCGTCGCGCCGAGCGACGGCAACCGCATCTACCTCGGTTACTACGGCAGCGAGATCTTCCGTTCGAACGGCGCGCCGTGCAACACCGCGGGCTGCTGGGTCGCGATCAAGAGTGGGCTGCCGGACGCGCCGGTCTCCCGCATCGCCGTCCATCCCACCCAGCCGGACACCGCGTACGTCACCCTCTCGGGCTTCGGCAATTTCCCGCGGGTCTGGAAGACCACGAACGGAGGGCAGGCCTGGAGCGCCGCGTCCGCCGGACTGCCCACGGGCGTTCCCGCGATCACGGTGAGCATCGAGCCGAGCGTGCCGGAGCGCGTCTACGTCGGGCTCGACAGCGGCCCGGATGGCTCGAGCCTGTTCCGCAGCACGAACGGCGGCCTGACCTGGACGGCGTTCTCGGACGGTCTGCCGAACGCGCCGGTCGAGGAGATCTCGATCGACGAGACCCACGGCCGGATCTACGCGGGGACCCATGGCCGCGGCGCCTTCGTCCTCGGCAAGCCGTTCATCAGCAATTTCGAGGGGTGCATCGGCGGCAGCGTCTGGGACATCCCCATTTTCGGCAACAACTTCCTGCCCAACCAATCGCCGTGCACGGTCTCGGTGCTCCAGAGCAACGGCTCGATCTGCGCCTCGGCCACGATCGACGCGATGGGCGGGACGATTCAAACCGACGACAACGGAGTGCTCGAAACCGATCGCGCGAGCATGTGGAAGGGCAAGCCGGTCGCCTGGGCCTGCTTCAACGGCCACTGCGTGAACAACACGAACATCTCGAAGTGCAACGACGACGCGGACGGGGACGGGGACAAGGACCCCCTGTCGACCGTCACCGTCGTCTGCGGCGGCCAGCTCGCGATCGCGACGGTGACCGGCTGCCCGCCGCTCGACAACCCGCCGCCGAGCGTCGTCGACCTCGGACTCTCCGGCGTGCCGAAGAGCGGGACGGGCGGAGGCGGTCCCGTCACCCGGACGCGGGATGCGGCGGGCGTCCTCCACCTGATCGCGAGCGTGCAGCGGCCGGTGGGCACCGAATCGCTGTGCGCTGTCGCCGTGCCCTACGAGGGAGGAGAGGGCGACGAGGCCGTCCTCGCGCGAGCCCGGGACGCTGTCGCCGCGAACCCCACCTGCGCCGCGAACCACGTTCAGGCCGTGCTCGATCCCGGCCGCCCCGGCTCCTCCGAAGACCAGTTCGGGCGCCGGCCGCGCCTCCTGCTCGAAGCGCCCGGGGTGGTCGGCAGCCAGATCATCACCGCCCTTCAGGCCGATCCGGGCAAGACGACAGGAGCCTGCGTCCGCCTCGGCGGGATCGGCATCCCGGTCCTCCACCAGATCCAGGTGCTCAAGATCACTCTGCAGACGCCGCCGGGCGGAGCGGCGGGCGGCGGCCTGACCCTGATCGAGGACTCGCCCCTCGGCACCTGCGCGCTCGACATCCCGACGACCGCCGGTCAGAGCGGCGCGGAGATCGCGGGCGCGATCGACGCGGCGGTCCACGCCCCGGGGATCCCCGGGCCGCATCCCGGCTGCCCGGCCGACAGGAACCCGCGCGACATCGTGAGCCTGATGGGTTTCCTGCTCTCGGTCGGGTCGTCCGCGGTCGAGCTGTGCATTCGCGATCCCAAGCTCGGCTTCGACGTGCGCACCAAGGACTTGATGAACGCCCATCCGATCGCCGACGCGGGCGACGACCGGGTGCAGTCCTCCAGTCAGGTCGCTCTCGACGGCTCGGCGACGGCGGACCCGGACTCGACGCCGGGCACGCACGACGACGTCGCGAGCTTCGAATGGTTCGACGTGACGGGAGTCACCCCGGTCGCGCTCGGCACGGGCGA
>DATMZM010000177.1:0-3583 GCA_035607445.1 Thermoanaerobaculia bacterium | reverse complement strand
CTTGATCCCCACGCCGATCTCGCGGACGAGATTGCCGATGATCACGTTGTGGCGAAAGCTGCCTCCGGTCATCGCGAACAGCTCGCCGTCGTGGTACTCGTGCCGGGCCTCGGAGCCGCGCTCGAGAGCGAGGTATTCCTCGGGGGTCAAGCGCGGTTTTTCGAGCACGGACATGATGTCGAGAGTATCTCTGAGAACCGCGATCACTCTGGATCGGAATCTTCGCCCTCTCGATCCGCTTCGCCCCAGATAAGAGAAAGGTCGAGCTCCAAGGCGTCGAAAGGCTCGGCACGGACCGGGCCGCGGCCTTCGTGGACGGCCACGATGAGCCAGCGTCCTTCGTGCAGTCGGAGGACTTCCAGCGTCTGCGCCTTCGGATCGATGACCCAGGCGTGTCCGACTCCCTCGCGGGCGAAGAGCGGGAGCTTGGTGGAGCGATCGAATCTCCGGGTCGAGGGGGAGAGGATCTCGCACACCCAATCGGGGACGACCGTGTAAGGTCCTTTCCGGGGGGCGACGAAGCGCTCCTTCTTCCAGCCTGCGCGGTCGGGGACGAGGAGCTGCTGGCCGAAGAGGATCTTGGGCTCGTCGAGGATGACCCAACCGCCCAGTCCGCCGATCCCGTGGCGGAAGGGCCCCATGAGCATCCAGCCCAGCTCGCTCGCGGCCTCGACGTGCGGCCCCTCCGGACGCGGGTGGACGATCAGCTCGCCGTCCACGATGTGGGCGACGACGTCCTCCGGCAGGTCGTCGAGATCGCGGAGCGTCGCGGGGACGGAGGGATCGAAGCGGGCCGCGAGCGACATGGGGGGAGTCTACCTCTCCGCCGGCGATCAGCCGAATCGACAACTACGCGGGAAGCATCGTGATTCGCGGCGATCATTTTCTGCGTGCCGAGGTCGCCGTTGACTCGGGAACCTGGGTGGGTTCTAGTGAGCACCGTCGAGGACAGCGGGCGTGCCTGAAGGAGGCCGGAATGCCGAAACCCAACGACCTTCATACTGAAATTGATGCCCTGCCTCCCCATCTGCGGGCCGAGGTGCAGGATTTCGTGCAGTTCGTGAAGCTCAAGCATGGCCTGCCCGCTGCGCCCGCGGCCGTTGCTAACGCTCCGGATTCTGGCGATTCGCCCTTCTTTCAGGCCCTGGAGGCGGCGGGGTTGGTCGGCTGTATCGAAACCGATGAGCAGCTTTCCACCACGTACAAGGGCCGTCTCGATTTTTCAGCCAAGACTGGGTCCTGAAGATGATCCTGGTGGACACGGGCGCTTGGCTGGCCCTGGTGGATCGCGGAGATGCTCACCACGCTCGCTGCAGAGAATTTTTCCGGCGCAATCGCGAGCCGTTGATGACCACGTATCCGGTGCTGGTGGAGTGCGTCCATCTGATGTTCGGTCGCGTCAAGGTCGCGAAAACCCTGGACTGGGTGGAAACGCTTGCGGCTCAAGGCGTCGGCATCTTTGTCATGGGGGCCGATCATCTCCCCCGGCTCAATGCCTTGATGCGTCAGTACGCTGATTTACCTATGGATCTGGCAGATGCCTCGCTCGTGCTGCTGGCGGAGGAGAGCGGCGAGGGGCGCATCGTCAGCACGGACAACCGCGACTTTCACGCCTATCGTTGGAAGAACCAGCACCCCTTCCGCAATCTCTTGCTCCGGCCGGGCTCGGAGGTACTGTGAGCGACCTCACCAACTATGCGAAGACTCGCGCCGCCCGCGATCCGGAGTTCGCTGACGGCCTCGAATCAGGCTATAGCGATTTCAAAGAGGGCGCTCTACTCCGCCAGGCTCGCGAAACGAGCCGAAAGCGCCCTTAATAGGCGCCGTAGTCTCTCCCCCGCCCCCGCCCCAATAGCATGAGCAGCACCGGCCCGGCCACGAAGCCTCCGACGTGGGCGAACCAGGCGACTCCTCCCTGGGCGGCCGGGGCTTGGAGCGAGGCATAGGCGGAAACGAACTGCATGAGGAACCAGACCGGCAGGAAGACGAGCGCGGGGACGTCGATCCGGGTGAAGAAGATGAAGAAGAAGAACAGCGTCCGGATGCGCGCTTTCGGGTGCAGGAAGAGGTAGGCGCCGAGGACGCCCGAGATCGCTCCCGAGGCGCCGATCATCGGCACTTCGGATCCGGGGTTCGCGATCACCTGGGCGAAGGTCGCGGCGAGGCCCGCGAGGAGATAGAAGAGGAGGAAGCGGGCGTGGCCCAGGCGGTCCTCCACGTTGTCGCCGAAGATCCAGAGGTACAGCATGTTGCCGAGGAGATGCAGCCAGCCACCGTGGAGGAACATCGAGACGAGAGCGCTCGCGATCCCGAAGCCGAAGGAGAGGACGACCGGCCCTTCGGTCAGCCGCGCGGGGATGAACGCCGCCTGCAGGAGGTAGCGGTCGAGCCCCGGGCCGAGCGACAGCTCGTAGAAGAAGACGAGCGCGTTCGCGACGATCAGGAGGACCGTGACGATCGGCGCGCCCCGGCGCGGCTGGAGGTCGCGCAGCGGGATCACGGCTCGCCCTCCGGGCGGGAGGCCTGCCAGTCCGCGGCCGAGCGGACGCGGTGGACGCGCATCAGGTTGGTGAGCGGCTTTTCGCGGATCGGATGGCCCATGAGCACGATGATCCGGTCGCCCGGCGCGGCGAGGCCCGCCGTCTCGAGCTCGCGATCGACGAGCTGCATCAGGCCGTCGAGGTGCTCGACCGTGCCTCCCGCGAGGAGCGGCCGGACGCCCCAGACGAGCTGGAGCCGGCGGGCCACGCGCTCGTCGGGCGTGATCGCGACGATGGGCACCCTCGGCCGGTAGCGCGCGGCGAGCCGCGCCGTGAAGCCGCTCTGGCTCCAGGCGACGAGACGCGCCACGCCCAGCTCGCCGGCCGCGAACACCGCAGCGGCCGAGACGAGATCGGGGACCTCGAGCGAGGGGTCGTTGCCGCCCGCGCCCGCTGCGGGATCGAGATCGTAGGCGCGCCGGGCGTCGGGGAGGTCGGGAGCTTGGGCGTCCGGAGCGGCGAGGGCCGGGCCGAGCGGCCGGAAGCTCTCGCGCGCCGGGCGCCTCTTGCGATCGTAGGCCTCCGCTTCGAGGATGATCCTGTCCATGGTGCGGACGGCTTCGAGAGGGTAGCGGCCGATCGTCGTCTCGCCCGAGAGCATGAGGGCGTCCGCGCCGTCGAACACCGCGTTCGCGACGTCGGTCGCCTCGGCGCGCGTCGGCCGCGGCTCTCCGATCATCGATTCGAGCATCTGGGTGGCGACGATCCCCGGCTTGCCCGCCCGGCGCGCGGCGGCGAGGATCTCCTTCTGCCAGACCGGCACCGTGGCGAGCGGCACCTCGACTCCGAGATCGCCGCGCGCGACCATCACCGCGTCCGCCGCGGCGCAGATCTCGTCGAGGTGCTCGCAGGCGGTCGCGCGTTCGATCTTGGCGAGGATCGGGATCCGGCCGTCGGACTTCTCGACGAGCGCGCGGATCGCCTCCACGTGCGCCGCCTCCCCGACGTAGCTCGCCGCGAGGTAGTCCGCGTCCTCCGCGACCGCGAAGGCGATGTCGCGCGCGTCTTTCGGGGAGATCAGGAAGGGCAGGGTCGAGTCGGGG
>DATMZM010000184.1:0-11059 GCA_035607445.1 Thermoanaerobaculia bacterium | reverse complement strand
TTCCATGTAGCGGCGGACTCCGGCGAAGCGGTCCAGGTAGGCGCGGATGAAGTGGTCGGCGTCCTTCTGGGGGATCTTGAGGTTCTGGGACAGGCCGAAGGCGCTCATGCCGTAGAGGATTCCGAAGTTGATCACCTTGGCGGCTCGGCGCTGGTCCGGGCCGACCAGCTCGGGCGCGATGCCCAAGACCGTGGCCGCGGTCGCGCGATGGATGTCCTCGCCCGCCAGGAAGGCCGCCGTCAACGTTTCGTCCTCGGCGATGTGGGCGAGGATGCGCAGCTCGATCTGGCTGTAGTCCGCGACCAGGAGCAGGTGCCCCGGCTCGGCCACGAAGGCGCGGCGGATGCGCTGGCCGGCCTCGGTGCGGATGGGGATGTTCTGGAGGGTCGGGTTGACCGAGGAGAGGCGCCCGGTCGCCGCCACCGCCTGGTTGAAGCGGGTGTGGAGCCGGCCGTCCGCCCCGACCATCTGGGGCAGCGCCTCGACGTAGGTCGATTGGAGCTTCGAGACCTCGCGGTAGCGGAGGATCCGCTCCGCGATCGGGTAGCCGCGCGCGGCCAGCTCCTCGAGGATCTCGGCGCCGGTCGAGTAGCTCTTGGTCTTCTGGGTCCGCTTGAGCACGGGCAGGCCGAGCTTCTCGAACAGGAGGACGCCGAGCTGCTGCGGCGAGTTGAGGTTGAAGCGCTCTCCGGCGAGCGTGTAGATCTCCTCCTCGAGGCCGTGCATCTCGTCGTTCAGCTCGCGCGCCATGGCGTGCAGGAAGTCGACGTCGAGGTGGATTCCGGCCTCTTCCATGCGCACCAGGACGGACAGGAGCGGGCTTTCGATCTCGGCGTAGACCTTGGCGAGCGTGCCGCCCTGCTCGAGCTCCTTCTGCATCGGCGCGGCGAGCGAGCGGACGACCTCGAGCCGCTCTCCGGCATAGGCGGCCAGGCGCGGATCGCCCAGCGCCGGCTCCTGGCCGCGGTCCCAGCCGACCTCGCGCGGTCCGATCAGCGTCCGGCCGAGGCGCTCGAGCGCCAGCTCCTCGGGCGCGTGGCCGTGGATCGAGGGCTTCAGGAGGTAGGAGACCAGCATCTCGTCGAACAGCTCGGCGCGGACCGGCGCGGAGGGGCAGAGGCGCAGGATCTCTTTCAAATCGTGGCCGACGAGGCGGAGGCCGGGCGTGCCGAGCCAGCCCTGGAGCATCTCGCAGGCCGCGCCTTCGAGGCCCGGGCGGCGGAAGTCGACGTAGACCGGCTCCCCTCCCGCCTCGGCCGCGGCGCCCCCGGGCATCGCCGCGAGGCCGAGCGTCCGGTCTCCGCAGAGGAGGGCGAGGACCAGCTCGCCTCCGGGGTCCGCAGTCGCGCTCCGGAACGCCTCGACGTCCTCGGCTTCCGAGGCGGGCGGCAATTCTTGCAGGGGCGGCGAGGCGGACTTCAGCTCTTCGAGGAGCGAAAAGAACTCGAGCTCGGCGAACAGGGTGCGGAGAGCCGCGTCGTCCGGCGCTCCGTAGTGGAGGGCGTCCAGGTCGAGATCGAGCGGCAGGTCGGTCTCGATCGTCGCGAGATCGAGCGAGAGGAGGGCCTGCTCGCGGTTCGCCATCAACCCCTCTCGGTAGCTCTTGCGGGTGATCTCCCCGGCCCGGTCGAGCAGGGCGGCGAGCGAGCCGTACTCCTTGATCAGCGCCTTCGCCCCCTTGTCCCCGATGCCCGGCACGCCCGGCACGTTGTCGATCGCGTCGCCCATCAGGGCCAGGACGTCCGGCACCTTCTCGGGCGGCACGCCGAAGTCCTCGGTCACCTCGGCCGGGCCGTAGAGCTTGTTGCGCCCCGTGTGGTAGAGCGAGACCCCCGGCGCCACGAGCTGCATCAGGTCCTTATCGGCCGAGACGAGCACGACGTCGAACCCTTCCGCCGCCGCCTTCTTGGCGAGCGTGCCCAGGACGTCGTCCGCCTCGTAGCCCTTGAGCTCGAGCGCCGGGATCCTGTAGGCGGCGAGCGCCTTGCGGACCCAGGGGATCTGCGCCTTCAGGTCCTCGGGCGCCGGCGCGCGGTTCGCCTTGTAGGCCTCGAACTTCTCGGTGCGGACCGTCCGCCCGCCGAGGTCGAGAGCGACGCCGATCAGCTCGGGGCGCTCCTCGCGCAGCAGCTTGCGCAGCATGTTGACGAAGCCGAAGACCGCGTTCGTCGGCTCGCCGCGCGAGTTCGAGAGGTCGCGAATCGCGTAGTAAGCTCTGAAGATGTTCGAGTAGCCGTCGATCAGGAACAGGCGCGGGCGGGGAGCGGGCGTCGCGGGCAGCATGGCCCTATCTTAAGAGGACTGCCGGGCACGGCTCTCGCAAGTCAGCGTCTCGCCTTCAGATGGACGACCCGGCCATGCCGGCCGGACCCGAGCGGGAATCGAGGCAAGGAGGAGTGCGATGTCTCAGATGGGCCTGATCTCATGGGTGATCTTCGGGGCTCTGGCGGGTCTCCTCGCCAAGGCGATCATGCCGGGCAAGGATCCGGGCGGCTGCATCGTGACGCCGCTGATCGGAATCGTCGGCGCGCTGCTCGGCGGCTGGGTGGCGACTCTCCTCGGCTTCGGCGGCCTCTCCGGGTTCGATTGGCGGAGCCTGTTCATCGCGATCCTGGGCGCCCTGATCGTCCTCTTCATCTGGAAGAAGATCCGCAGCTGAGGCGCGGGTCCCTTCCCGAGCCGAAGTTCGAGCGGGCCTGCGGTCGCGCCGGGGCGTGCTAGCCTCCCGGCATGAGCGCCGAGGAGCATCGCTCGCGGGCTCCGAGCCGGCTCGGGTTCGTCGCGATCACGGTCTCCGACTCGCGCACCGCGGCGGACGACGCGAGCGGCCGGACGATGGCCGAGCGGATCGCCGCCGCGGGCCACGAGCTGATCGAAAGCCACCTCGTGAGGGACGAGGTCCCGGCGATCCGCGCCGCCGTGCGGCAGGGTCTCGGGGCCTCGGGGTGCGACGTCGTCGTGGTCTCCGGGGGGACCGGGTTGTCGCCCCGCGACCTGACGATCGAGGCCGTGACGCCGCTGCTCGAGCGGCCGATCGAGGGCTTCGGCGAGCTGTTCCGGATGCTCTCGTTTCAGGAGGTCGGGGCTGCCGCGATGCTCTCGCGCGCCGCGGCGGGGATCGCCGCGGGCAGGGCGGTCTTCCTCCTGCCCGGCTCGCCCAAGGCGGTCGCCTTGGCGCTCGACCGCCTGATCCTGCCCGAGGCCGGCCATCTGGTCTCCCAGGCGCGGCGGAGCTGAGCCGCCGCGCGTCCGGGGCCGTCCCCGTTTGTCGTCCGGCCGGCACCTCCGAGCAGGGGGTGTGTGCGAACATCGGCTTGCAACATTCCCGCTCTCGGGCCGTAATGGGTGCCGAGACCGTTTGGAGCCTCCCGACATGGACATTCAGCGCCCTGATCAAACCCGCAAGCGCCGCAATCGGCGCATCCTGTTCGGCTTCCTGGGCCTTGCGGCGATCCTGGTGATCAGCCTCGGCGTCTCGAACCTGAAACCCGCGGCGCCGACGGTCGAGCGCGAAACGGTCTGGATCGAGGCCGTGAAAAGGGGTCCCATGCTGCGCCAGGTGCGCGGCCCGGGCACCCTCGTGCCGGTCGACATCCGCTGGCTCGCGGCCTCGCTCCAGGGCCGGGTCGAGAGGATCCCGGCGCTCCCGGGCGTCACCGTCCAGCCGGACACGATCCTCCTCGAGCTGTCGAACCCCGAGATCGAGCAGAACCTTTCGGACGCGCAGGGCGCGTTCACGGCCGCGAAGGCCGACTACACCGACTTGAAGGCCAAGCTCGAGAGCGACGTGCTCTCCCAGCGCTCGAACGCGGCGTCGATCGAGTCGCAGGCCCAGGAGGCGAAGCTCCAGGCCGAGGCCAACCAGCAGCTCGCCAAGGACGGCCTGATCCCCGACCTGACGCTCCGCCTCTCGCGCCTGCGCGCCGACCAGCTGACCAAGCAGGCGGCGATCGAGCTCGAGCGGCTGGCCAAGAGCTCCCAGTCCGCCGCCGCCCAGCTCCAGGCCCAGAAGGCGCGGCTCGAACAGGCGCAGGCGCTCGTCGACCTGCGCCAGCGCCAGGTCGACGGCTTGAAGGTCCGCGCCGGCATCTCGGGCATCCTCCAGGAGCTGCCGGTCCAGGTCGGCCAGCAGGTCTCGCCGGGCACGAACCTGGCGCGCGTGGCGCGGCCCGATCAGCTCAAGGCCGAGCTGCGCATCCCGGAGACCCAGGCCAAGGACGTCCAGCGCGGCCAGGCCGCCTCGATCGACACCCGGAACGGGATCGTGGCGGGCACGGTCGCCCGCGTCGCGCCCTCGGTCCAGGAGGGGACGGTCACGGTCGACGTCGCGCTCACCGGCCCGCTGCCCAAGGGGGCGCGGCCGGACCTCTCGGTCGACGGCACCGTCGAGATCGAGCGGCTCCCGGACGTCCTCTTCGTGGGACGGCCGGCCTACGGCCAGGCCAACAGCAAGGTCGAGATGTTCAAGCTCGTCGAGGGCGGCAAGGCGGCGGTCAAGGTGCCGGTCCAGCTCGGGCGCAGCTCGGTCAACACGATCGAGCTCCTGTCCGGCCTCTCGGTGGGCGACCAGGTCATCCTGTCCGACATGTCGGCCTGGGACAACGTCAATCGGATCAAACTAGATTAGTTCGATCGAATCTGATTTGATCGAGCTTTCCGCAGGGACCAAAAGAGGGGGGAACCCATGAGCGCACCGACCGATGCCTTGATCCGCCTGGACGGCGTGACCAAGGTCTTCCTGACCGACGAGGTCGAGACCCACGCCCTCGCGAGCATCCACATCGACATCAAGAACGGCGAGTACGTGGCGATCGGCGGTCCGTCGGGTTGCGGCAAGACGACGCTGCTCTCGATCCTCGGCCTGCTCGACACCCCTTCCGAGGGCAAGTACTGGCTCAACGGCAAGCAGGTGGCCGACCTCTCCTTCTCCGACCGCGCGCGCATCCGCAACAAGGAGATCGGCTTCATCTTCCAGGCCTTCAACCTGATCGGCGACCTGACCGTCTACGAGAACGTCGAGCTGCCTCTCACCTACCGCGGCATGCCGGCCAAGGAGCGCAAGGACCGGGTGCAGGCGGCCCTCGAGCGGGTGGGCATGTCGCACCGGATGAAGCACTACCCGTCGCAGCTCTCGGGCGGCCAGCAGCAGCGCGTGGCGGTCGCCCGCGCGGTCGTCGGCAAGCCGTCGATCCTGCTCGCCGACGAGCCGACCGGCAACCTCGACTCGCGCAACAGCGAGCAGGTCATGGACCTGCTCAAGGAGCTGCACAACGAGGGCGCGACGATCTGCATGGTCACCCACGACCCGCGCTTCACCCGCTACGCGGAGCGGACGATCCACCTCTTCGACGGCCGCGTCGTCGAGGAGGAGTCCGGAGCGCCGCGCAAGATCGACGAGGCCCAGCTCCAGCAGAGCGGCTTCCAGGTCTCCTGACCGCCTCGCTCTGACCCGTTCCGTGAACCCCCGCCCGGCCTCGCGCCGGGCGTTTTCGTTTCCGACCCGCAGGAAATCGCCGCGCGGCGGGTTCCAGGGCCCGAAGACACGTTCCGGCATCGCCCAGGCGGTGCGACCTTCAGGTCCAATTCGTCGTCCCAGAAGGAGGAGAAGCATGCATCCGAAGAGACTGATCGGCCTCGGACTCATCGCCCTGTTCGCCCTCGCCGCCGTGCCGGCCTTCGCCCAGGACTAGGGCGAGGACAAGGCGCTCGCCCTGTTCATCGCCCGGCCGCAGATCCTGGTCCGCACGCTCCACCTGACGCAGGCGCAGATCACCTCTCTCAACACCCTGGTCACCGCCACCCGCACCGCGATCCGGCCCCTCCGCGCCGACATCCAGAGCCTGAACCAGCAGATCCACGCGGCGTTGAACGGCGGCAATCCGGACGCCTGCGCGGTCGGTGCCCTGGTCGTCAGCCGCCACGAGAAGTACGAGGCGATCGAGGCGCTGCTGCAGCAGTTCGACGACGACTTCTCGGCCACGCTGACGCCCGCCCAGCTCGCCACCTACGAAGTCTTGAAGGACCGGGCTCGCCACCCGCGGTAGGCGGAGGGCGGGAATCGGGAATCAAGAATCAGGAATCGAGAGACGAGACAGTGGGGCGGCCGGCGATCCGCACGAGATCGGCCGCCCCCTTTTTCCGCCGGTCCGATATCCTTCCTGCCTCCGCTGCGTAGAGAGAGGCATGATCGAGCTCAACAACGTCGAAAAGTCGTACCCCTCCGGTCCGGGCCAGGTCT
Source organism: Thermoanaerobaculia bacterium (assembly GCA_035607445.1). Lineage (GTDB taxonomy): Bacteria > Acidobacteriota > Thermoanaerobaculia > Multivoradales > UBA5704 > DASYKS01. Next base: position 4,821 of record DATMZM010000184.1, on the reverse strand, counting down.
GGGTGCTGCGCCAGGTGAGCCTCGCGATCGAGGAAGGGGAGTTCGTCACCGTCATGGGCCCCTCGGGCTCGGGCAAGACGACCCTTCTGTCGATCCTCGGCATGCTCGACCACACCTGGTCGGGCGAGTACCGGTTCCTCGGCCAGCCGGTGCACGCGCTCAAGCCGAAGCAGCGGCTGGAGCTCAACAAGCAGAACATCGGCTTCGTCTTCCAGAGCTACCACCTGCTCGACAACCTGACGGTCGCGGAGAACCTGGACCTGCCGCTCTCCTACCGCAACGTCAAGCGCGCCGAGCGCCAGGCGCTCGTGGCCGAGGCTCTCGACCGGTTCCGGATCGTCGGCAAGAAGGACCTCTTCCCGCCCCAGCTCTCGGGCGGCCAGCAGCAGCTCGTGGGGGTCGCGCGCGCTGTCGTCGGCAGCCCGAAGCTGCTGCTCGCCGACGAGCCGACCGGCAACCTCCATTCGGCGCAGGCCGAGGAGATCATGGAGCTGTTCCAGCAGCTCAACCGCCAGGGCACGACGATCGTCCAGGTGACCCATTCGGAGAAGAACGCCCAGTACGGCAACCGGGTCGTCCACCTCCACGACGGCTGGATCGAGAAGGAAGAGAAGGTCGGCTGACGCCGCCCTCCCCGCCGGTTCAGGAGGGCAAGCTCCGGGCGGCGGGGAGGGACGGGCGGTCGAAAAAGGCGCTATTTCACGTACTCGAGCATCTGCTTCGCGGTCTCGGCGTCCGAATCGGTCGGCGCGAGCGCGAGGAACTTCTCGAGGTGCTCCTTGGCGGCCTTGTTCTCGCCCTGGCTGACGAGGAGCGCGCCCAGGAGGTAGTGCCCCTTGGCGTGGTTCGGGTCGCGCTGCAACAACTGCTCGAAGGTCGCGCGCGCGGCGGTCAGGTTGTTCGCGTTGAACAGAGCCACGCCCTGCTTGAACAGCTCGTCCGGGGTCGAGGCGGCGCTCGCCGCCTTCATGGCCGCCTGCGCCTCGTCCGCCTTCGCCTTGTTGCCCATGCCGCGGTAGGCCTCGTAGCGCAGCGTCATGGCTTCGAGGTCGTTGGGGTGGCGGGCGAGGATCTGCTCGGTCATCGCGACCGCCTCGGCGTAGCTCTTCTTCTTGATGTAGAGCCCGGCGAGCGCCGAGGCGGCCTGGTCGAGCGTCGGATCGACCTCGAGAGACCGCTTGAGATGGACGATCGCCCCGTCCACGTCGCCCGCGCGGGACGCCTCCGCGGCCAGGTTGAAGACCCGGACGGCCGTGTCGTGGCCGGGATCCGCGGCGATCAGCAGGTCGAGGGCGCCCTGGGCCTTCGCCTTGTCCTCTTTGGTGCCCGACTTGTTGCCGATCTCGCGCAGGATGTCGTAGCGGTCCTGGAGGCCCCGCTTGTCTCCCGGCACGAGCTCGAGGTAGCGGTCGATCGCCGCCAGCGCCTCGGGGTAGCGCTTCTGCTCGTAATAGGCCTCGCCGAGCGCGGCGAACGCCGCCGAGAGCGTCGCGTCGAGCTCGGTCGCCTGGCGGAACTTGTCCGCCGCAGCCGTCATGTCCTTGGCGTTGAACGCCGTGACCCCGTCGTTGAACGCCGTGATCGCCTCGTTCTTGCCCTTGAGCGCCTGATCCGCCGCCGAGGGGCCCTTCGCCACGGGCTTCGTCATGGTGAAGGTCTGGCGCATCGTGTCCTCGAGCTTCGGCTTGATGTCCTGCTGGTTCTGCTCGAAGCCCTCCTTGGTGAGCGTGAAGGTGTAGGTCGCCGTGGCGTCGAGCAGGATGACGGTGAACTGCCCTTTCTTGTCGCTCGTCTTCTCCTGGTGGTAGGTCGAGGAGGTCGCGCGGGTGATGACGATCTTGACGTCCGGGAGCGGCGCCCCGGCCTCGTCGACCACGGTGCCGAGGATGCGCCCCTCGCCGATCGCGTGGGCCGGCCTCGCGGAAAGGAGGAGGGCGACGGCGAGGAGACCGGCGCAGAGCGTCGCGGGCAGGGTGCGGGCGGAGCGGATCATGGGTGGATTCCTTTCTCGGCGCTCCGGGCGCCGGGGTCGGTTTCGCGCGCCGGCATTCTAGCCGGGCCGCGCCCGCGGCGCGCGGTTTATCCAGGGCTTCGCGCCCAGGCCTCGCGCGCGGCGGCGACCGTCCCGAGGTGGATCTCGACCGTCTCCTCGATCCTCTGGCCGTACCCTCCGGCCATCGAGACGGCGACCGGCAGGCCGGCGGCGCGGCAGAGCGAGAAGACGAGGCGATCGCGCGCGGCGAGCCCTTCGCGGGTCAGGGCCAGGCGCCCGAGACGGTCGCGCTCGTGCGGATCCGCGCCCGAGACGTAGAAGGCGAGGTCGGCCTGCGCCGCCGCGAGAGCCCGCTCGAGCCCGTCCGAGAGCCGGGCGAGGTACTCCTCGTCGCCCGTCCGGTCGTCCAGCTCGACGTCGAGATCGCTCGTCTCCTTGTGGAACGGGAAGTTGTTGCGGCCGTGGATCGAGAAGGTGAAGACGGTCGGGTCGCCCGCGAAGATCGCCGCCGTGCCGTTGCCCTGGTGGACGTCGCAATCGATCACGATCGCGCGCCGGATCCGGCCCTCCGCCTGGAGCGCGCGGGCGGCGATCGCCGAGTCGTTGAAGATGCAGTACCCCTCCCCCCGGCCGGGCAGCGCGTGGTGCGTGTCGCCGGCCAGGTTGACCGCGCAGCCGGAAACGAGAGCCTCGCGCGCCGCCGCGATCGTGGCGCCCGCCGAGCGCCGCGAGCGCTCGACCGCGGCCTCCGACCAGGGAAAGCCGATGCGGCGGACCTCCTGCCGATCGAGGGTCCCGGCGACGACGCGCGCCAGATAGTCCACGTCGTGGGCGCGGGAGATCTCCAGGTCGGTCGCCGCTTCGGGCACCAGGAGGTCCTCGGGAGCCACGATCCCGGCCGCCAGCACGCCCTCCCGCAGCAGCCGGTACTTGGCCATCGGGAAGCGGTGCCCCTCGGGCAGGGGGAGCACGAAATGGTCGCAGTAGAAGGCTTTCATGTTGGGCTCGCTGGGGTCGCCGCAGAGTGTAGCCCGCGGGGCGTCTGATACGATCCCGCGGGACCTTTCGGGGGAGGCACGCGCATGTTGTCGGAACGGATCGCGGACATTCAGGCGGCGCTCGCCGAGGCGGATTTGGACGGCTGGTTCTTCGCCTGCTTCCAGGGCAACGATCCTGTCGGGCTCGACCTGCTCGGCTTGGCCGGCGAGGGCAAGCTCGTCAGCCGGCGCTGCTATTACCTGATCCCGAAGACCGGCGAGCCGAGGAAGCTCGCGCACGCGATCGAGCCCGCGATGCTCGACCACCTGCCCGGCGGCAAGACGATCTACCTCCCCTGGGCCGAGCACCGCGAGCGCCTGGGCGATCTCCTCGCCGGCATGGGCAGGATCGCCGCCCAGTACAGCCCGAACAACGAGCTGCCGAACATCTCGCGCCTGGACGCCGGGACCGCGGAGCTGGTGCGGAGCTTCGGCGTCGAGCTCGCCTCCTCGGCCGATCTCGTCCAGCAGTTCGCCGCGCTCTGGAGCGAGGAGCAGCTGGCGGGGCACCGGCGGGCGAACGTGCACCTGCACGAGATCGTCAAGGCGGCGTTCGACCGCGTCGGGGAAATCCTCCGCCGCGGCGAGGCGGCGGACGAGTACGAGACCCAGCGCTTCATCGTCGAGGCGTTCGAGAAGGTGGGCCTCTGGGCCGAGACGGACCCGATCGTCGGCGTCAACGCGCACTCGGCCGACCCGCACTACCAGCCCGGCCCGGACCATTCCTCCCCGATCCGCGCCGGCGACTTCCTGCTCATCGACCTCTGGGCGAAGGAGAAGACGCACGCAAGCGTCTACGCCGACATCACCTGGTGCGGGGTCTGCGCCGCGGCCCCGACCGACAAGCAGCAGGAGGTCTGGGCGGCGGTCGCGGGCGGCCGGGACGCCGCCTGGGAGCTGGTCCGCTCGCGCTTCCCGCATTCTCCGATCGCGGGCTTCGAGGTCGACGACGCCGCGCGCGAGGTGATCCGCCGCGCGGGTTACGGCGACCGCTTCATCCACCGCACGGGGCACTCGATCTTCATCAGCGACCACGGTCCGGGCGCCAACATGGACAACCTCGAGACCCACGACACGAGGAAGCTCCTGCCGATGACCGGCTTCTCGATCGAGCCCGGCATCTACCTGACGGGAGATTTCGGCATCCGCAGCGAGATCAACGTCGCCCTGACCGCGACGGCGCCCGAGATCACCGGAGCCGAGCCCCAGCGCGAGCTGCTCCGCCTGCTCGCCTGACCGGCCCTCCGCCTTTCCGCCCCGCGCAGCGCCGATGGAGACGCCCGAGGACGAGCCGCAAAGCCGGCAGAGCGAGCGGCCTCCGGAGGGGATGGAGGCTCCCGAAGGCGCGCCGCCGAGCGAGCGACCTCCGGCCGGCTCGGAGACGCCCGAGAACGAGCCGCCGAGCGAGCCGACCGAGCCGACCGAGAAACCTCCGGAAGGTTCCGCCTGGCGGGCCGACGCGCTCGCGGCCAGCCGCCACAGCCGCCTGGCGGACGAGATGCGCCCTCCCAGACGCCCCGGGCACCCGGCAACGCCCGGTGACGAGGAGGCCGCGATCGAGCTGTGCGCCGACCTCGCCCGCAAGCGCCTCGGCGACTTCACCCCCGCGCTCACCTGCCTGACCGAGCCTGAAAGGCGCCGCGCGCAAGCGCTCCTCGCCTACGCCTCCGCGCTCTTCGACTTCGCGCGCCAGCAGGGCGTCGAGGGCGAACGGCTCGCCGAGATCAACCGCTTCGAGTTCGCGCTCGACGAGGCGCTCGCCGGCAAGCCGAACGGCCAGCCGATCTTCCT
>DATMZM010000331.1:0-13401 GCA_035607445.1 Thermoanaerobaculia bacterium | reverse complement strand
GCCCTCGGCACGGCCTGGCTCGGCGCCGCGCTGCCGCAAGAGGCGGAGATGCTCGGCGGAGCCCTCGTGCGGCTCCACCTGCTCCTGAGGCTCGGCGAGGAGACGGCGGGCGGCAGATGCCCGCTCCCCGCGGACGCTGTGGGAGACGCGGCGCTCGAACCGCCCCAACCGGCCAATCTCCTCGCCGCCCTCCGCCGCGAATGCGCCCGCCTCCGCCCCCTCCTCCTGCGGGGAGCCCGCGGCCTGGCCCAACTCCCCGCCGGCTCCCGCCAGAGCGTCGCCTTCGCCCTCCTCGCCGCACTCAGGATGCTGACGCTTCTCGAAGAGGCGGACGAGACGCTGCTCCGGAAACCGCCACAGATCGGGGTCCTCGCGCGGCTGGGGTTGCTGATCCGGGCTCGGTGGTTGCGGGTGTAGGCCCTCACCCCCCGGGAGGGCCGCCCCTACGGCCGTTCTCTTCCCGGGGGCCTCACAGAATTCGAATTTCTTCTCCGCGAAGTGAATTCCGGCCTCGCGAATTCGAATTCCTGAGCCTGGAAAGGGCTCTCCGGCCTCGCGAAAACGGTCCTCGGCGACAGGAGTTCGATTTCAGGGCCGCGGGAGTGAATTCGCGCCCGGCGCGTTCGATTTCCGGCGCCGCACATTCGAATTCCTCCGCCGGAAAACGGGTTGGGGCCTCGCGAATTCGAATTTCGGGAGCTCGAATTCGATTTCCGGCCTCGCGATAACGAATTCCAGGTCGAGAAATTCGTTTTCCGGACCGCCGATAACGAATTCGAGCCCTTGGAATTCGTTTTCCGGGGCCAGGAAAACGTTATCGAGGCGGCGGATAACGAATTCCGGCGGCCGGAATTCGTTATCGGACCGCCGGAATTCGAATTCGAGCTGCTGGAATTCGTTATCCGGCATGAGGTGAACACGCTCAGATCTGGGCGTCGCGGCCCTCGGGGACCGAATGTTCAGGGCTCCGAGGGCGCTTTTCCGGCTCCGACGTAGATCTTCGAAGCGGCTCGAAACCCAAGCGCGAAGGGCTCTTGCGCTCCTTTGAGGCTGAGGGTGACCGAGTCGGCGGCTTCGTCTCGCGACTCGACGGTGAGGAGGCTTCCGGGCTTGAGGCCCCTTCGCTCAAGGAGCTGGAGGAAGTCGCGGCTTTGATCGGCGACGCGGGCCACGCGGAGGGGTGTACCGAGGGCGCAGAGGAGCAGGCTTTCGAGGCGGGGCTCGCGGACGACGCCGTGGGCGTCCGGGATCGGGTCGCCGTGGGGATCGACGGAGGGGAAGCCGAGCATCTCGTCCATCCTCTCGATCAGGCGGTCGGAGACGGCGTGCTCGAGCTGCTCGGCCTCGGGATGGACCTCGCTCCAGTCCATCCGCATGACCTCGACCAGGAACTGCTCGATCAGGCGATGGCGGCGGAGCACGTGGGTGGCGAGCTGGCGGCCGGGCGGCGTCAGGCGGACGCCGCTGTAGGGCTCGTAGGCCACGAGGCCGCCGTCCGCGAGGGTCTTCATCATGGCGGTCACGGTCCCGGGCGAGACGCCGAGGGCCGCCGCCACCTGGCCCATGGTGACGAGCGCCCCCGGCTCGCGCTCCTCCGCGAGGAGGATGCTCTTGAGGTAATCCTCGACGGTGCTCGTGGGCATCGTTTTAAGGGTAGCACCGGCCGAGGGCCGCGACCTGCCGTCGATTCAACGATCCTCTTCGATGAGAATCGTTCCGGTCAGCCTGGATTTTCGTAGGGGCGGAGCTTGCCTCCGCCCGGATCCTTCGCAGGCCATCCCCGCCCGGGCGGAGGCAAGCTCCGCCCCTACGCGCTACGGGCAAAGATGGCGGTTAGCGAGCGGCCTCGCTAGTACGACTCCCCGGGCTGCAGGGTGACGACCTCGCAGGCGACTCCCATGCGTTCGAGCGCTTCCTTGAGCTGGTCCGGCGTGCCGGTGAGGGCCGGGAAGGTGCCCCAGTGGATCGGCACGACGCGGCGGACGCCGAGGTAGCGGCAGGCGCGGGCCGCCGCCTCGGGGTTCATGGTGAAGAGGTCGCCGATGGGCAGGAAGGCGAGCTCGGGGCGGTAGAGGTCGCCGATCAGCTGCATGTCCGAGAAGAGGGCGGTGTCGCCCGCGAGGTAGAAGGTGAAGCCCCCCGGCAGCGTGATCACGAAGCCCGAGGCGACCCCGCCGTAGGAGCCGTCCGGCAGGCCGCTCGAGTGGTCGGCGCGGACCATCGTGACCTGCAGGCCGAGCAGCTCGACCGTGCCGCCGAGGTTCATCCCGGCGCCGTTCTCGACCCCCTGCTTGGCGAGCCATGTGATGATCTCGTAGGCGGCGACGATCTTCTTGGGCTTGTGCTTCTTCGCCAGCTCGACGGCGTCCGCGATGTGGTCGGAATGGCCGTGGGTGATCAGCATCCCGTCCAGGCGGGGCAGCTCGCGGGCCGCGGGCGGGCAGGACGGGTTGCCGAGCCAGGGATCGACCAGCACGACCTCGCCTCCGGCCAGGTCGAAGCGCACGGTGGCATGCCCCAGGAAGGTGAACTTCGGGCGCGCATGGTTGGGGTGGGTCATGGGACGGTCGCTCCTCTTTCGGGTTTCTCGGCGGTGTTCGAACGATCCGGACGGATTGTAATCGGGACCGGGCCGGCGGAGCGCCGGAAATCGGCCGCGACGAGGCGAAGGCGGGGCGATGGTAAAGTCGAGCTCGGTCTCCGGGGAGGGTCGCGATGGGCTCGTACAACTTGTCCCTGTTCTTCCACGTCCTGTTCGCGCTCTGGCTGACCGCGGGCGTCTTCGGCAGCACGATCGTGCGCGCCCAGACCCGCAAGGCCAAGGACTTCGCGGCCAAGGCCTTCGGCTATCGGCTCGCCTGGCGCTCGATGGCGGTCTTCACCATCCCGGGCGCTCTCCTGGCGGGCCTTTTGGGGCTCTACCTCGTGGGCGCGCACCCCTGGTCGTTCGCGTTCGCCTGGGTGAAGGTCTCGACCATCCTCTACTTCGCGATGCTCGCCCTCACGCTCGGCTATCTCGCTCCGATCTCGAAGCGCACGGCGCGGGCGGCCGAGGAGTCGCTCGCCGCGGGCGGACCGACGCCCGAATTCACGCGCCTGATCGCGAACAAGCTGCCGGGGATCTTCGCGGACGTGAACGCCCTCGGCATCGTGGTCCTCGTCTTCCTGATGGTGCTCAAGCCGGTCTGACGGGATCGGGAACGGCGATGACCCGGCAGCGAGCGGCGGGGCGCGAGACCGAGGGTCTGACGCTCGAGGCGATCGTCGTCCCCTACGAGGTCGACCGCGACGACACCGGAATGGCCCGGGGTCCCGCGGGCCTCTTGGAGCGGGGCCTGCTCGACTTCCCCGACGCGAGCGTCTCGGTCCTGCGCACCGAGGTCTGGTCGCGGATCGAGCCCACGGGGACGAATCGGGCGCGGATCGTGGCGGAGCTGGGCAGGGTCACGGCGCGCGCCGTCGCGACGGCGCACGGGCGCGGGCGGTTCCCGCTGATCCTCGCCGGCGGCTGCCTCTCGGCGGTGGGGGTCGTCGCCGGGTTGCAGCGCATGGGGCGCGAGCTGGGCGCCGTCTGGGTGGACGCGCACGGCGACTTCAACACCCCCGAATCGTCCCCCAGCGGCTATTGGGACGGCATGGCGCTCGCCGCGGTCTGCGGGCGCAGCCTGCCGCAGGTCTACCAGGAGGCCGAGCTGCGGCCGCTCCACCACGGGCACATCGTCCACCTGGGCGGGCGCGCCTTCGATCCGCCGGAGGTCGACGACTTCCGGCGCCTGAACGTGGCCGTGGTCGCTCCGGAGGCGGTGGGCGCCGAGGGCGGGCAGCGGGAGGTGGCGCGGCTCTCGGGCGAGACGGGCGAGATCTACCTGCACGTCGACCTCGACGGCCTCGACCCGCGCGACGCGCCGGCGGTGAACCGGCCCGTGCCGCTCGGCCCCCGGGCGGACGACCTGCTGCGCTGCTTGGCCGGACCGCGCCGGTTCGCCGCGCTCACCCTGACCGGGATGGATTTCGACCGGGTCGACGAGGCGCACGCGGAGCTGACGGTCGAGACCTGCCGGCGGCTCCTCGAAGCGCTGGTGCTCGACCGCGCGGCGGGCGATCCTTCCTCCGGGCGGCCGGGCGCATAAAAAAACGCGGCCCGGACGACCGGGCCGCGTTGCGCTCCATCCGGCAGCTGGCCGGCTAGGGCTCAGACCTGGAACTGGCGAAAGAAGTTCTCGCGCAGCTTGGCGTTGAAGGGGTGCTCGGTCAGGCGGTAGTAGATGGTCTGCGCGTCGCGGCGGGGCGCGACGAGACCGTAGGCCTTGAGCTTCGCCAGGTGCTGGGAGACCGCGGAGACGGAGACCCCGAGCATCTCGGCGAGGTCGCAGACGCACAGCTCCCGCATGTTGTCCAGGAGGTACAGCAGCTTCAAGCGGGTCGAGTTCCCCGCCAGGTTCATCAGCTCGGCAGCCTCCTCGATGTCGGGAGTCCCCTCCAGGTTCTGCCGGATCTGGGCCATCTCTTTTTGCGACATGCTTGCTGGGGTCTTCATTCTCTAGTCACCTCCGAGTGGTGGTCTGTTAAACCGGTTCCGCCTACATTCCTCGACGTTTCGGGCGACGACGCGCTCGACCGCCAAAACCGTCAATTCGAAGAGCTTTGAACTTCAGGGAGAGCGAGCTGCATCTTCGCCCTCCCGGGAGTACTCCGTTCGTTCAAATGCTATTATAGAGACATTCGAGCCCGTTGTCAGGGGGGTAAATCCGGGATTTTTGACGAATCTTGTCCCGTTTACCCCCCCTTGCTGCACCTATAAGATACTTAACACAATCGCTTGGAAATTTCATCCCTGAAAACTCCCGGCCGGCGGCTTCTCCCAATCCTTGCCGCGGTTCCTTGGCTCTCAGTTCTCGAAAACACTGCAGGGCCGATGCCAGGTCCCGGCGTTCCAGGATGCTCCTCGGCCGGGCCCCCTCTATAATCGGGGCCGAAAGGAGACGCTCCGCCATGGATCGCCGCATCGTCATCGAATACTGCACGGCCTGAGGCTACTTCCCGCGAGCCGCCGGTCTGGCGGACGAAATCGAGCGCAAGCTCGGCATCCAACCGAAGCTGGTCAAGGGACAGGGGGGCGTGTTCAACGTCTCCTTGGACGACGAGCCGATCTTCTCGAAGAAGCAGGTGGGCCGGTTCCCGGAGCCGGGCGAGGTGATCGCCGCTCTCGAGCCCAGGCTCGGAGCCCGTGCTGACTGAAACGGCGCTCCGCGGGTCCGCGAGAGCTCGCCGTCCGCCATCCCTCAGAGCATGACCCCTCTCCTCTGGGCCGCCGCGGCGCTCGCCGCCCTGGGCTTCGCGCTCGCGGTCGCGATCGACGAGCGGAGGAACGCCGCTCCGGCCCTCCCGCCGGCGGGGGGGCCGTGTCCCGCCTCGGCCGTCCTCGTTCCAATGCGGAACGAGGAGCGCAACGTCGTCCCGTGCGTCGAGGCTCTGCTGGCGCAGACGGCCCGGCCCCGGATCCGCATCCTGGACGACGGCTCGACCGACCGGACGCTGCCTCTCGCCCGGGAACGTTTCGGCGCCGAGCCGCGGGTTGAGATCCTCGAGGTCGGCCCCCTCGCGCCCGGGTGGCGGGGCAAGCTCCACGCTCTCGACCGGGGCTGGCGGGGGCTCGACGCGCCCTGGGTCCTGACGACGGACGCCGACGTCCGCTCCGCGCCCGAGCTGCTCGAGCGCGCGCTCCGCGCGGCGGCGGACGGCGGGCTCGACGCGCTCTCGATCGCGGGGCGCCAGGAGGCGAGAGGGTGGGGCGAGAACCTGCTCACGCCGGCCGTCTTCGCCTGGCTCGACGTCCTCCTGGGCGACTGGCGGGCGGCGGCCGAGGGCCGGGGAACCGTCGCGAACGGCCAGTTCCTCCTCCTGCGGCGCGCGGCCTGGGATGCCGCGGGAGGGTTCGCCACGGTCCGCTCGGCGCCGATCGACGACGTCGCGATCGCGGCCCGCCTGCACGCGGCGGGATTCCGCATCGGCTTCTTCCGCTCGCCGCTGCTCCGGGTGCGCATGTATCAAGGGGCCGCGGAGACCTGGTCGGGCTGGCGCCGCAACCTGGGCGCTCTGTTCGGCGCGCAGCCGGCCAAGCTCCTGCGCCTGATCCTCGCGCTCGCCCTGCCGCCCGCGCTTCTCCTCGCCGCCCTCTGCCTGCGCCAGGCTCCCGCGGCGATCCTGCTCTGGGCGGGCGGCGCGGCGACCTCCGCCCTCCTGCGGCGGGGCAGCGATCACGCGGCAGCCTACGGGCTCCTCTACCCGCTCGACGCGCTGGCCCTCTCCGCCCTCGCCGCCTCCTGCGCCCTCGACTTCCGGCGCGGCCGGCTCGCGAGCTGGAAGGGGCGGCCGATGGACCTCGACGGCACCTCGTGACCGGGAACGTCGATCAGATCCGGCCGGCGCAGGTGCAGCGCTGCCCGGCGGTCTCCTCGACCGCGACCTCCAGCTCTTCGATCCGGCCGCCGGCGAGAGCGCTCGCGAGATCGCGCCAGAGCGACTCGGCGAGCAGCTCGATCGACACGTTCACCATCGCCAGGAACCGCACGTCGCCTTCGGGGAACAGGTAGCGGCGCTCCCGCCAGAGCACCTCGACGCCCCCCTCCGCGGCGGCGATCCGGAGCTGCGGGCCCGATTCCGGCAGGAGCACCCTGCCGTCGAGCCCCGCGCAGAGCGCGCGGATCCGGCGCTTGACCGCGTCGATGTCGCAGAGCAGGCCGAGCTCGTCGAGAGCGGAGCCCGAAAGGTCGACCCGGACCCTGTAGTTGTGGCCGTGGAGCAGCTCGGCGTCCCGGTCGGGGAAGAGCGTGAAGTGGGCTGCCGAGAACTTGAAATCCTCTTTGGCCAGGGAGATGCGGTAGCGCGGGCGCGGCATGTGCGCATTCTAGTGCGCCGTTCGCTGGGCACCAGCCCGCGGGAGCGCTCGGCCTCGGGCTAAGATACGGCGCACTTTGAGACGCCCGGAGACCGGCATGCCCCGCAGCTTCCGCCTCGCCCTCGCGCTCGCCGGCCTCCTGGCCGGCCCCGCGGGCGCCGACCGGCGCGCGTTCGCGCCTCCGGACGTCCCCGCTCGCTACCTTCCGGAGCGGGCGTTCGACCTCGAGCACCTGAAGCTCGACCTCCGCTTCGACTGGGATCACCGGGCGATCGAGGGCACGGCGACGAACGTCCTCCACCCCCTGCGCGCGAACCTCAAAACCGTCACCTTCCATGCCTCCGGCCTCGACGTCCGGCGCGTCCGCCTGGCCGGCGCCTCGGCGGACCTGGCCTTCCGCCTCGATCCGAGCGCCGAGACGCTGGCGGTCGACCTCGACCGCGCCTACGCGCCCGCCGAGCGGCTGGAGATCGCGATCGACTACGCGGCGCACCCGAAGAGAGGGCTCTACTTCGTCGGCCCCGACAGGGGCTATCCGGGCAAGCCGAAGCAGATCTGGTCGCAGGGGGAAACCGACTTCAACCGGGGCTGGTTCCCGAGCTGGGACGAGCCCGACGACCGCGCGACGACCGAGCTGCTCGCGACCGTTCCGGCCGCCTGGACCGCGATCGGCAACGGCAAGCTGCTGGAAACCCTCGACCGGCCGGACGGCTGGCGCACCTTCCACTGGCGGATGGACGTGCCGCACTCGACCTATCTGACGAGCGTCGTCGCGGGGGAGCTGGTGCGCGTCGCCGATTCCTGGCGCGGCATTCCGGTCGAGTACGACGTGCCGCCCGGGGAGGAGGCGCGCGCCCGGCGCTCGTTCGGCAAGACGCCGGACGTCCTCGAGTTCTTCTCCCGGGCGACCGGCAGGGAATACCCGTACGCCAAGTACGCCCAGGCGACCGCCGTCGACTTCCGCTGGGGCGGCATGGAGAACATCTCGGCGACCACCCAGACGATCGGCACGCTCCACGACGAGAAGGACGAGAACGACTTCCCGAGCACGGGGCTCGTCGCGCACGAGGCGGCGCACCAGTGGTTCGGCGACCTGATCACCTGCCGCGACTGGTCGGAGGTCTGGCTCAACGAGGGCTTCGCCTCCTACTTCGACGCCCTCTACCAGGAGCACGACCGCGGAGCGGACCAGCTCGCGATCGAGATCGACGACGCCCGCGACTCCTACTTCCGCGAGGACGGCAAGGAGTACCGGCGGCCGATCGTCACCCGGCGCTTCGCCGGCCCGGACTCGATGTTCGACGCGACGACCTACGACAAGGGCGCTCTCGTGCTCCACATGCTGCGCGGGATCGCGGGCGACGAGGCGTTCTTCTCGGGCATCCGCCGCTACGTCGAGCGCTTCGCGGAACGGACGGTGACGACCGCGGATTTCGAGGGCGCCTTCGAGGAGGCGACCGGCCTGTCGCTCGGCTCAATATTCGACGGCTGGGTGCGCGGCGCCGGCCATCCAGAGCTCGACGTCCGCTGGGAGTGGCTCGACGCGGAGAAGACGGCGCGGCTCCACGTGACGCAAACCCAGGAGCAGACCGAGGAGACCCACCTGTTCGCCTTCCCGCTCGAGATCGCCTGGGCCGGCGCGGGCGGGCTCGAGGTGCAGCGGGTCGGAATCGCCGCGAAGAAAGAACAGGACCTCCTGATCCCCCGCCCCGAGCGGCCGGCGACGATCGTCGTCGATCCGCACGGCTGGCTGCTCGCCGACGTCCATTTCGACAAGCCGGTCGCCGAATGGATCGCCCAGCTCGAAGCGGCCGACCATCTCGCGCCCAAGCTCGAAGCGGTGCGCGCTCTCGGCGAGGCGGGCGGCGCGGAAGCGGTCGCGGCGCTCGCGGAGACGCTTCGGAAGGCGCCGAGCTACCACCTCCGGGGGGTCGCCGCGGAGCAGCTCGGCGAGATCGGCTCGGACGCCGCTCTCGCGCCCCTGGTCGCGGCGCTCGGCGAGCCGGACAGCCGGGCTCGCGCGGGCATCGTCGAGGCGCTGGCCAAGTTCCCCGAGCGGACCGAGCTGGCCGGCCGGCTCGCGGGGATTCTCGCCTCCGATCCGAGCGACGCCGTGCGCGCCGCGGCGGCGAAGGCGCTCGGAGCGTTCGCCGATTCGCGCGATCAGGCCGCGCCGCCGCTCCTCTCGGCGCTCGACCATCCGAGCCATCGGGAACGGGTCCGCGCCGCGGCGATCGAGGCGCTCGCCCGGCTCGGCGAGCCGCGCGCCTGGGACCGCGCGCGGAAGCTCGCCGCGTACGGGGCGCCGGCCGAGAGCCGGGGCGCGGCGTTCAAGGCGATCGCGATCCTCGCGCGCGACGGCGAGGTCCCCCGGCGCAAGCAACAGGCGCTGCGGATCCTCGAAGGCTTCTTGAACGACCCCGATTACCGCGCGCGGGGCGGCGTCTTCCAAGCCCTCGCCGAGCTGCGCGAGGCCGCGGCGCTTTCAGACCTCGAACGCGCCGCCGCGCACGAAGAGGATTTCGACCAGCGGCGGCGGGCCGAGGCGGCGGCCCGCGATCTCCGCCAGGCGCTCGCGGGCGGCGGGGATCTCCGCACGCGGCTCGACCAGCTCGAGGAGGAGACCGCGAAGCTCCGCCGCGAGATCGATTCCCTGCGCGAACATCACGAAGGAGGAACTCCATGAGCTCTGGAAACGCCGCCGCCAAAGGCACCTGGCGGCCGATCCTCGAAGGCGAGCTGGCCGAGCGGGTGCGGGAGACGATCGAGCAGATCGGCGCCGCTCTGCCCGGAGCGCCGGCCGTCTCGCCCTATTCGGAAGCCCCGGGCGAGCCCGCGACGCTCGCCGGGGGCAACGCCGGCCACGCGATCTTCTACAGCTACCTCGCCCAGGCCTGGAACCGCGAGGACCTCGCCGCGCAGGCCGAGGGCTTCCTCGACCAGGCCGTCGAGGCGCTCGCGAACGAGCCGATGGGCGCGAGCCTCTACGGCGGCTTCGCGGGCGTCGCCTGGTCCGCCCAGCACCTGCAGGGACGGCTCTACGAGAGCGAGGAGGGCGAGGATCCGAACGAGGAGATCGACGGCGCTCTCTCCGAGCTGCTCGCCCACCCCTGGAGCGAGACCTACGACCTGATCGGCGGCCTGGTCGGCTTCTGCGTCTACGCGCTCGAGCGGATCGACCGCCCGTCCGCGCGCCTCTGCCTCGAGCGGGCGATCGACCGGCTGGACGACCTCGCGGAGCGCCAGGAGGACGGCAAGATCTCCTGGTTCACGCCGCCCGAGCAGCTGCCCGACCACCAGCGCGAGACGAGCCCGAACGGCTACTACAACCTGGGGGTCGCCCACGGCGTGCCGGGCGTCGTCGCGGTGCTCGCGGGGGCCTGCGCGGCGGGGGTCGCCGTCGAGAAGGCCCGGCCGCTCTTGGAAGGCGCCGTGACCTGGCTCCTCGCCCACCAGCTGCCCGAGGGCATGGGCTCGCGCTACGGCTACACCGTCAGCCCCGGGGTCGAGGACCGCCATCCCTCGCGCGTCGCCTGGTGCTACGGCGACCTCGGTCTCGCCGCGGCGCTCGCCTGCGCGGCCCGCGCGGTCGGCCGGCCGGACTGGGAGGCCGAGGCGATCGCGATCGCCGCAGGGTCCGCGGCGCGCCCGGAGGAGGAAGCCGGGGTGCGCGACGCCGGGCTCTGCCATGGCGCGGTGGGCAACGCCCACATCTTCAACCGCTTCTACCAGGCGACCGGCGACGAGCGGTTCAAGGCCGCCGCCGCGAGCTGGTACGCGAAGGCCCTCGACCTGCGCCAGCCGGGCGAGGGGATCGCCGGCTTCCGCTCGTGGTTCGGCGGCTTCCAGAGCGGCCCGGACTGGATCGCGTCCAAGGGCTTCTTGGAAGGCGCGGCGGGCGTCGGCCTCGGCCTGCTCGCGGCGATCTCCGAGATCGAGCCCGAGTGGGACCGCGTGCTCTGCGTCGCGGTGCCGCCGAAAGCCTGACCGCCGGTCGGCGGTCGAGGGGGGCGCGCTCGCGCCCCCTTCTCGACCGGCTCGCTATACTCCCGCCATGCCTCCGCGCTTCGACCCCGCGCGGCGGACGCTCGACCTCGCGGTCGCGGACCTGCTCGACGCCTCGCTCCTGCGCTCGCTCGGGTTCGCCAACCGCGGCGGCTACGAGCGCCTCTGGCTCGGCCAGGCGATCCACAGCCGGTACCAGGAAGAGGCCCTCGGGAGCGACGCCACCTACCGCCGCGAAGTCGTCGTCGTCCATCGCTTCGAGCACCGCTTTCACGACGCGACCTGGGCCGTCTCGGTCCAGGGACGGATCGACGGCCTGCGCCGCGAGCCGGACGGCACGCTCGTCGTCGAGGAGATCAAATCGGTCCGCCGCGGCGGGCAGCTCCTGCCCCACGTCCGCGAGATGTACCAGCGCCAGGCTCTCCTCTACGCCTGGATGCTCGCCGCCTCTCCGGATCCCGAGCGGAGCGGCCCGGTGCGCGCGGAGCTGGTGCTGATCTCGATCGGCGGCGGGGACGGCACGCCGGACGGCGACACCGAGCGCGAGGTGCTGGAGCTCGACGCGCGCGCGATCGAGCTGTCCGTCCGCCGCCGGCTGAACCTCCTGATCCACACCTGGGAGGCCAACGCCCAGGCCGCCGAGGACCGCCGCCGCGCCGCGGAGCGCCTCCGCTTCCCCTATCCGCAGGTCCGCCCGGGCCAGGAGGAGATCCTCGCCGCCGCGGAAACGGCGGTCGCGAACCGCGAGCACCTGCTGCTCCAGGCCGCGACCGGCATCGGCAAGACCGCGGCGGCGCTCTACCCGGCGCTGCGCTACGCGCTCGCCCACGACAAGCGGCTGTTCGTGCTGACCGCGAAGACCACCCAGCAGGAGATGGCGGCGGCCGTCTTCCGCCTGCTCGACCAGGACGGCGCGTTCCGCTCCCTGCGCCTGCGCGCCAAGGCGAAGATGTGCGCGAACGACCAGATCCTCTGCCACGAGGAGTACTGCCGGTTCGCCAAGGACTACGCCCAGAAGCTCCACGCGAGCGGCCTCGTGCCGCGGCTCCTCGCGGAGGGCTCGCTGCTCGAGCCGGACGTCATCTTCGACGCCGCCAAGCACACCGAGGTCTGCCCGTTCGAGGTCAGCCTGGAGCTCGCCGGCCGCTCCCAGGTCGTGATCTGCGATTACAACTACGCCTTCGACCCGTACGTCTCCCTGCCCGACTTCGGCGGCGACCGGGACCTCTCGGACGTCATCCTGGTCGTCGACGAGGTCCACAACCTGGTCGACCGCGGCCGCGGCTACTACAGCCCGGAGCTCTCGGCCGGCGCGGCCCGGCGCGCGGCGGAGGGGCTGCAGAGGGGAGGGGAGCCGATTCACCTCCGCCTCGAAATGCTCTGTTTCAAGCTCTCGGCCCTGATCGAGAGCGCCGTGGCGGACGCCCTCGAGGACGGCCCGGCGGGCGAGCGCGCGGTCGAGGCGCCCCTGCCGGACGAGATGCTCTGGCGCCTGCGCCCGGCGTTCGACGAGGCGTTCGTCGACTACCTCGAGCACCAGCGCAACACGCGGACCTTCCGGCCGGCGGACCCTTTCGTCGACCTCTACTTCCAGCTGCTCAAGTTCTTGAACGGCCTGGCGGTCTCGGACGCCGCGTTCAGCCACTGCCTGGAGCGGCGAGGCGGCGACAGCCGGCTGCGCATCCTGTGCAAGGATCCGAGCCGCTTTTTGGGCAACGTCCTCGGCCGCTGCTGGTCCGCGATCGGCCTCTCCGCCACCCTCTCGCCGCCCGAGTTCTACACCGGGCTCCTCGGTTTCGAGGTCGGGCGGACCGCGTTCGTCGAGATCGCAAACCCGTTCCCGGTCGAGAACCGCCGGGTGGTCATCGATTCGACGGTCGAGACGACCTGGAAACAGCGTCCCGACAACTACGAGCGGATCGCGGACCGGCTCGCCGGGTTCGTCGAGTCGGTGCCCGGCAACTGCCTGACGCTCTTTCCCAGCTACCAGTTCCTCGCCGAGGTGGTCGGCCGGATGCGCCTCCAGGGCAAGCGGCTCCTGGTCCAGCGCCAGGCGGACTCCGATCGCGAGCGGGAGGCGATCCTCGAAACCCTGCGCACCGCGATCTTCGGCGACGTGATGCTCGCGGCGGTCGCGGGAGGCGCGTTCGCGGAGGGGGTCGACTACCCGGGCGAGATGCTCAAGGCGGTGGCGATCGTCGGACCCTGCCTGCCCGGCCTGTCCCTCGAGCAGGAGCTGCTCAAGGCCTATTACGAGGAGCGCTTCGACAAGGGGTTCGAGTACGCCTTCGTGGTGCCGGGGATGACCCGCGTGGTCCAGGCCGCCGGCCGGCTGATCCGCTCGCCGGAGGACACCGGCGTGATCGCTCTGTTCGATCGCCGGTTCCTGGCCTTCCCCTACCGGCGCCACCTGCCGGCGGACTGGCTGCCGGAGGAGGGGGCGGGAGCGCTGGTCGGCGACCCCGCGGAGGTCGCCTCCGCGTTCTTCCGCCTCGTCG
>DATMZM010000327.1:0-17111 GCA_035607445.1 Thermoanaerobaculia bacterium | reverse complement strand
CGGTCCCGGAACGGAGCGAGGTGGGGCGAGAAGTCGGCATAGCCCGGGTTCGAGGTCACGATTCGGGCCGAGCGGCGGAGCAGGCGGGGCAGGAAGAGCCGGTTGTAGGCCGCGGCGATCGCTCCCTTGAGGCCGGAGCCCATCAGATCGTTGTTGTAGGAGAGGACGAGCGGGATTCCCTTTTCTTCGGCCACGATCCCCGCCGCGTCGGCGAACCAGGCGGTCGGCATGTGGGCGTGGATGACGTCCGCCTCCTCGCGGCGGAGCGCGTCGAGGAGGCCCCAGGCGAGATTCGTGTTGCCGATCTTCCCCCGGTAGGGGAGGCGGACGACCTCGATGCCGTCGACCGCCGCCGGGCCCCCTGGCGGCTCGTCCGCGCAGACGACCCGGACCCTGTGCCCGCGCTTTACCAGCTCGCGGCCCAGGCTGCGGACGGTGTTCTCGACCCCCCCGACGTAGGGGAAGAACCGGACGACGACTTCGAGGATGCGGAGCGGGGGCATCTCAGCCCCCGTAGACGACCCAGACGACGGCGAGCGTCCAGAGGAGGATGTTGATCAGGAACGGCGGGTCGCGGAGGATCGCCTCGGTCGGGTTGCGCTCCTCGTCCTGGCGGTGCATCAGATAGAGGTAGCGGAAGATCCCGAACAGGACGAGCGGGATGGTGTAGATGAGCCGCTGCGAGCCGAACTTCTCGACCGTCTCGGGCGCCACGCAATAGAGCGCGTAGGAGACCACGGTCGAGGCGGTCACCACGTTGATCATCTGATCGAGGAACGCGGGGCTGTACTGGTCGAGCACGCGGCGCTGGCCGGCGGCCTTGTCCGAGAGCAGCAGGATCTCGTGCCGGCGCTTGGAAAAGGCGAGGAAGAGCGCGACGAAGATCGTGCACAGGAGGAGCCAGCTCGAGACCGCCACCGGAATCGCGCGCGCCCCTCCCTCGACGCGCAGGACGAAGCCGAGCGCGATCGACATGACGTCGAGGATGACCATCTGCTTGAACCAGAGCGTGTAGAGCAGGTTGAGCAGGAAATAGCTGCCGAGGATCCACGCGAACGGCGCGCCGAGCCGGGCGGCGAGGAGGGCCGCTCCCGCGACCAGGACGGCGAGCGCCACGAGGGCGGCCGGCACCGAGAGGGCTCCGGAAGCGAGCGGGCGGTTCTTCTTGGCCGGATGCCGCCGGTCCTCCTCGCGGTCCCGGATGTCGTTGCCGAGGTAGACAGCGCTCGAGGCGAGGCAGAAGGCGGCGAGCGCGAGCAGGCCGTGGCCGACCGCCACCGGATCGCCCAGCTTGCGCGAGAAGACGAGCGGCGCCAGGACGAACAGGTTCTTCGGCCACTGGATCGGGCGCAGCGAGCGGACGAGGGGCAGGATCATGGTCGGATTCGGAAGTCGGGGTCCGGGAGGCGCCGGTATTGTACGGTGGGTCCACCCTCCCGTAGCGAGGTCGCGAGGGCCACTCAAAATAGCGAGGGCCCCGGAAACGCTCCGGGGCCCTCTGGACTGGAAGACGGGCCGAAACTTACGACGCGGTGTCGAGGAACGGCTTGAGCTTGGTCGCCCGGCTCGGGTGACGCAGCTTGCGCAGCGCCTTGCTCTCGATCTGGCGGATCCTCTCGCGAGTGACGTTGAACGAGCGGCCGACCTCCTCGAGGGTGTGCTCGGAGCCGTCGCCGACCCCGAAGCGCATCTTGAGCACCAGCTCCTCGCGGGGCGTCAGCGTCTTGAGCACCTTGCGCGTCTGCTCGCGCAGGTTGGTGAAGATCACCGAGTCGATCGGCGAGACCGCGTTCTTGTCCTCGATGAAGTCGCCGAGATGCGAATCCTCCTCTTCGCCGATCGGCGTTTCGAGAGAGATCGGCTCCTGGGCGATCTTCATGATCTTGCGGACCTTGGAGGCCGGCAGGTCCATCCGCTCGCCGATCTCCTCGGCGGTCGGCTCGCGGCCGAGCTCCTGGACGAGCGAGCGGCTGGTCCGGGTCAGCTTGTTGATCGTCTCGATCATGTGGACCGGGATGCGGATGGTCCGCGCCTGGTCCGCGATCGCCCGCGTGATCGCCTGGCGGATCCACCAGGTGGCATAGGTCGAGAACTTGTAGCCGCGCCGGTACTCGAACTTCTCGACCGCCTTCATCAGGCCGATGTTCCCCTCCTGGATCAGGTCGAGGAACTGGAGGCCGCGGTTGGTGTACTTCTTCGCGATCGAGACGACGAGCCGCAGGTTCGCGACGATCAGCTCCTCCTTGGCCCGCTCGCACACCGTCTCGCCGGCGCGGATCTTCTCGATCGTCGCCGCGATCTCGGCGTGGGTCGTGCCGTAGCGCTCCTCGAGCTCGCGCAACGCCGCGCGGTACTTGTCGATCCGCCGGCGATGCAGAGCGCGCAGGTCCTCGTTCGCCTCCCGCTTGAGAGCGGTCTGCGCCCGCTTGATGTCCTGCTCGAAGCGCGAGAACTGGCGGTCGATGTCCTTCAAGAAATCGACCAGGCGGTTGCGCGTCTGGAGCGAGAAGTCGACCGATCGGATGTCCTTGGCGATGCGCGCCACGACGCGGTCGATCTCGCGCTCGATCTCCAGGTACTTCTCGCCGTCCGGCTTGCAGCGCTTCTGGCGCTTCTTCAGCTCGCCGATCTCGTGGTCGTTGACGGCGATCTGCTCGAAGATCTTCAGGTTGTTCTTGATCCGGTCCGCGGCCTTGGCGTCGAGCGGCTCGTCCGGATCGGAAGACATCAGCTCCATCATCAGGCGCTTGTCGCGCTGCGCCATTTCGTTGAGGCGCAGCAGCTCGCGGAGGACCACCGGGTTCTCGCACAGCGCCTCGTAGATCAGCCACTCGCCCTGCTCGATGCGCTGGGCGATCTCGACCTCGCCCTCGCGGTCGAGGAGCGGGACGGTGCCCATCTCGCGCAGGTACATGCGGACGGGGTCGTTGGTCTTCTCGTGGACGGCCAACCCGAACTCGGTGGTGTCGTCCTCTTTCTTGTCGAATTCCCCGGTGGGGGACTCGGAGTCGTCGCGGTTCTGGTAACGCTCGGGACGATCGATGACGTCGATCCCGAGATCGGCGAAGCGGATGTAGACCTCATCGAGCTCGTCCGGGAGACTCACGACCTCCTCGGGAAGGAGCTCGTAGATCTCGTCGTAAAGGAGGTAGCCCTTCTCCTTGCCGAGCTCGATCAGCTGTTTGACGGAGGAGAACTTCTCCTCCACTCGGGTGAGGCTGGAAATCGTCAACTTGTGCCTCCTCGCGCGGCGTCTTCGTCAGGAAGCGCACGCAAGCGGCGGAACGCCGCGTCAGCTCGGCCTGCTTTCGGCGCCGAGCCGGGTGTTTCGGGAATGCAGAGACCGGGCCAGCCTGGTTCGTTCGTCGGCGAGCCTGTTTGCGCGTTCGCTGTCCCCGGAGCTCTCGGCCCGGTGGATCTCGCTCGCCAGTTCTATGAGCTGCTGTTGCCGCCAGCGGCGGAACAGTTGTTCAAGGGACCTGTGCAGCCCCGAGTTTACCGAGCCAATGGGCGCTTCTATCACGATCTGTGACAGGCGGGCAATCGCCCGTTCATCGGGCCCGAGCTCGGCTCGGATTCGGCGGACCTCCGGCGCGGAGGTGGGGTCCCTCGCATACAAAGTGCGATAGGCGGCGAAAATATTCCGACACTCGGCATCTCGAAAGGCTTCCGGCTCGGGGAGGTCCTCGAGCGCCGGCGGGCCTTCTCCCTGGAGCAGCGCCTCCAGCACCTGCTCTTCGACGTTTCGCACCAGCCGGGGAGAACCGGCGCCGGACGTCGCCTCGGCCGGCCGGGCCGGTTCGGCGCCCAGCCGCCGGGCGAACAGCTCGATCGGAACCATGAGCGTCCGGGCTGCCATCGAGGCATAGCTCCGCCGCACGACGGCATCCGGGATCGGCCGCAGGAGGTCCGCGACCGCCTTGACGGCCTTCGCCTGGAGCTGCGGATCCCGGACCGCCTCGATCGGGGCGAGGCGCTCGATCTCGGCGGCGACCCCGTCCTGCGCCTCGGCGATCGCCGAAGCCACCGCGTCCGGACCTCGCTCGAGGCGCAGGGAGTCGGGATCGTGCCCCTCGGGGAAGCGCGCCCTCCGAACCCCGAGGCCTTCGCCGAGGAGCAAGGGGAGCGCCCGGCGGAAGGCGTTCTCCCCCGCCGCGTCCCCGTCGTAGGCGATCACCGCCTCGTCGGCGTAGCGGGCGAGGAGCTTCGCCTGCTCCGGGGTCAGCGCGGTGCCCATGCCCGCGACCGAGCCTTCGAGGCCGCACGCGACCGCGCCCAGGACGTCGAAGTACCCCTCGACGAGGACCGCTCGCCCTTCGTCCCGGATCGCGCGCTTCGCCTGGTCGAGGCCGTAGAGGAGCGTTCCCTTATGGAACCGATCCGTCTCGGAGGTGTTGATGTACTTCGCCTTGTCGTCCCCGAGGGTCCGGCCTCCGAAGCCGACCAGGCGCCCGGCGGCGTTCCGAATCGGGAACATCAGCCGATTCCGGAACCGGTCGTAGGGATCGCCGCCTCGCCCTTCCGGCCGCGCCACGAGGCCGGCCGCCTCGAGGTCCGGGATCGGGATCCGCACCCGCAGGGCGTCGAGCAGCGCCCGCCAGGCGTCGGGCGCGTAGCCGAGGCCGAAGCGGGCGGAAAGCTCGGGCGGAATGCCGCGCTTCTCGATGTAGCCGCGGGCGAAGGCGGACCGTTCGAGCTGCTCGACGAAGAACGCCTGGGCGGCGCCGAGAGCGCCTTCGAGATCCCTCTCGCCTCTCCCACCCCGCCGTTCCGAGGGCGCGGCGGGAAGCGGAATCCCGTAGCGCCGGGCGAGCGACTCGATCGCGGCCGGGAAGTCGTCGCCCGAGAGCAGCATGTGGAGCTTGATCGCGTCGCCCCCCTGGCCGCAGCCGAAGCAGTAGAAGAGGCCGGGCCCCGGATCGACGCTGAACGAGGGGGTCTTCTCCTTGTGCAGAGGGCAGAGCCCCTGGAAGCGGCGCCCGGCTTTCTGCAGCCGCGTGTGCTCCGAGGTCAGCGAGACGATGTCCACGGTGTCGCGGACCGCCTGGATCAGCTGCGGAGTCAGATGGATGTTGCCGAGCGTCATCTAGGGTCCGTTCTTTCGGTGGCGCTGCCTCGAGGGACACTCCATGAGACACCCGCAGCCCGATTCTTGCTCCCCGCGCCCGCCGGATGGGTGGTGCCGGGACCAATAGTGCATGCGAGCCCTCAGAAAAGGACGCGACGAACCGGGACCTCGCGGTCGGTCCGGCGTCCTGCCCTGAGATGGAGAACGCGCGCGGGGCGCTTTTCGTTTCCGTCAGGCGCCGCGGAGGGTGACGATCGTCGCGCCGTTGCCCCCCTCGTTGGGCTCCCCGACGCGCAGGTCCGCGACCGCCCGGTGGCCGCGGAGGTGGTCGCGCACGGCGTTGCGGAGCTTGCCGGTGCCGTGGCCGTGGACGATCCGGACCTCGCGGTGCGGCCCGCGGAGCGCCTGATCGAGATAGGCGTCGAGAGTCTCCAGCGCCGGCTCGACGCGCTGGCCGATCAGGTTGATCTCGGAGCGGATCTCCTCGACCGCGTCGTTCGCGGGAGAGGAACGGCCTCCCCGCGAGCGGGGAATCCCCATCGATCGCTCTCCGGCTTCCGGCCCGGCGGGCCCCGCGGGCTCGGCCGGGGCCAGCTCGCCGGCCCGGCAGCGGACCCTCTTTCCGCGCACGGCCACCTCGGCGCGGTCGCCGTCGAGCCGCTCGAGGGTGCCCTGCCAGCCGAGGGTGACGTGGCGCACCGGCCGGCCGACCACGAGAGGTCCCTCCGGCGCTTCCTCGGCCGGAGCCAGCTCGGGAGCTGCCGCGAACAGGCGCTCGACGGCCTCGGCGTCGAGCCCCTTGCGCTTGCCCTGCGCGAAGCGCTCACGCAGGCGCTCGATCTCCTCGCGCAAGCGGGCCGAGGTCTCCCTGCGGAACGCTTCGAGGTCGCGCTGCAGCTTCTTGCCCACCGACTTGCGCTCCTCGGCCGCCGCGGCCAGCTCTTCGGCCAAGCGGCGGCGGAGCTTTTCGGCGTCCGCGCGCTCCCGTTCGAGGTCCGAGCGGGTCTCGGCGAGCTCGCGCCGGGCGCGCTCGACCTCCCCGAGCAGGCGCCGCAAGTCGCGGTGCTCGGAGCCCAGGCGCGCCTCGGCGCGGTCGAGCCACTCCGCGGGCAGCCCGAGCCGGCGGGCGAGGGCGAGCGCCTCGCTCGCCCCGGGAGGGCCGGGGACCAAGCGGAACGTCGGGCCGCCGGTCGTGGCGTCGAACTCCATCGCCGCGCAGGTCGCGCCGTCCGTTTCGAGCGCGGCGGCGGCGAGCTGGGTGAGATGGGTGGTGATCACCGCCAGGCTGCCCCGCTCGGCGAGCCCTTCGAGAAGCGAGGTCGAGAGCGCGGCGCCCTCCTCCGGATCGGTGCCGGAGCCCAGCTCGTCGAGCAGGATCAGGCTGTCCGGCCCCGCCGCCTCCCAGGCCTCTTTCAGGCGCAGCAGACGGCCGCTGAAGGTCGAGCGGTCGGTCAGGAGGTCCTGCTCGTCGCCGACGGTCGCCACGAGCCGGGTGAGGAACGGCACGCGGCTGCCCGCGGCGGCGGGGATCGGCAGGCCGCAGAGCGCGGCGGCCGAGAGCAGGCCGGCGGTCTTGAGCGCGACCGTCTTGCCTCCGGCGTTCGGTCCGGTGACGACGAGCATCCGGCGGCCGGCCGAAAGCTCGAGGTCGAGCGGCACGATCGTCCCCTCGTGACCGGGCTGGCCGAGGGCCTCCCGGCGCGCGTCCGCGAGGCGCGCATCGAGGAGCGGATGGCGCGCTCGCACCAGGCGCAGCTCCGAGCGCGGAGCGATCTCGGGCAACCGGGCCTCGGCGACGTCCGCGAAGCGGAGGGCGGCCTGGAGCAGATCGAGCTCGGCGACGAAATCGGCGATCTCCGCGAGCGCCGGAAGCTCGGCGCGGGCCGCGCCGATCAGCTCGGAGAGGATCCGGCGCCGTTCCGCCTCCTCGTCCTCGACCGACTGCTGGAGCTCGTTGTTCGCCTCGACCGCCTCGAGCGGCTCGAAGTAGTAGCTCTTGCCCGTCGCCGAGCGGCCGTGGATCAGGCCGCCGGTGCGCCCCTTGGCGCCGGCTTGGAGGACCAGCACGAGCCGGCCGCCGCGCAGCGGGATCGTCTCTTCGGACAGCTCCTCTTTGTGCTGCTGGACGAAGCCGCCGAGCTGCTCGTAGAGGCTGCCGCGGACCCGCCGGATCTGCTGGCGTAAAGAGAGCAGCTTCGGGCTCGCGTCCTCGCGCACCTCGCCCCGCCGGTCGAGCGCCTTGTCGATCCGGGCGAGAAGAGGGGTCAGATCGGGGACCGGCGCGGCCAGCCGAGCCAGAGCGGGGCAGGCGTCGGCCCCCCGGATCCGGGCGACGGCCGCCCGGGAGGAGCGCCCGAGATCGGCCAAACGCACCAGGTCGCCGCCCGCGAGCGGCGGCCGCCCGGTCGCGAGGCGCTCGACCAGCTCTCCGACGGGGACGTCGAAGTCCGGCACGAGAGCGCCGTCGATCAGGAGGCGGGAGGCCTCCTGCGTCCGCTCGCGCCGCTCCTCGAGGGCGGCCTCCTCCGCGAACGGAGCGAGGGCGAGCGCCCGGTCCCGGCCGAGGTCGGTCGAGGCGAACTGCGCGAGAACCGCGAGGAGCGAGGGCAGCTCGAGCGCCAAGGCGGTCGCCGCCGAGAGGACCGCCTCGCCGTCCGTGTCCGCGAAGCCCTCGAGATCCGTTTCGTGCGCCGATTCGGAGGTCATCATGTCCTGGGAAATTTCCTGGGAATCAAAAACGAAAAGCGGGAGCAGGCCGTAGCCCCTCCCGCTTCGGGTGGGTCGCGAAAAGGTCCCGGGGACGAACCCCGGAAGCCCCTGGCTAGAGACCCTGGCGCCGCTCCTCGGCCAACTTGCGCGCTTGCTTCTTGCGCGCCTGAATGGTCTTGCGCTTGCGCTTGACCGAGGGCTTCTCGAAGTGCTGCCGCTTGCGGAGCTCGGTCAGAATGCCGGACTTCTCGATCTTCCGCTTGAAGCGTCGCAGCGCGTTCTCGAAGCTCTCCTCTTCGCGCACGTGCACGACGGGCATCAGGAATCACCTCTCTTCTGTTCGCGATCGGGGTCGACCTTCGCGGAAGAATCCTCGCGAAAAGCCCCAGCGCGAACCTTTAGTCTCTCAGGGAGAGGCGCCGCCGTCAAGGGTTGCTGCCGTCACGCGCCGGAGGCGGCGAGCCGGGAACCTCGGCCTCGACGCCTCCCGGCTCGATCGCCGCGAAGTCGGCCCGGTAGACGACCAGATCTCCCCCCTTGCGCTCGAGCCAGACGGCCGCTGCGGCGCCGCTTTCGTCCTTGGGGTAGAACCAGCCGAGGACCCCCTTGTCCGGGTAGCTGCGGACGTTGTGGGGATTGGGGGCGCCGAGAAGGGCGGCGACCTCGTCGGACTTCATGCCGTCCTTGACCTGGGCAAAGCGGGCGGCGGTGACGAAACGGGCGGCGCGCGTACGCTCGATCTCGGCGCGCAGCTCGCGGCTGGCCGGCTCGAGCGAGAGCGCGGCCTCGAGGATCTCGATCGCCCGCCGGTAATCGCCCGCGCGTTCGACGTAACCCCGGGCGACGAGGATGTCCTCGCCGCTCTTCATGCGGATCGCTCGCTGCTGGAGCGGCGTCAGGGGCTCGCCTTCCCGCGGCGGCGAAGCGTTGAGAAAGGCGACCAGCCGGCGCGCGAGCTCGTCCGCCCGGCGCTCGGCGTCCCGCGCGAGAGCGGCGCGCGCCGCGTCGTTCGGGGCGGCCTTCTCGCGCTCGGGCAGGCGGGCTCGGAGCTCGTCGAGCGCCCTCTTCGCCTTTTCGATGCGCTGCCACTCGCCGGTCGCGGCGAGCGACTCGGGGGCGGGCGGTTCGGGGGAGCGCGCGCAGGCCGCGAGGGCGGCGGCGGTCAGCAGGGCCGCGAGGATGCGCCTCGGGGATCGCGGAATCGTGCTCGGGCTCTGCATGGAGAGCGCCGCCGGGACGCGGCGGAGGCCGGCACCGTACCATAGGGCGGAGGCCCTCACAAAGCGGGCCGAGCTTCGTTCGATCTTGGCCAACCCTCGAAGATTGTTGGAGTTTTGGCGAATCGCCTCGCTTGACAGGGAGGGGGGCGCTTTTCATAATCGACCACCTTTGATTTCTTCGCCTGCATCCAACTGACCGGGGGCCTGCGCATGTCCTTTGCCGAACGACTCGAAAAGTTGGACCGGGAGGTCGCCGTCACCGTCGGCGCGGCGCTCGCGAAGTTGCGCGCCGGGATCGCCGAGCACCTGCGCTCCGGCCACGAAGAGGCGCTCCGGCGTTTGAGCGAGATCCAGATCGACCTGCCGGGCTCGTTCGTCGCTTCCGGCGATCTCGAGCCCGAGGTGGGAAAGCTCGAGAAGACGGCCCGGACCTC
The DNA here is from genome assembly GCA_035607445.1 of Thermoanaerobaculia bacterium. GTDB lineage: Bacteria > Acidobacteriota > Thermoanaerobaculia > Multivoradales > UBA5704 > DASYKS01. The sequence goes on along the minus strand of DATMZM010000327.1, from coordinate 7,680 downwards.
CGGGCATGCCGACTTGAAGGCCGCTTTCGTCGCTCTCGATCAGGCCCGCTCGCAGGCCGACACCTTGGGCGCGCTGACCGCCGAGGCCCTCCGCTTCGCCTCCCGCGCGGCGGTTCTGCTGGTCCGCCCCGACGTCCTCTCGGGCTGGGGCGGCAGCGGCTTCGGCACGCCCGACTGGCAGCGGCTGTCCCTCCCCCGCGCAGAGGGCTTCGCGGCGCGGCTCGGCGACGACGGAGGCGCGATCTCGCTGTCCGCGGCGGACTGCGCTCTGGTCACCGGACCGCTCGCCGTGCCCGCGGCGCAGGCGGGCGCGGCGGTACCGCTCGTGCTGCGGGACCGCCTCGCCGCGGTCCTGTACGCCGATGTCGAGGACGGCGAGGCGCTGAGCCTCGACGGCCTCCAGGCTCTCGCGTACGCGGCGGCCCTCGCGATCGAGACCCTGCCCTTCCGCGACCGCCCGGCCACGGCGACGTTGCGCTCGGGCGCGGCCTCGGCGGAGCCTCCGGCCGCCGCCGCGACTCCGGAAGCCGCGACTCCCACAACTCCCGAAGCCGCGACTCCTGAAGCCACCTCTCCGGCGGTCGCCGCGGAGCCGGTCGCCGAAGCTCCGGAAGCGGCGGCGCAGGAAGAGCCGGCCGCCGAGGCGCAGGTGGCGGCGGTCGAACCGGCCGAGGAGCCTGCGATCGAGCTGCCGCCGGTCGAGGAATTCGAGCTCCCGGCCACCGCCGAGCCGGAGATCCCTTCCGAGCCGATCTCCTGGCAGACGGAGCCGGATCCGGCGTTTCCCCACTTGGCGCCGCCGCTCGAGCCCGAGCCTCCGGCGGCCGCTCCCTCGCCGGCCGCGAGCGGGCACGAGACCGTGCTCTTGCGCACCGTCCCCGAGCCCGAAGCCGCGCCCCCCGCTCCCGACCTCGACGCCACGAACGCCGAGCCGCTGCACTCCGTGCCCGCGAGCGACGGCCCGCGCACGGCGGAAGTCCGGCCGCCGAGCGGAGTCCAGGGTCCCGGCTGGGCGTTTTCCACCGGCCGGATCCCGGCGGTGGCCGCCGAGGACGAGGCGATTCACGAGGAAGCGCGCCGGCTCGCGCGCCTCCTGGTCAGCGAGATCAAGCTCTACAACGAAGAACAGGTCGAAGAGGGGCGGCGCAACCGCGACCTGTACGAGCGCTTGAAAGAAGACATCGACCGCTCGCGCCAGATGTACGAGGAGCGGGTCGACCCGCGGCTCGTCACCTCGACCGACTACTTCTATCAAGAGCTGGTCCGGATCCTCGGCGGCGGTGATTCGCGAGCCTTGGGAATCTAGATGCGGGAATCTAGGCGCCGGCCTGTCGGCCGCCCGTCGGCAAGGAGCGCAGACGAAGTGAAGCCCGCAGCTCGCGCCCGGTCCTGGCCCGCACCCTTCGCCCTGCTCTCGCTGCTCCTCCCGTTCCTCGTGGGTGCCGCCTGGCACCTCTCCGACTCGTCCTCGCAGCTCGCCCGCCCGCGCGGCTACGCTCAAGCCGCCGAGCTCCTGCGCCGCCGCGACTGCGGGGGCGCCCTTCAGGCGGTCGACGCCTTGGCCTCGTCGGCGACGAGCCAGGATGCCGTCTTCGCGCAGCTCGCCGGCGGCCTCTACGCCCAGGCCTGCGGCCAGGCCGCGGCAGCGGAAGCCCGCCTGCAGGGCATTCGGGCGCCCGGCGGATTGCTCGAGGACTGGCGCCTGTACCAGCTGGCGAGAGCCGCCGAGGACGCGGGGCACGCGCCGGTTGCGGAAGCCGCTCTGGCGCAGCTCCTGGGAAGCTTTCCGGCTTCGCCGCTGCGGGGGAAGGCGCTCCTCTCGGCGGCGCGGCTCGCTTCGACGCGGGGCGACGTCCGGCGGGCTCTCGACATCGCGGCCGACGCCCGGCGGCGGCCGCTTCCGGGAAGCGATGCGGCGGCTCTCGAACAGCTCGCCTGGGAGGTCGGCGCCGGGGATGCCGAGGCCCGCGCCGCGGCGGCGCGCCGGCTGTTGATCGACTTCCCGGCCAAAGCGGCGGAGCTCGGCGTGATCGAGGGCTTTCGGGCATTCGACGGGCAGGTGGATTGGGCGGGCCTTCTGACCGCCGGCGAGCTCGAGCGGCGCGCCCGGGCCCTCCTCGACGCGAACCTCGCGGACAACGCCGCGGCCACGCTGTCTTTCGTGCCGCCCGGCCGGCGCGACCTCGACTGGAGCCTGTTGCGGGCGGAGGCGCTGACGCGGGGCCGGCACGGCTTCGAAGCGTACGGCGAGATCGCCGGGCTCACCGCCGGGGATCCGAAGAGCGAAGCGGCGCTCGAGTGGGCGCGCTTCCGAGCCGCGGACGACGCGGCCACCGTGCGGCGCGGCTCGTCCGGGCCGACGGCGGCGGAGCGAGCCGACTTCCGCCAGCGCGCGCGCGCGCACCTGCTCCGGGTGGTGCAGCTCGGCGGCGACCCGGGCCTCTCGAAGAAGGCGCTGCGCGAGCTGTTCGCGCGCTTCACCGAAGAGGAGCAGGCCGAGCGGGCGCTCGCGGCGTTGCGCGAGCTGCGCCGCCTCGATCCGCGCGACGACGCCGGGACGACCTACCTCTGGGCCGAAGGCTGGCAGGAGTACGGCCGCGCCAATTACACCGGGGCGGTCGGCTGGTGGACCGAGCTGGTCTCGATCTACCCGGACGAGCCGTCGGCGCGCTCGGCACGCTACTGGACCGCCCGCGCCTTCGAGCGCCTGGGGGAAGCGGAACGGAGCCGGCAGATCTATCGCGAGGTGGCCTCGGGCGACGTCGACGACTTCTATCGCCGCAATGCGCTCGCGCATCTCGGCGAGAAGGTGACGTCCGAGTCGAACGCCGTGCCCGGCCTCTGGCCGTCGGATCCGACGCTCGAAAGGGCGCGCTTGCTGTCCGATTTCGGGCTCGACGATCTGGCCCAGACCGAGCTCGACCTGATCCAGGACCGCGCTCCGCGCCGGCCGCTCGCCGCGTTGCGCGCCGTGATCCTCGCGCGCCAGGGCGACCGGCGGCGCAGCGTGGTCGCGATCCGCGACGCCTTCCCGACCCTCGGCGGCTCGCTCCAGGCCTCGGTGCCCGCGGAGGCGCAGTACCTGTATTACCCGATCGATTTCCAGGCCCCGGTCGAGAGCTGGTCGCGGGCCAATCAGCTGCCGGCCCACCTGGTCTACGGGATGATCCGCCAGGAGAGCTCCTTCGACCTGCACGCGTCGAGCTGGGCGGGCGCCCAGGGGCTCATGCAGCTGATGCCGTCGACCGCGCGGGAGCTCGCGCGCCGCCTCGGCGTTCCCTACTCGGCGGAGCTGCTCCACCAGCCCGAGAACAACATCCAGCTGGGCACCGCCTACTTCCGGCAGGTGCTGGGAATGTTCGACGGCAACGTCGAGCTCGCGCTCGCCGGATACAACGCCGGCCCGAACCGGATCAAGCGCCTCTGGCGGGATGCGGGAGCGCGCGAGATCGACTCGTTCGTCGAGGGGTTGCCGATCGAGGAGCCGCGGATCTACGTCAAGCGGATCCTCATCCTCTCCGACAGCTACCACCGGCTGTACAACGCCGGCTGAGGTCATGAGGCGGCGTCAGGGTCCGGGCTCGCGACAGGCCGTCGCCCTGCTCCTCCTCTCCGGTCTTGCGACGTCCGATTGCGCGCAGCCGGCTCCCGAGGCGGCGCGCCACCGGGGTCCGATCGTCCTCGTCACCTTCGAGGGTCTGCGCGAGGACGCCGTGTCCGGCCTGGGCGGCGACCCGGCGCTCACCCCCCGATTCCGCGAGCTGCTCGGCCGCCCGACGACCTGGGGAGGGCGAGGCATCGCCTCCTCGAGCTGTTCGGAAGCCTCCGCCGCGACGCTCCTCACGGGGCTTCAGCCCTGGCTCCATCAGGTGCTCGCCCCGGGGATCGGCGAGCTTCCCTCCGGCGTCAGGTCGCTCGCCGAAGCGCTCAAAGCCGCCGGCTATCGGACGATCGGCTTCGGCTCGAACCGCGAGGTCCGGCTCGGCCTGTCGCGCGGGTTCGACGAGTTCGGCGACGTCGGGAAGGGGTGGCCTGCCGCAGCACGCCTCTCCCGCCTCACCGGCGGGCGGGACTTCGTCTGGATCCATCTCCCCGAGCCGCGCGCCCCGTACGTCCGGCGCGACTGGCTGCTCGGCCGCCTGGTGGATGCGCCCGCGAGGCTCCCGGCGCGCCTGACGCAGGCGCAGGTCGATGGCCTGCTCGAGTCGAGCGCCGCCGACCCGGGGGTCCACCGGATGCTCTGGGCGATGTACCGCTTGAACGCGGCCTGGGCGGACGATCTCCTCGGCCGCCTCCTGGACGCCCTGGCGGCGAGCGGCCAGCGCGACCGGACGCTGCTCGCGGTCACCTCCCTGCGCGGTGAGGACTTCGGCCCGGGACGCTTCGGGGGACGGGACGGCGGCCTCGGACGCCAGATGCTCGAGGTGCCCCTGGCGATCGAGCTCCCTCTCGGGGGACGCGGTCGGATCGCCGAGCCGAGCGATCGGCCGGTCGGGCTCGCGCGCCTCTGGGCGACGATCGCGGAAGCCGCGGGCGCGGACGTGCCTCCGGCGGCAGCGCCCAGCCTCTTTCGCGCGAGCGGTCCGGCAATCCTTTCCGAGCTCTATGGTGGCTCGGACGGCAAGAACCGGTTCTCCCTCGTCTCCGGATCCGACCAGCTGCTCTGGGAAGTCCCGTTCGCCCCGGCCGGAGCGCCGGAGGCCGCGCTCGAAGCCGGTTTCGCCGCGATGCCTCCCTTGACCGGTGGCCCGGCCGGGCAGCCCGCTCTCCGCCTCCTCCGCTGGGGACCGGTCGGCAGCCGTCCGGTCGGCGACCCCGCGCGGATGCGCGCGCTGGCCGCCCGGCTCGCCTTCGCCTGGCGCCGTTTCGTGCCGGAGGAGCTCTCCCCGGCCGCCGAGGCGCGCCTTCGCGGCGTGCCGAGCCGGTTCCGATCCGAACCCGGTGCTATACTGCCGTCTCGCCCCGCCGGGGTTACCCGGGTCCATAGCTCAGCGGTTAGAGCAACCGGCTCATAACCGGCAGGTCCCTGGTTCAAATCCAGGTGGACCCACATCGCGAGCGTCGGGGCACCCCTACCTTGGAGAGCGAGCCCGCCACCGAAATGACGCCACAGCTAACGACAATCGTGGAACTACAGCGCGCCCTGGACCACCTGCAGGACGCCGAAAGACGCCTCAACGAAGTCCCCGAATGGATGCGCGAGCTGCACGAGCAGCACTCCGCGCGCAAGGTCGAGATCGCCGCAGCAGAGGAAGCCGTCGAGCAGGCCGGACAAGAGCGCCTGGAAGCGGACACCGCCATTCAGGACGCCCAGGAGAAGCTCAAGCGGTACCAGCAGCAGATCAACCGAGTCACCAACCAGCGCGAGTACGGCGCTCTCCTCCAGGAGATCGACACGGTCAAGGGTGAGATCTCGACCTGCGAGGCGCAGGGCCTCGCGGCGATCGAGCGCATCGAAGCCAAGACGCGCGAGCTCGAGGAGCTGCGGCAGAGCTTCCGCGAGATCGACGAGCGCTACGCCGCAGAGCTCGCCAAGTGGGAGGGCGAGAAACCGGGCGTCGCGCGCGAGGCGAAGTCGGTCCGCAAGAAGATCGAAGAGCTTCGCGGCCAGCTGCCGAAAGGCGTCCTCGCCCTCTTCGAACGGATTCGCGAGCGCTATGCCGGAAGCGGCATGGCGGTGGTGCGCCGGTTCGAGAAAGTGGGCAGCAGCCAGATCGAATGGCACTGCAGCGCCTGCAACTATCGCGTCCGCCCGCAGGTCGTGGTCGAGATCCGCAACCAGGGGAGCCTGGTCCAGTGCGACAGCTGCAAGCGGATCCTCGTGATCGAAGAGGCCGCCGCCTAGGGCGACGGTGAGCGGAGTCGCGGACCGCCTCGCCGAGGTCGAGCGGCGCATTGCGTCGGCTTGCGCACGCGCGGGCCGGCGCCGCGCCGACCTGACCCTCGTCGGGGTGACCAAGACCCATCCACCGGAGACGCTCCTCGAAGCGTGGGAGGCGGGTCTCCACCTGTTCGGCGAGAACCGGGTCCAGGAGGCCGCGGAGAAGGTGCCGCACCTTCCGCGAGAGACCGAATGGCACCTGATCGGTCCGCTGCAGTCGAACAAGGTGCGGCCGGCGCTCGATCTCTTCCGTACCATCCATTCGATCGATCGCCCGAAGATCGCCCATGCGGTCGACGCCGAGGCGGCGCGGCGCGGCGTCGAGATCGCGGGCTTCCTCGAGGTCAACCTCGCCGGCGAGGAGACCAAGCATGGCTTTCCGCTCGCGGACTTCGCGGAGACGGTGGCGCCGCTCGCCGGGTTGCACCACCTGAAGATCCGCGGCCTGATGGCCATTCCACCCCTCGGCGGCCCCGCCGAGGCTTCGCGGTCCTGGTTCCGGCAGCTCCGCGAGCTGCGCGACGAGCTGGCGCTGCGCCCCGAATGGGCGGGCTTTCCCGGCTGGCTCTCGATGGGGATGAGCGACGACTTCGAGGTCGCGATCGAAGAGGGAGCGAGCCACGTCCGCATCGGCACCGCGATCTTCGGCCGGCGGTAATGCGGGTGGCGCGGCCCGCGAGGCGCAACTCGGCGGATCTGCAAAAAAGTCAATGCCCATGCTAGGATCCGCCTCCCTTTGGCCCCTCGGGAGGTCGCCATGGCCATGACGCCGCTCACGCCGCTCGACGTCCAGCGCATGAGGTTCCCCGTCAAGATGCGGGGCTACGAGCAGAAGGAGGTCGAAGACTTCCTCGGCCTCGTGGCGGAGGAGCTGGCACAGCGGATCTCGCAGGTCGAGCGCCTCGAGCGCGAGGCCAAGTACTACCGCCAGCGCCTCGAGGAGACCGAGGAGCGCGAGCACCAGCTCCAGCAGACGCTGCTCCGCGCGCAGAAGGTCTCCGACGAGATCACCGCCAACGCCCGGCGCGAGGCGGAGCTGATGGTCAAGGAAGCGGAGATGGTCGCCGATCGGGTGGTCCATCAGGCGATCGAGCAGACGACCCGGATCGAGACCCGCGTCCAGGAGCTGCGCACCATGCGCAAAGAGCTCCAGCTCAAGTTCCGCAATACGCTCGACCTCTTCCAGCGCATCCTGGAAGCCGAGATGGAGGAGGAGCGGGGCCCTCTCGGCACGGTGGTGCCGCTCCCGCGCAAGAAGCGCGAAGGATAGCGGCCGGTGAGCCCCACGGCCTCGATGTCCTCCACGGTGCCCGCCGGCGCGCGCCGCCTGTTTCCCGACGTCGCCGAGCCGGACCTCTCCTTCGACGCCTCCCCCTCGTTGCTGTTCGCCCGCCTGCTCGAAGACGGCGACCGCGCGGATCTCCGCTGGCTCTTCTCGCGGCGGCCCGAATCCGAGGTCTCCGATTGGCTAGCCCGCGTTGGGGGGCGGAAGCTCTCGCGGCGCAGCCGGGCCTACTGGGAAATCGTCCTCGGCCGGGCGGTGGAAGCGCCCCCGGCCGGAGCGTCCGACCTGTGGCCGCTGTGAGCGCGCGGGCGACCCCCCTCCGTCCGGCCCACCCCGAGGCGCTCGCGCCGGCGAGCGTCGATTTTCTGGCGGATTTCGGCGCGTGTCGAGCCGCGGAAGATTTCTACCTCGCCGGCTCGGCCGCGCTCGCGCTCTATGTCGGCCATCGCCCGGTGCGCGACCTCGACTGGATGAGCAACGCGAACCGCCTGGCGCCTCCCGATCGTCGCGATCT
>DATMZM010000279.1:0-20305 GCA_035607445.1 Thermoanaerobaculia bacterium | reverse complement strand
GCGAGCAGGGCGAGGAGCGCCAGAGACGGGCGGCGCGGCGATTTCGTGGCGGTGGTCATTCTGCCTCCTGGTCGCGAAGCGTCGCGCGGCCCGGCCGATCCGGGGTCGCGGCCCTCGCGGCGGGCGCTCGGCGCCCTCTCTTTTTGGATGTGACTCCGCGACGCGGGAGGGGGACACGGACGGGTGGCGCGCTCGCCGCGCGTCGTTGCTTACGCTTCGGCAGTCGTCAAGGCCGCGGGATCCGCCGATCGAGGGTCCGGTACTGGATCGCCTCGGCGAGGTGGACGGTCTGGATCGGACCGCCGCCGTCCAAGTCGGCGATCGTGCGGGCGACCTTGAGCACGCGGTCGAGCGCGCGGGCGGAGAGGCCGAGGCGCTCGAAGGCGGCCTCCAGGAGGGCGCGGCCTTCGGGGGCGAGCTGGCAGAAGTGGCGCAGCTCTTCGCTCCCCATCGCGGCGTTGACCGGCGAGGAGGTCGCGAGGCCGAAGCGCTCGCGCTCGATCTCGCGCGTCCGCGCGATCCGGAGGGCGACGGCCGCCGTGCCTTCGCTCGTGCCGCCGCGTAGCTCCCTCAAGGTGACCGCGGGCATCTCGACGTGGAGGTCGATGCGATCGAGAAGCGGCCCCGAGATCCGCGCGCGATAGCGCTCGACCATGGGCGGCGGACAGCGGCAGAGGCCGCGGGGATCTCCGAGATGCCCGCAGGGGCAGGGGTTGAGCGCGCAGACGAGACAGAAGCGGGCGGGAAAGGTCAGCCGGGCGCGGGCCCGAACGACGGAAACGAAGCCCTCTTCGAGCGGCTGGCGGAGCGCCTCGAGAGTGTCGCGGCGGAACTCCGGCAGCTCGTCCAGGAAGAGCACGCCGTTGTGCGCCAGGCTCGCCTCCCCCGGCCGCGGGGAGGGTCCTCCTCCGATCATGCCGACCGTGCTCGTTCCCGTGTGCGGGCTGCGGAACGGACGCTCGAGAAGCAGGCCGGCCGGCGGCTGGTCGGCGGCGAGAGACCAGATCTTCGTCACCTCGATCGCCTCCGGCGGCGCGAGCGGAGGGAGCAGCCCCGGCAGGCGGCGCGCGAGCATCGTCTTGCCGGAGCCCGGAGGGCCGAGGAAGAGGAGGTTGTGGCCGCCCGCGGCGGAGATCTCGAGCGCCCGTTTGGCGCCGAGCTGGCCGCGCACGTCGGCGAGGTCGAGGCGCGCCTTGGCGTTCGTTTCGATCGTGCGCGGTGCCGCGGGCTCGATCGGATCGATGCCGAGGACGTGGTGGATCGCCGCGGTCAGATCGGGGATGCCGACGATCGGGATCGTGCCGAGCGCCGCGGCCTCGGGCCCATTCGTCGCCGGCAGGAGCACTTCGCGGAGCCCGAGCCGGGCGCCCAGGTCCGCGACCGCGAGACCGCCGCGCACGGTGCGGACGGTGCCGTCGAGCCCGAGCTCGCCGCAGGCGAGGCGCCCTTCGAGCGACGCCTCCGGGATCCTGCCGTACGCGGCCAGGAGCGCCAAGGCGATCGCGAGATCGAGGTGGTTGCCCTCCTTGCGCAGATCGGCCGGGGCGAGGTTGACGACGATCGATTTCGGCTCGAGGTCGAAGCCGCAGTTCTTGATCGCCCGTTGCACCCGATCGCGGCTCTCGCGCACGGACGCGTCGGGCAGGCCGACGATCTGGACCTGCGGCAGACCGTTGTGGACGTCCACCTCGATCTCGACCGGGTGAGCTTCGATCCCCCAGGGGGTGGCGGCGAGGGCGCGCGCGAGCATCTCACCTGGTAATGACGGAAAAGGGGGGTGGCTTTCTCAACACTTCGGAGAAGGAACTTTCGGACTCGATTCCCGGGGGCCACCGGATATCATCCCTTCCGGCAGTCCGCCTCCCGGCATGAACCTCCTCTTCGTCGCCACCAAGACCCCCTGGCCGCCGGCCGACGGCGGGCGCCTCTTGCTCGCGAACACGCTTCGAGCGCTCGCGGATCTCGGGCATCGGCCGGCGCTGGTCGCTCCGGTCGCTCCCGGCGAGGATGCCGCGCGGGCGGTCGCGGCGCTGTCGGCCTGGTGTCGGCCGCATCTGGTGCCCGGCGCGCCTCTGGGCCCCGGGGCCGCCCTCGTGCGGGCCTGGGTGCGCGGCGAGCCGTTCTCGATCGCCCGGCACACGCTCCCCGCGGTGGGGGGCGAGGTCGAACGCCTGCTCGGAGCGGAGCGCTTCGACATCGTCCATGCCGAGCAGCTCCAGGCGCTGTCGCAGGCCGCGGGGGCCGCCGCGGCCGGGGTTCCCGTGGTGCTGCGGGCGCAGAACGTCGAGAGCGATCTCTGGCTGGCTTCGGGACGTCGGCGGGAGGGCTGGCGCGGGCGCTGGCTGGCGCGCGAGGGGAAGAGTCTCGCGGGCTGGGAAGGGGATGCGCTGGCACGGGTCGCGGCGGCGGTCGCCCTCTCACCGCTCGACGCCGACCGCCTGCGCCACCTGGCGGAGGAGGCGGGCAGCTCCGCGCGCGTGCACGTCGCGCCGGTCCCGTTTCCCGGCGAGCTGCCGCCCGGCCGAACCCTGCTCGCCGGCGATCCGGCCGTCGTGGTGCTCGGCAGCCGCGGCTGGCTGCCGAACCGCGACGCCGCACAATGGCTGGCGCGGGAGATCTGGCCGGCCGTGCGCGAAGCTCTCCCCGCCGCGGTCCTGCACCTGTTCGGCCAGGAGATCGAGATTGCGCGTGGAGCGGGGATCGAGAGCCATGAGGCGCCGGGGGACAGCGCTCAAGCGTTCGCGGCGAACGCGATCCTCGCGGTCCCGTTGCGCATCGCCTCGGGCGTTCGGATGAAGGTGCTCGAGGCCTGGGCTCGCGGCGTGCCGGTCGTCGCGACCCCCGAGGCGCTCGCCGGGCTCGACGTGCGGGATGGCCGCGAGGCGCTCGTCGCCCGCGATCCCCGCGGCTTCACGCGCGCGTTCGCCGCGCTCCACCGCGATCCCGAGCTCGTCGCCACGCTCGTCGCCGGGGCGCGCCGGACGCTCGCCGAGCGCCACGCCCCCGCCCTCGCCGCGCGCGAGCTCCTCGCCGTCTACGCCGACGTTTCGCGCCGCCGATTCGATCGCTGAAGGGTCGAGCGGCGGCGGGGTCGCCTGAGGACGGAGCGCAACTGTTTGAGCCCGAAGGGCGAGTTTTGCGCGCCGCCCGCAAGGTCGACCCGCCGACGCTACCGGTCGAAGCTCGCCAAGGACGGCGAGCGGCTCGATCAGCCGTGGGGCAGCGGCTCCGGGCCCAGCTGGCCGCCTGCGCGCCCGGCGGGCTCCGTGCTGTGGCCGACGTAGGCGGCGAGCACCTCGTCGGTCGGACCGTCGAGCCGCAGGCGTCCGGCGTCGAGCCAGATGGCGCGGGTGCAGCTCTTGCGGATCGCGCTCTCGCTGTGGGAGACCAGGAGGACCGTCGTGCCGGCGGCATGGAACTCGGCGATCCGCTCCTCGCAGCGCTTGGTGAACGCCGCGTCGCCCACCGCGAGCACCTCGTCGAGGATCAGGATGTCGGGCAGCCAGGCGGTCGCGATCGAGAAGCCCAGCCGGGCGTTCATTCCGGAGGAGTAGTTGCGGATCGGCGCGCGCACGAAGTCGCCGAGGCCGCTGAACTCGACGATCTGGTCGAGCGCGCGGTCGATCTCCTTCTTCTTGCGGCCGAGCAGAAGCGCGTTGAGATAGATGTTCTCGATGCCGGTCAGCTCGTGGTCGAAGCCCGTGCCGAGCTCCAAGATCGGCACCACCGTGCCGAAGACCTCGCGCTTTCCCTCGGTCGGCTTGAGCACCCCGGAGATGACCTTGAGGAGCGTGCTCTTGCCCGCTCCGTTGCCACCCACGATGCCGAGCGTCTCGCCGTGGCGGACCTCGAAGGCGACCTCGCGCAGGGCCCAGAGCTTCTCGTACGAGAGGGCGCCCTTGAGCAGGTGGATGGCGTAATCCTTGAGCGACGGGATGCGCTGTTTCGCCAGGCGATAGCAGAGCGAGACGCCGTTGAGGCGGATGCGGAGGTCGGGCATACGGGGGTCTTCGGCTAGACGTAGAACGGGATCCGGTCGCTCGAGCGGCGGAACGCCCAGGCGCCGATCGCGAGCGCGGCGAGCGCGATCGCGACGCAGACGGCGATGTGGGTGAGCGGTGGAACCTTGCGCAGGTAGATCGGGTCGCGGAAGACCTCGAGGATCGAGCGCAGCGGATTGAACCGGACGATCCAGCGCATGCGCTCGGGCACGATCTCGTAGGGGTAGATGACCGGGGTCAGGTACATCAGGAGCGTGAGCAGGACGCCGACCAGCTCGACGACGTCGCTGAAGAAGACGGCGAGCGGCGAGAGCAGGAGACCGGCGCCGAGAGTGAACAGGGCGGCGAGCAGGATCGAGATGGGCAGGAAGAGGATCGCCCAATGCGGCGTATGGCCGGTGACGATCAGGATGAGGACGAGCGGCACGAGGGCAAGGAGGAGGTTGATCACGCCCGAGATGACGGTCGCGAGCGGGAAGACGACCTTCGGCACCGGCAGCTTCTGGAGCAGCTGGGCGTTGCCGCGCAGGCTGTTCATCGAGGCGACGATCGATTGGCTGAAGAAGTTCCAGAACAGGATGCCGGCGAGGGCGTAGACCGAGTAGTTCGGGCGGTCGAATTTGAACAGCGCGGCGAAGACGAGCGAGAAGACGAGCATCGTCAGGAGCGGCTGGAGCATCGTCCAGAGGAAGCCGATCCCGGAGCGGCGATAGCGGACCTTCAAGTCGCGCTCGACGAGGACGCGGATCAGGTCGCGATAGCGAAGGATTTCGTGCATGCGGCTTAGTGCCCGCCGGTCATCGCCCGGTCGGCGAGCGCGGTCAGCTTGACGAAGGCGGGATCATCCTTCAAGGTCGAGAAGACGGCGTCGACCCGCGCTTCCTCCATCTCCTTCTTCCGCACGGCCTCGAACTGCTCGTAGGCGTAGAAGTGGCGCTCGAGCAGCGCGAGAGCCTTGTCGCGCTCGCCGAGCTGCGCCCAGATCGCGGCCAGGTTGTACGAGGCGGCGAGGATCGATTCGTTCGCGCGCGCGAGGCGGGCGGCCTCCTCGGGTTTGCCGAGCTTGACCAGGAAGGTGGCGCCGAAGATCTGGTTGTACGGATCGTCCGGCGCCAGGGCGAGCGCCTGCTGAACGTAGCCGTACGCCTTGTCGCCCGCGCCTTCCGAGCTCCAGTAGACCGCGAGATTGCGGTAGGTCAGGGGCAGAGGATAGGTGCGGATCGACTCCTCGAAGAGGGCGAGACCCTTGGCGAAGTCGCCGGCGTGGATCGTCATCTTGCCGAGCCCGTGGAGCGCCACGGCGCGCGACAGCGGGTCGGCCCAGGGCATGGCGAGGATCTGCTCGAAGGCACCGTGCGCCTTGTCCCATTCGCCGGTGTGGTGGCGGTAGAGCTCGCCCAGGAAGCGAAGCGGCACCGGGTCGGCGGGATCGAGCTGCCGCGCGACCTCATAGGCGCGCGCGGCATCCGCGAGGAGCAGCCCGTTTTCGGCGCGCAAGCCTTCGGCCAGAGCGTGCGCGATCGACTTCTGCGTGGCGGGGGAGAGGTTGGGGGCAACGGCGTCCGGAAGCTCGAGCTTTGCGTCCTCCTCGACCGGATGGCCCAGCTTCTTGAGCGCTTTGGCCGCTTTCTTGGCGGGCCGCGGCGCGTAGCAGCGCTGCTGCCAGACCTGATCGTAGAGGATGATCGCGCCGTCCTTGTCCCCCTGGTCCTCCTTCGCCCGCGCGGCGTCGAGCTGCTGGTCGATCGCCTGGTCGCGGTGGTCGAGGCCGTCGCGCAAGAGCTTCTCGACCTCGGAGCGGCCGAGCGGCTGGCCGGTGCGAGCCTGCACGCGGCCGAGCTCGGTGCCGTCGGAAGCGACCAGGAGGACGAGCGAGGTGTCGCCGGGCACCTTGAATTGCGTTCGCAGAGAGGTGTTCGCGGTGGTCGCGAGCGCCATGGCGACGCAGCGCCCGGCGGCCAGGGTGAGCTGCCGCGAGCCTTGCAGCTCGGAAGCTCTCGCCTCCTGAGGCGAGGTCGGGAACCAGTAGAGGATCAGGACACCCGCGGGGGCGGGGTCGCCCGAGGACAGGACAATCCAAGGGACGCGATAGGTCGCGAGGTCGTCCTGCGGCAAGCCGCGCGGGACGTCGAGCGGCGCGACGCCGCCGACTCCGCCTCCGCCCCCGCCGCCGCAGGTGGCGAGGCCCGGCTGAACGGCGAAGAGGCAGGAGAGGGCGGCGAGGGGGATCGCAAGTCGTTTCATGGCTCGAGCACCTTTGTCGTGACGTCTCATGGCTGGCCGCGTCGAGGACCTCCTCGCGGCTCCGGCGGGGGAAGTCTCGCACGAACGAGGCGCGATCTCGCCGTCCCTCCTCGATCCTTCCCTGGAGCGGAGGAGAGCCGGATCCTCAACGCGCGGCGAGCGCTCTGCGGGCCTTCTCGAAAGCGGCGTCGTCGGCCATCCAGGCGGCGCGCCGGCTCCCGCGCGTGAAGGGCCGAACGGCGGCGCGGCCGAGCGCGCGAAAGGCCGCCCCGGCGCGCAGCGCCCGCCGCGCCCGCGCCCGGCCGGACGGTCCCCGGTGTTTCCCCGCCCAGAGCAGGAGATCGGTCCAGAGCAGCTCCGGGTGCTGACCCGAGCTCGCGCCCGGGTCCGTGCCGATCGTCGCGCCCTGGTGATGCCGGACGCGCACGCCGGGCAGGATCGCCACCCTCCAGCCGGCGGCGCGCAGCCGGAGGCAATAGTCGAGGTCCTGGGCGTAGAAGCGGAAGGCCTCGTCGAGCAGGCCGACCTGCTCGAACGCCTCGCGCCGGATGGCGAGCGCCGCGCCGGTGACCCAGGCGACCTCGCCCGACCGGCCGATCGGCCGCAAGCGGCGATAGAACCGGAGCCGGCCGAGGAGCGGCGCGATGCCGCTCGCGAGCACGAACAGCCAGAGGCCGGTCGGCTCGCCGCCTCCGCTCCATTGCGGGCGGCCGTCCGGATAGGAGAGCGCAGCACCCGCGGCGCCGAGCGTGGGGTCGGCCGCGAAGGCGCGCTCGATCTCGGCGAGCGCGTCCGGTTCGACCTCGGTATCGCTGTTGAGCAGGAAGAGGAGGCGGCCGCGCGCCGCCGCGAGCCCGCGGTTCGCCGAGCGGGTGAAGCCCTGGGAGGTCTCGGAGCGGAGGACGGTGACCCCGGGGAGCGCGGACGCGGCTTCCGCCGTGCCGTCCCGGCCGCCGTCGTCGACCAAGAGGATCTCGCGCTCCGGCCCCGCACCGCCGAGGGAAGCGAGGCAGGCGAGCGTCAGCTCCTTGGTGTCGCGGCTGGGGATCACGATCGAGATCGCGGGCGGCGGAGCGCTCATCCGGGGTCTCGGGCGGATCTCCGCTTCGGTGCCAGGCGCGCGGTCGCGCGGAGGAAGAGCCCGTACGCCGGGATCAGGAGCGCCGGGGGGAGCCAGTCGAGGACCGCCTCTTTCCAGCTGCTCGCCCCGTGGCGCTTCCAGGCGGCGACGAGGCGGCGGATCTGGGCCTCGGCGGCAGGGTCGATCGGCCCCTTCGAGGCGAGGCCGACGACGGTGTGCGGCAGCTTTTCGAGGCCGCACATCTCGGTTGCGATCGGATGGAAGTCCTGGAGCAGGGCATCGAAGGCGCTCGCGGTGAAGCGCCAGTAGTCGTCGGGATAGGCGTGGATCGGGAAGTACCAGACGGACGTCATGAGCACGATCCCGCCCGGTTTCAGGCAGCGCAGGATCTCGGCGGTCGCGCGCCAGGGCTCCCGGACGTGCTCGATCGTGTCGAAGAGGATCGCGGTGCCGACCGAGGCGTCCGGGATGTCGAGCGCGTGGAGGTCCTGGATCTCGTCGACACCGTCGCCCGCGCGCATGTCGCAGCCGACGAAGCGCTTGCCGGGGAAGTAGTCGCGCACGTGGGGGAGATGCTTCTGCCCCTCGACCCGAAAGGCCCCGAACTCGTAGATCGGCTCGGGGAGATCGACGCTGCGGGCGAGCTCCGCGAGCAGCTTGAGCAGGGTGACGCGCATCGAATCCTCTCTTCGGCCGGGGAGCCCGGCGGCTCGGATGAGTGTGGGGAGGATAGCAGCCCCGCCGGAGCGCGAGGGTCAGCGCCGTCCGGGGGCGGGATCGACGGTCACGTCGAGATGAGGCGGCGGGATCCCCGCGTTCTCGAACCAGCCGACGTTCTCGTCGACCAGGTCGATGACGAGGTCGTAACGGCCGGGAGGAACGTCGGCGACGACCTGGACCGGTGCCTCGGCGACCTGCCCGTCCATCGCCTTCGTGGTCACATCCGAGCGGACGCCGTCGGCCACGACGACCTCCCCGCCGGGCCGCCGCCAGTGGTAGGAGAGGTGGACGTTGCTCGAGAGCGGCGAGAGCAGCAGGCTGCGAAACCGCGCCCGATAGACCGCGGTGCCGCCGGCCGGCAGACGCAAGGGGCCGCGAACGGCGAGCCACTCGACGTCGCTCGCGCCGGGCTCGGCGGGGATGCACAGGCAGTGGCCGAGCCGGTCGGTGGTCTCGGCGTCCAAACCGGTGAAGAGCGTATATCCGTCGCGGTCCGCCCGGCCGGGTGCCAGGCCGCGCCGCTTGAGGTACGAGACGAACCGCCGGCGGTCCTCCCCCTCGAGCAGGAACGCCGGGTCGGGCGAGGCGTCGACGATGTCCCGGTGCTCGAGGTCGCGGACGAACCCGTTCGTGCCGGTGCCGTAGGGCGTCGCGATGATCCGGCCGTGCGAAAGGAAGGTGACCCGGTAGGCCGTCCAGTACGAGGCGTAGAGCGTGCGCACGCCGCGGGCCTCGAGCCAGGAGACGAGGCTTTTCGCGTCGCTCTCGACGTAACCCCCTTCGAACCCGACGATCCGCGGCGCGCGGATCTGGCTGCCGGCGTTGAGCGTGAGCGCGACGGCTGAAAGCGCGGCGGCGAGCGCGGCGCGACGGCCGAGCCGCGCCAGAGCGAGCCCGAACAGCGGGGCGATCGCCAGGTAGGCCGGCAGGAGGTAGCGCGGCTCGGCGAAGTTCGTCCGCTGGACGGCCAGGTTCAAGATCGGAACGGCGGCCAGGATCACGAGGTAGAGAGCCGCCGCCCGCCGCCGCTCGCGCGAGGCCCCGCGCAGCATCTCGAACAGACCGGCGAGGAACAGGACCCCGAGCAGGAACCAGGCGACCCAGGTCGACCCGGGAAAGGTCTCCGCGCGCGTCCAGACGGAGCGGCCGCCGAGCAGGATGCTCCAACCCTTTTCGAACAGCGCCGCGAGCTGTTGGCTGCTGCCGGCGGGCTTTGCGGCGGCGAGCTCGGGCACGGAGAGGCTCGCCCAATGGTGCCTGAGGTTGTGCCACCACCAGGGGAGGGCGCCGGTGAGGAAGCCCAGAGCGCCGAGCGCGAGGCTGCTCGGCGCGAGCCAGGCGCGGCGCCGGCCGGTCGCGGCGGCGAGAGCGATCGGCGCGCCGAGGAACGCCGACAGCGGATGGACCCACCAGGCGAGGCCGAGCGTCAGCCCGAGACCGAGGGCGAGCCAGTGAACGGACTCGCCGCGCTCGGTTCTGCGGTCGATGGCGAAGGCGCAGCCGAGCGCGACCGCCGAGAGCAGCAGGAGAGACACGTAGGCGCCGTCGGAGGAGAGGCCCTTGTAGAGGAAATACGAGGGGCCGACCGCGAGATAGAGGCCGGCGGCGAGCGCTTCCCGCTCGCCGAGAGCGATGCGGGTCGAGACCCAGACGGCGAGGATCAGGGCGAGCACGAGGGCAGCCATCGTCAGGCGGAAGGTCTGCGGCGTCGCTCCGAAGAGCGCGAAGGTCACCGCGAGGAGATGCGGCTCGAGCGTCCCCGCGTACTCCGCGCCGTAGCAGAAGACCGGGTGCCTGCCGTGCTCGAGGATGTCGACGCCGATGAGCGAGATGATCGCCTGGTCGGAGCTGAAGGGGACTCTCCCGCGGTGCTCGAAGACGAGCATCGACAGGCTCGCGAGCGCGAGGATCAGGAGGACCGAAAGAGCGGTCTTGGCGGAGGGCTTCACGCGCGGCGACAGGGCTCGAGGACAAATGAAAAGGGCCACCCCGTCAAGGAGCGGCCCGATTCGACAGCCGAAGGGCGAGAGCTACTGGAAGTAGCCTGTCGTGTCCAGCACGACGTGGGTGGTCGCGGAGCCGCCGCCGATGCCGTAGACGGCGGTCAAGTCCGGCGTTCCCGAGGCGGCGAGAGGCACGATCGCGCCGTTGCCGAGGGCCGGCTCACCGGCGTTGAAGGTGAGCGTGGCGACGAGCGGCGGGCTGCCCAGGTCCGACGGGTAGAGGGTGAGAAAACCCGTCTGGCTCGGACCGACGACCGTCACGTTGACGACCACCGCCGCAGCACCGGCCGGGATGCCGCAGACCCCGCGCGCCGTGAAGTTGCGAGGCGTGCCGCCCGAGAGGGCGCCACCGAATCCCGAACGCGTGTCGGCGAGGCGGCAGGGCGAGATCGCGTGAAACTGAAACGGGCCCGCGGCTTGAGCCGCCGAGCTGAGGCACGCAGCGAACAGGCCAGCGGCCAACACAACTTTTCCGACTCGGGTCCTAGTCATGGTGACTCCTTTCGATCGCAGGGAAGCTATCACCGGAAGATCCGAAACGTCAACGGTCGTCGTCCCATTCCATGGGTTGGATTTCAAAGGATCCGAGGGCCGGTTCGGGCGGAGCGCCGCCGTTCAGATGCCGAGCGCTTCGAGCCGCCCGATGATCTTCTGGGCGGTGTGCCGCCAGGTCCAGCGCTCGGCGATCTCGCGCGCGGCGGCCTCGCCCCTCCCGCGCGCCTCGTCGCGGTGATCGTAGACGTGGCGCAGGAGGTGGCGCAAGTGGTCGGGATCCGGATCGGCCCAGCGGAAGCCGAGGTAGTACGGGCATTTGGCGACGGCGGGCACGGTGCCGCGCACGCGCAGGGGATAGGCGTTGGCCTCGGTCACGAACTCCTGGTGCGCCCCCCAGTCGGTCGCGATCGACGGCAGCCCGCAGGCCATCGCCTCCATCAGCGGCATGTTCCAGCCCTCGCCGCGGGAGACCGAGACGAAGCAGTCGGCGGAGCGGTAGAGCGAGCCGAGCTGGTAGTGCGGGAACTCGAGATTGAGCAGGTACGAGATCTGGCCGCCGGTTTCGCGCAGGCCGAGCCGGCGGATCTCCTCCTTGAGCTTGATCTCGGGATCCCGGTTGATGATCTTGCACACCAGCCGGACCGGCTCGTCGCAGGTGAACTCGTCGTTGAAGATCTCGAGCAGAAGCCCGGGATCCTTGCGCTCGCCCCACTCGAAGGCGGAGAAGAAGACGAACTCGCCGGCCGGATTGGGCACCGTCGCGACCCGGGGATGGAAGTAGTTGACGTCGACGCCGAGCGGGATCTTGTGGATCGGTCGCTTGAGCCCGGAGGCGAGGAAGCCCTCGCGGTTGAACTCGCTCGGCACCCAGATCTCGTCCATCCGGTTCGCGGCGGCGACCCACTCGCGGGGGAAGCCGTCGACCTCGAGCATCGTGTAGCCGATCTTCGTCCGCCCCCTGCCGTGCGGAAAGACGTCGGCCTGGGCGTAGACCACCGCCGCCTTCGGGAACAGCGGCGCCTTGCGCGAACGGATGACGTTCAGGCGGTAGTCCTCGGAATCGGCCGGCTCGGGATTCGGGAAGACCGTCTTCGGGCCGTAGACGTAGCGGTAGACCAGCTCGACCCCCTCCTGATCGAGAGCGCGCAGGATCTCCCGGCAGCTCATCGCGTAGCCGGTCGGGAAGTTCATGATCGACTGCCAGAGCAGGCGGTGCCGGTAGCGGGAGGAGAGTTCCCCTTGCCACTTCTCGCGAAAGACCGCGCGGCTCGCCTGGAACAGGCGCCCGAGCGCCTCGGGATCGTTGCGGGTCGAGCCGTGCTCGTCGTGGACGAGCGTCACGCCGCCGCAGACGACGGTCGAGAAGCCGGCTTTCCGCGCCCTCAGGCAGTAATCCGTGTCCTCGAAGTAGGACTCGAAGTCGAGGGCCAGGCCGCCGATCGCGGCGACCACCTCGCGCTTCAGATAAGCGCAGGCGAAGACGATGCCTTCGACCTCGCGGACTTCGGCCGCGTATTGGTGGACGTCGCGCTCGAGGGCGCCGATCTGCTGGCCCCAGACGGTGTCGGGCAGGACGTAGGTCCCGGCGTGGAGCAGCCGGCCGTCGGGCAGCTTCAAGCGGCAGCCGACGATGCCGATCTTGGGGTCGGACCGGGCCGCCCGCCGCAGGCGCTCGAGCCAGTCGGCCTGGGTGAGCTCCAAGTCGTTGTTGAGCAAGACGACGTCGGAATCGGGATCGGCGGCGGCGAGCCCGGCGTTGTTGCCGCGCACGAAGCCGAGATTGCGCTCGAGGCTCAGGGTGCGCACGCCGGGGTAGCCGCGCAGGCGCTCGGGCGTCTCGTCGGTCGAGCCGTTGTCGACGACCAGGATCTCGGCGTCTTGAAGATCGGTCGCGAGCAGGGTCGCGAGGCACTTCTCGGTGAGGTCCCAGCGATTCCAGGCGAGGACGATCAGGGTCGCCTTCCGACTCATCGGTCGGAGGCGCCGATCCCCGTGCCGGTTGGGGGCAGGTTCGGGAGCGTCAGGCTTCGCCACAGGTCGCGCAGTGTCTCCGGGACTTCCGCGGCGGTCAAGTCGGTGGTCTCGCGCCACTGCTCGAGCTGGTGGGCCGCGAGCGGCATCGGCGGTAGGCCGCCGGTCAAGCGGGAGAGGTTGACCAGCTCCCGGCGGGTCAGATGGCGCTGCAGCTGGCGCAGCTGCTCGGAGCGCCGCTCGAGGGCCTGCTCGAGGGCGGTGACCCGGGCTCGGAGCCGCGCGAGCTCGAGCGTTTCGCCGTGCGCCGCCATGGCGCTTACCAGGCCCGTCCGAACGGGCGGCGAAGGAACTGGAGCAGCCGCCAGGAGCGGGAGCGCACGAGAGCGCGGTGAAACTCGGCGAAGCGGTCGATCTCGCGCTTCAGGCGAAGGATCTCGCTGCGCGAGGCCGCGGGGCGGATCTCCTCGTCGCTCGCCGAGCAGCTCTCGGGCGAGAGCGCGAGGCGCGCGAGGAGCCCCTCGCGCTCGGTCCGCTCGATCTCGCGCAGGCGCGCGTCGAAGGCCTCCGCTTCGAGGCGGCCGAGGAGAACGGAGTCCACCGGCTCTTCGGGGGTGGTCGCCGCGGGCGCACGGGTTTCTTCGGTGACGAGCACTTTCGAACGGATCCTCGAAAAGGGGCGCCAGTATAACCCGATGAAAGCCTAAATGATCCGCGCGTGTGATGGGGGCTCGGCGCCTCGCTCTCCGGCGCTCCTCTCGCGGGGCCGTCCGGGCTAAACTCCGCCGCCGTGGAGAATCGGACAGCCGAGGCGGGGCGGGCGCGGATCTGCGTCGTGATGCCCGCCTACAACGCGGAAAAGACGCTCGAGCGAACCTTCCGCGACCTGCCCTCCGCCTGGGTCGACGACGTCGTCCTGGTCGACGACGCGAGCCGGGACAAGACCGCCGAGATCGCGCGCGGCCTCGGGCTCCACACGATCGTCCACCCCCGCAATCGTGGCTACGGCGGCAACCAGAAGACCTGCTACCGCGAAGCGCTCGCCCGCGGCGCCGAGATCGTGGTCATGGTCCATCCCGACCACCAGTACGATCCGGGCGCGATCCCCCGGCTGGTCGAGCCTCTCCTCGCCGGCCGCTCCGACGCGGTCTTCGGCAGCCGGATGCTCGGCGGCCGGCCGCTCGAGGGGGGGATGCCGAAGTGGAAGTACCTGGCGAACCTGTTCCTCACCATGGTCGCGAACGCGACCTTCTACGTCTTCCTCTCGGAATATCACTCGGGTCTGCGCGCCTACGCCCGCCGCTACCTCGAGCGGGTGGACGTCGAGGCGAACTCCGACGACTTCGTCTTCGATACCGAGATCATCGCCCAGGGCGTCTGGCGGGGCTTGCGGATCGGCGAGATCCCGATCGAGACCCGCTACTTCGACGAGGCCTCGCAGATCGGTTTCTTCAAGAGCGTCCAGTACGGGCTCGCGATCCTCGGGGTGCTGGTCCGCTACAAGCTGCACAAGAAGGGGATCGCCCGCTACCCGCTGCTCGCCGCCGCGGAGGCGAAAGGGCGGTGAGCCTGCGGGCGGAGTCCCCGAGGACGGCGGCCGGCTCGGCCAGCGCCGAGCGCTACGTGGTCAAGGATTTTCGCGGCTCGAGCCATCGCCTGCTGGCGGCCTGGGTCGGCGAGCTGCCGCCGGGTGCCCGGCTGCTCGAGCTCGGCTCCGGTACCGGCCAGATCGCCCGGCTCGCCGGGCGCCCCGACCTCGACTGGCGCGGCCTCGAGGGGAGCCTGGGCGGCCTCGGCCCGCTCGCCGAGCTTCTGGCGGGCGGCGCCATCGTCGATCTCGACGTCCTGCCGCGCCTGCCGCGCGGCTTCGATGCGGCCCTCGCCGCCGACGTCCTCGAGCACCTCAACGACCCGGAGCGGATGCTCGCGCACCTCCGCGAGGCCCTCCCGGCCGGGGCTCCCCTCCTGATCTCGGTGCCCAACGTCGCCAACCTGGCGGTGCGGGTGGCGCTCCTCTTCGGCCGCTTCGACTACGCCGAGAGGGGCATCCTCGATCGCACGCACCGGATCTTCTTCACCCGCCGGAGCCTCGACCGGATGCTTCTGAGCGCGGGATTCCGGATCGAGCGCCGGACGGCCTCCGCAGTGCCGCTGCGCCTCGCGCTCTCGGGCTGGCCGGATTGGCTCCTGACACCCCTCGAAGCCCTCGTCGAACTGCTCGCCCGCCTGCGGCCGACGCTCTTCGGCTTCCAGCTGCTCGCCCTCGCGCGCCGCGCTCCGTAGGATTCCCGCCCGACCGGACCAGAGCTCCTATTGGTAGTACCCGTTGATGTCCACGATCACCTGCACCGAGCCGTTGCCGGAGACGAACGCGTTCGCGGTCAGAAGGCCTTGGGCATCGATCGCGAGGATCGCGTTGTTGCCCCGGATCTGGTTGGTCGAGAAGTTGACCGTGCTCACGGCCGAGGGCTGGCAGCCGGGCGAGAAGCGGACGAAGCCGGCGGCGGTGGGCGCGACCACGGTGACGTTGGCCGAGAGCGCCCGCGCGGTGTTGGGAATGCCGCAGCGGCCGAAGACCGAGAAGTCGCGCAGCGCGCCCGAGGCGAGAGCCGGCCCGCCGAACGGGCCGTTCGGGTCGCGGGTGTCGACCAGCCGGCAGGGCGCGACGGTGAACAGCTTGCGCGCTGCCGAGTCGGAGGCGCACGCCCCATGGGCGTTGCAGGAGGAGGTGCCGGGCGCGACGCCGGTGCGCGCCGGATTCTGGTGGAACATGCCCCAGGGAGGCGTGCCGGCGCGCGGGATCGGATTCCAGACGTGGATTTCGGTGTCGGTGAAGCTCGGGAACGGCTTGGCCGACACCGCGATCACCTCGATCTGGTTGCCGGCGCCGTCGGTCTCGAGGTCGGTGACGACGACGCCCGAGAGGCTCGCCTGGGTGTTGAACGTGAACTTGGTGATCGGGTTCGGGTGCGGCGTCGTCTCGGTCAGCTGGACGCCCGCGACGCTGAAGACCGCCGCCTCGCCGTTGGTCGGAACCAGGATCTCGAGCGCCCCGTCGCCCAGGACGTCGGCGACCATCGGCTCCCCGGCCGAGAGGGCCGGGTTCGAGCCGAAGAAGTCGCGCGGGATCACCGGATTGAAGATCTGGGTGCCGTTGCCGCGCACCGCGTAGAGGTGGTAGTCGGTCGCGGGCGAGGTCCTGTCGGCGGTGAAGATGACGTCGAGCACGCCGTCGCCGGTGATGTCGGCGAGCGCGGGCGAGGTCGAGATCTGGCCGCCGGCCGAAAGGGCGAGGCCCGGGTTCTGCGCCGTGCCCCAGACCGGCGAGCCGTCGCAATGCCAGGCGTAGACCTTCTGCTGGCGCGGCGGGTTGGTGAAGAAGGTGCCGGTGCCGTGGACGATCTCGGGCTTGCCGTCGCCGTCGATGTCGCCGACCGCGGGCGAGCTCGCGATCACCTGGTCGACGCACTTCGGAAAGCCGGGCAGCTCGACGATCGGCGAGGGGGTGCTGCCGTTGCCGGCGGCGTCGAAGCGCATCACGTGAATGCAGCCGCCGTCGGGGGTGTTGAACGGCGAGCCTTCGGCGTGGGCGTCGCTGCCGATGATGATGTCCGGCTTGCCGTCGCCGTCCATGTCGTGGAGGGCGGGCGAGGAGAAGATCGTGTCGCGCAGCAGCTTCGGCCAGCCGGACTTGTTCGCGCCGGTCGCGCCGTTGACGACGTAGAGGTTGAAGTCGAGGGCGCCGAACACCACCTCGTTGGCGCCGTCGCCGTCGACGTCGCCGATCGCGGGCGCGCCCATCACCGGGTCCGCGAAGCCGTCGGCCCCTTCGGCCGAGTCCTGGGGCAGGCGCTCCCAGAGCAGGACTCCGGAGCGGCTGTAGGCGCGGATGCCGCCCGGAGCGCTGTTCGGCGGCGCCCCTTGGAGGGTCGAGCCGTAGCCGACCACGATCTCGGGAATGCCGTCGCCCGTGATGTCGCCGATCGCCGGGCTCGAGGCGATGTGCGAGGGCAGTTGCACCGGCCAACCGGGGGCGGGACCCCAGCTGCCGGCGCCGTTGCGCTGGATGACGTAGAGCTTGCCGTTGCGCAGGCCGAAGATGATCTGCTTGAACCCGGGCGTGAGGCCGAGGTCCGCCGCCGCGAGCTGGCTGAAGACGTCGTTGGCGAGACCCGCGCCCTGGTTCGCGAGCGTCAACGGAAAGCCGCTCTTGTAGGGCGGCACGAGCGGCTGCTGAGCGAAGGCGGCGGCCGCGAACGCGGCGAGGAGAGCCGTCGCGAGCACGGCGCGGCACCCAGGGCCGAGCGGCGGGGAATTCCTTGGTTCCGTCATGCTTGGCTTGCTCCGATCTGCCGATGGGGGCCGCCGCGATCCGACGGCTCCGTGCCACTTTGGACAGCGCCTGCGACGGAATGGAACGATCGCGGGTGTGACAATCCTCGTCAGTGCGCTTCCTTGCGCCGGGTCAAAAACCGGCGGCGATCACCTGCGTGCACAGCTCGCGCGCGTCGGTCGAGCCGGGGATCACGTCCTTCGGCCGCCAGGTGCGCCCGCATTCGAGGACCACCCGCACTCGACGCCCGGCTCCGAAGCGGCCGAGAAACCCCTCCACGTTCACGGGGTACTCGCCGAGGCCGTCCTTCGAGAGCTGCAAAGCGCTTGCCTGCCAGGAGTCTCCCTGCTGCTCGTCGACCAGGCGGACCGACAGGGTCGCGGCGCCCCAGCTCGGATCGAGCGCCGTCAGGCGGTCGCGCGGGAAGACGAGCGCCAGGTTGAGCACGGACGACATGATGGTCAAGCGCAGCTCGCCCCGGGCGCCCAGCCAGCGGGCGTTCTCCGCCCAGGGATAGAAGCCGGAGATCACCTGCTCGTCGTTCGCGCCGTCGCGAAAGTCGATGCCCCGGACGATCGCGGGGTCGTAGAGCCTGCCTTTGCGGATCGAGAGAGAGGGCTCCGAGGCGCCGGTCTCGCGGCCCCAGGCGGCGAGGATGGGATTCAGGAAGGCGGCGCTCCGGTCGTCGACGATCGCGGAGCCGAGCCCGAATCGCCGGTCGCGGACGAACCCGGCGACGAACAGCCGGGTCGAGATCCGGCCGTTGTGGAGGTCGGGCAGCCAGAAGCTGTCGTCGGGGATGCGGACCGGCCCGCTGCCCGGCGGCAGTCGGTCGAGCTCGGCCCGTACCCGTGCCGCCAGACGGTCGATCCGGTGCAGCCGCTCGGCCTGCAGGGCGTAGATATCGAACGGGATCCGCCGCAGCATCGCGGCCCGGTGAGCCCCGGCCCAGAAGGCGGCCACCGCGGCGAGCGCGAGCCAGGCGAGGGCGCGCCGCCGGAGCGGGAGACGCCGGCGCTCCGCGAGCGAGACGGCGACGGCGCCCGCGAGCAACGCGATCGGGACGAGGAGGGAGAAGAAGTAGCGATCGGCCTCGTAGAGGTCGAGGAAGGTCGAGCGCCAGCGGCCGAGACCGACGAGCGCCAGCAGGCCGAGCGGGCCGACAGCCTGGAGCAGGGCGACGATCGCGAGGCGGGGAGCTCCCCGCCGCCAGAGCCAAAAGAGAAAGGCGGCCACCGGCAGAGCGAGGGCGAGACCGTACAGGCAGCCGCGGATCGCCGTCGGTCCGCCGCCGTCGGCAGCGCCGATCTTGACGCCCGGCAGGAAGAACCGGAAGGGTGCGGAGAGGGCCAGGAAGACGGCGCGCTCGAGCCCCTTCGGCAGGTTGACGTCGAGCTTTCCGCCGTAGGTCAGGTGGTAGAGGTAGCTCGAAAGGACGGCCATCCCGGCGGCGAGAGCGAGGCAGGCGACGGTGAAGATCCCGACCGGCCGCCCGGCCGTGCCGCGGCGGCGCCGCTCCATCTCGTCGAGCAGGGCGGGACCGAGGACCAGCGGCGCGAGCGTGGCCTCGAAAGCGAGGCCCGCGGCGAGCGCGAGGGCGGCGAGCCAGCGCGCCCGTTGCGGGCCGAGCTCCTCGCTCCGCGCGATCGCGAGGAGCGCCGCGGCGAAGCCGAGCTCGGCGAGCGGAACCCCGGCGCCGTTCGGCTGCCAGATCCACATCGAGGAGAATCCGCAGGGCACGAGGTACGCGAACGGGACGACCCGGGAGGCGATCGGACCGCCGTAGCGCCGGGCGGTCCGGCCGAGCAGCCAGGCGGTCGCCAGGTGGACGGCGAGGATCAGCCAGCGGATCGGCGCCGCCGTCGGCCCGAACAGCCGAACCGTGCCCAGGAACAGCGCGACCACGCCCGGCAGGAGGTGCTCGAGATGCGGCGTCAGGAGCACGCGGCCCAAGGGTACCGCCCCCGAGAGGGCTTCCCCGGCGAGGTTCAGGTGGTCGATGTCGTCGTAGGCGAAGCCGAGCGAGAGGGTCGGTCCATAGAGCCAGAGCCCGAGCGCCGCGAGGGCGGCGACCCCGGCCACCGCCGGCAGGAAGCGCAGGAGGAACGGCGGAGTACGGACGGGTTGCGACGACCGGGACGGCACCCGGAGATGCTACCAGGCCGGACCGGCCGGCCGGCCGGCCGCGGCCACCTCGACGATGCGCCCGGCCACGCCGGCCGAGCCCGCGGCGGCGGGAACGACGCTTCCTCCCCCTTGGGGAGCCCGTTCGGCCAGGGCGCCATGATCGAAGACCAGGGCCGGGACGCCCGCGAGCGCGCACTCGTCGAGGGTCAGGCCGTACGACTCGGGGACGATCGAAAGCAGGAGCGCCTGATCGATCCGGTGGCGGGCGAGAAGCCGTGGGAGGGTTCCCGCGCGGTAATAACCGTGGACCCGCACGCCGAGCCGGCGAAAGCGGCGGAGGAGATCGGGGTCGCCGCCGCCGAAGGCGTGCCAGGAAATCTCGGGGTGCCGCGGCGCGAGCCTCTCGACCACCTCGGCGAAGACCTCCGCCCCTTTGAACCGCTTCGCCGCGCCGACGTACGCGATCCGGCGGGTCAGGCCGGAATGGCCGGTCGGCCGGTCGCCTGCCGGGGCTCGCGCCAACAGGAGCGGCGGCTCGACCTGCCAGCGGAAAGCGTCCGGGTGGGGGAAAAGCTCCCGGTAGGTCCTCCTCAGGAACTCGGATGGAAAGACGACGGACTCGGCCGCGGCGAGGAGGCCGTTGGCCAGCTCGCGTCGGCGCTCCTGGAAGCCGAGCTCGACCGGCCAGCTCCGGCGGAGGCAGACGACGCAGCGCTTCGGATCGCGCGAATAGCGGCAGAAGAGGCCCACCGGCTCTTCCACCAGGTGCGGCCGGGGGCAGAAGAGCGAAAAGTCGTGGATCGCGAGGGTCGTGGGCACCTCCGCCGCGAGATCGCGGAGGCCCCCGAGCGGCCATCCCGCCGCCCCTTCCACCCGGACGCTTTTTGCTCGGCAGGCCTCGAGCGCCGTCCGCGCGGAGCGGGCGAACGCTTCCGGCTCGAGCTCTTCCGCCCGTTCGGGCAAGCCAGCCGGCGCCGCGCCGAGATCGATCGCCGCGCGCCCTGCCGCCGAATCCACCTCCAGCCGATAGCGCCCCGTGAACGGATAGAGCAGCGCGAAGGGCCTCCCGGCGGCGATCTCCCGTTCCCGCCGCGCGACGAGCTGCGTCTGAACCCCGCCGAGTCGGGGCGAGGGCGGAATGGCGAGGAGGTGGACGATCGGGATCGGCGCCTCCGGCCGCCAGCCTGGTCGGGCCGGATAGGCGAGCCGGCGCCGGCGCTCGTCCGCGCGGTCGAGCAGCCGGCGGGCGACCGACCCCAGGCCCTCCGTGGCGAGCAGATCGAGCGCCAGCCGCAGCCGGCTCACCGGCGCCTCCGGGCGAGGATCCGCT
>DATMZM010000288.1:0-27751 GCA_035607445.1 Thermoanaerobaculia bacterium | reverse complement strand
AACCCGGAAGCGCTCGAGAGCTTCGGTGGGAGCCCCGCCGAGCTTCGAAAGTCCCGCGAACAGGAGAGCCCAGCGCCCGAAGTGCGCGGAAGCCGAGACCGGCAAGCCCGCCCGACCCTCACCTCCCACCCAGACGCTTTTGAAAACCTCCAACTGGCCGACCACCTCCCCGATCGGCGCGACCTCCCCGAGGCGGTCGATCCAGAGCCCCGGATAGACCCCCACGCGACCCAGCATTTCGACGCCGAGCGCCGCTTTTTCATCTCCCACGGTGCGCGCCAGCTCGTCGCGGATGCGCTCGGCGGCGATCTCCGGGAGGTCCGGGGAGCTCGCCCGCGCCAGCTCGACCGTCCCGCCGTCCGCGGTGAATCCGGGGAGCTGCACGAGGAGCCGGGCGAGCCGCAGCACGCGGAGGGGATCGCCCGCGATGCTCTCGGGCGTCGTCGCGCGCAGGATCTTTCTCTCGAGGTCTTCGAGGCCCCCGAAGGGATCGGTCACAGCTCCGGTCGCGAGGTCGAGGGCGATCGCATTGATCGTCAGATCGCGGCGCGCGAGGTCCTCTTCGAGCGTCGTCTCCTCCCGGTCCCAGAGGTCGAGGGTCAAGCCGCTCGCGACCAGCCGGTAGGCGGCAAACTCCTTGCCGCCCAGAGGGACGAGGCGGGCGGGGAGAGCGCGGGCGAGATCCTGGGCGATCGCGATCCCGCGTCCTGCCGAGACGGCGTCGAGGTCGTGGACGCCGAGCCCGAGCGCCTGGTCGCGGAGGGCCCCGCCGACCAGGTGGCAGGGGGTCGAGCCCGCGGCGGCGGCGAGGAGCCGGACGGCGCGGTGGGCGAGGAGCGGGGCGAAATCGGGGCCGGGCATCGCCGGATGATCGCAGGTTGCGCGGCAACCTCCTCTCGTCTCCTTGTCAAGGCCTCCGGGGAGAGGCTAAACTTCTACTCGAAGATCATGGCGTTAACTCGCGAAGAAGTCAGGAGAATCGCAGTTTTAGCCCGCCTTCGCTTCAGCCCGGAGGAAGAGGACCGGTTGACCGATCAGCTGGCCCGGATCGTCGGCTACATCGATCAGCTCCAGGCGTTTTCCGAAATCGAACAGGAGGGCGCCGGATCTTCGGAGGCGGCGGCCGAGGCCGCGGATGCGGTGGCGCCCGGCCTGCCGCGCGCGAGCTTCTTGGACAACGCGCCCGCGGCGCGCGACGGCTTCCTGCTCGTGCCCGCGGTCAAGACGGCGGAAGCGGAGGGGCCGTGAGCGCCCTCTGGGAGCTTTCCGCCGCGGAGATCTCCCGCCGCGTCCGGGCGCGCGAGGCGAGCGCCGCCGAGGTCCTGGCCGCGGCGCTCGCGCGCACCGCCGCGGTCGACCCGCTGGTCGGCGCCTACCTCGAGGTCTGGGCGGACGAAGCGCGAGGGCGCGCGGAGGAGATCGACCGCCGGATCGCCGCGGGCGAGGACGCCGGGCCACTCGCCGGAGTGCCGGTGGCGCTCAAGGACAACCTGAGCGTCGCGGGCCACCGCCTGACCTGCGCGTCCAGGATCCTCGAAGGCTACGTCGCGCCCTACACCGCGACAGCGGTCGAAAAGCTGCTGGCCGCGGGGGCGGTTCCGATCGGACGCGCGAACATGGACGAGTTCGCGATGGGCTCGTCGTGCGAAAACTCGAGCGCCCAGCTGACCAGGAACCCCTGGGACCTCGAGCGCGTGCCGGGCGGCTCGTCGGGCGGTCCGGCCGCCGCGGTGGCCGCGGGCAGCGTGCCGCTCGCGTTCGGCTCGGACACGGGAGGCTCGATCCGCCAGCCGGCAGCGCTCTCCGGGATCGTCGGGCTCAAGCCCACCTACGGCCGCGTCTCGCGCTTCGGGCTGGTCGCTTTCGCCTCCTCGACCGACCAGATCGGCCCGCTCGCGCGCGATGTCCGCGACGCCGCGCTGGCGCTCGGCGTGATCGCGGGCCACGATCCGCGCGATGCGACGAGCGCCGCCCGGCCGGTCGGCGGCTACTTGGAGCGCCTCGAGGACGGCATCCGCGGATTGAAGATCGGCTCGCTCCGGGAGGTCGAAACCGGCGGGCTCGCCGGGGCGAACGCCCGCTGCTGGCGCTCTTCGCTCGAGCTTCTCGCGCGCTCCGGCGCCGAGATCGTCGAGGTCTCCGTGCCGAGCCTCGCGGCGGCGGTCGCGGTCTACTACGTGGTCGCGACGTCGGAGGCGAGCGCAAACCTCGCGCGCTTCGACGGCGTCCGTTACGGCCGCCGGGCGCCCGGCGCCGAGAGCCTCGCCGAGGTCTACGTCGCGAGCCGGAGCGAGGGCTTCGGGCCCGAGGTCAAGCGGCGGATCATGCTCGGCACCTTCGCGCTCTCGTCCGGCTATCGCGACGCCTACTACGGCCGCGCCCGCGCCGTCCTGACGCGGATGCGCAGGGAGCTCGAAGGGGTCCTCGAAAGCGTCGACGTCCTGGTGACGCCGACCAGCCCGACCGCGGCGTTCCGGATCGGCGAGCGGGCGGACGATCCGCTCGCGATGTATCTCTCGGACGTCTACACGACCCCGGCGAGCCTGACCGGCCTGCCCGCGCTCGCCCTGCCGTCGGGTTTCGATGACGAGGGGCTGCCGCTGTCGCTCCAGATCGCCGGCCGGCCGTTCGACGAGGCGACGGTGTTGCGCGCCGGCCGGGCCTTCGAGCGGGAGGTCGGCTGGCGGGTCGAGCCGGCGTTCGGTCTCCGGGGTGCCCGGGAAGCCGTGACGTGAACGTCGCGATGAGAGCCTCCGCGCGCGTCGCCTCCGCGCTCGTCCTCCTCCTCGCCCTGCCGGGCGCCGCGGACCCCGCCTCTTCGAAGCCGCCGAGCCGTCCGGCCAAAGCCGCTCCCGCCCCTCCCGCCGCTCCCAGAGCGCGGTCGTTCCGGGCCGTCGTCGGCGAGGGTCTGACCGCCTTCCTCGCCGAGGACCAGACGATCTCGCTCGAGGCGACCCCGAAGCCGGGCGAGGGGCTGCTCGCCTTCACCCGCAGGGTCTGCGGCGACGAGCGGGGCGCGGACCAGGTCGCGAACGCGAACGGCGGCAGCCGCGATCTGCGCAGCGGGGTCCGCTATTCGATCGCGCTCGACGTGGTGGATGCGGAGACGCGCATCAAGGCGCTCAAGGCGCTCTTCCCCGACGACCGGGCCGAGGCCGACGGCTGGGTCCACAAGGTGCGCGGCACCGGCGCCCTCGAGCGCGAGAGCCTCTGGCACGTCGCCTCCTGGTTCACGGGCAACGGCGAGAACTTCCGGGCTCTGCGCGAGTTCAACGAGCTGCACGACGACGAGCTCGCGCGCGGCGCCTCGCTCGCGATCCCGGCCGAGCTGCTGCTGCCCGAGATCCGCGCCGCGCTGCCCAAGTCGACGGGCTTTCGTCTCGATTACGGCAAGGACGCTTCCGGCGACTACGCGCTCTACCGCCTGCGGCCGGGCGAGGCGCTCTACTCGGCGGTCGTCGTCCGCTTCACCGGGCGCATCCACGGCGCGGACGTCAACGCCCTCGCGGCCCAGCTCGCGGAGCGCAGCGGCATCCCGGACGTGACCGACATCCCGGCGGGCTTCCGGGTCAAGATCCCGTTCGACCTCCTCCAGCCCGAGTTCCTGCCTCCGGGCAACCCGCGCCGGCTCGCCTACGAGGCCGAGGTCCGCGAGAGCGAGAAGTTCACCAACCAGATCCGGGCCCAGGGCCTCTCCGGGATCACGGTGATCTTGGACGCCGGCCACGGCGGGCGCGACTCGGGCGCTTCGATGGGGAGCGTCTGGGAGAGCCTCTACGTCTACGACATCGTGATGCGCACCAAGCGCCTGCTCGAGAGCCGGACGGGAGCCCGCGTGGTCGTGACCACGCGCGACGGCGGCGATTTCAAGATCTACGACGCGGACGTGCTGCCGTTCTCGCGCGGCCACGCCGTGCTCACGACGCCGCCCTACCCGATCGAGGACCCCGTCGTCGGGGTCAACCTGCGCTGGTATCTCGCCAACAGCATCTACCGCCAGGCGGTGCACCGGTCGGAGGACGAAGAGAAGGTCGTCTTCCTGTCGGTCCATGCCGACTCGCTCCACCCGTCGCTCCGCGGCGCGATGGCCTACATCCCCGCCGCCTCGATGGGGGAGGACACCTACGGCAAGTCGGGCGCTGTCTACGCGGCGTTCCGGGAGGTCCGGGAGAACCCGTTCGTCAACCTGCCGCGCGAGCGGCGCACGATGGCCGAGGGCCTCTCGCGCGAGCTGGCGCGCGCGGTGATCGCCGGCTTCGAGAGCGAGAAGCTGGCGGTCCACCCCGACAAGCCGGTGCGCGAGAAGGTGATCCGCAATCAGAGCGAGTGGGTGCCGGCGGTCTTGCGCTACAACGCGGTCCCGGCCAAGCTGCTGCTCGAGGTCTGCAACCTCGGCAACGAGGAGGACCGCCGGCTGATCCAGACCCGCAGCTACCGGGAGGACGTCGCCGCGGCGATCGTCAAGGGGCTGCTCGCGTACTACGATGAGGCGGACTCCGGCAAGCCGCCGGCGCAGATCGCGAAGACCAAGTAGCAGGTAGCTCAGGCCGCAGGCTCCGGCCGCCTCCCGAGACCCCCGACCGTTGCCTCGCTCCCGCTCCTCGTCCGGCGTCCATTCGCTCCTCGTCGCGGCGGGGATCCTGCTCTCGCGCCTCGCCGGTCTCGCCCGCGAGCAGGTCTTCGCGCACTTCCTCGGCAACTCCGGACCGGCCGGGGCGTTCAAGGCGGCGCTCCGGATCCCGAACTTCCTCCAGAACCTGTTCGGCGAGGGGGTGCTCTCGGCCTCGTTCATCCCGGTCTACTCGCGCCTCCTGGCCGAGGGCGAGGAGGAGCTCGCCGGCCGGGTCGCGGGGGCGGTGGGCGCGGTGCTCGCGCTCGGCGTGGGAGCTCTCGCGCTCCTCGGCGTCGTCGCGACCCCGTTGCTGGTCGACGTCGTGGCGCCCGGCTTTTCCGGTCCGGTCCGCGACCTGACCGTCGAGATCGTCCGCATCCTGTTTCCCGGCACCGGGCTCCTCGTGCTCTCCGCCTGGTGCTTGGGCGTCCTCAACAGCCATCGCAAGTTCTTCCTCTCCTACGTCGCGCCGGTCCTGTGGAACGCGGCGATGATCGCCACGCTCCTCGCCTTCGGCGGCCGCCGCACGCAAGGGCAGCTCGCGGTCCTCCTCGCCTGGGGCATGGTGCTCGGCTCGGCGCTCCAACTCGGCTTCCAGCTGCCGTTCGTCTTCCGCCACGGCCGGACGATCCGCTTCGCCCTTGCGACCGGCCTGGCGCCGGTGCGCGAGGTGTTCAAGAACCTGGGGCCGGTCGTGGGTGGGCGCGGGGTCGTTCAGGTGAGCGCGTTCATCGACGGCATGATCGCGAGCTTTCTGGGCGCCGCCGCGGTCTCCGGGCTCGCCTACGCCCAGACCCTCTACTTCCTGCCGATCAGCCTGTTCGGCATGTCGGTCGCCGCGGCCGAGCTGCCGGGCATGGCCTCGAGCACCGGCACGCCGGACGAGATCGCCGCGGCGTTGCGCGAGCGGCTGGCGCGGAGCCTCCGGAGGGTGGCCTTCTTCGTCATTCCGACCGTGGCGGCGTTCCTGCTCCTCGGCGACCTCCTCGTCGCGGCGCTCTTTCAGACCGGGAAATTCCGCGCCGACGACTCGCTCTACGTCGCCTACCTCCTCGCCGGCTCGACCGTCGGGCTCCTCGCGGCCTGCCTCGGGCGGCTCTACTCCTCGGCGTTCTACGCTCTGCGCGACACCCGGACACCCTTCCGCATCGCGATCGCGCGCGTCGCCCTGACCGCGGCGCTCGGCTGGCTCTTCGCGTTCCCGCTCCGCCCGTACTTCGTCGCCTCCCTGCGCGCTCTCGGCCTGCCGATCCCGCACGTCGGAGGGGGCGAGCTGGCGCTCGGCGGCGTCGGGCTGACCGCCTCGGCGGGGATCGCGGCCTGGATCGAATTCCTGCTCCTGCGCCGAGCGCTCGGCCGCCGCATCGGGAAGGTGGCGCTCGCCGCCTCCTTCCAGCTCCGCGCCTGGGGAGCCGCGCTCGCGGGAGGCCTCGCCGCCTGGGCGCTACGGCCCGCGCTCGCGCACCTCGCGATTCCCGGCCACGCCGGAACGATCGCGCGCGCGGCGCTCGCCGCGGCCGTCTTCGGCGTGATGTACCTGGGGCTGGGCGAGGTGTTCGGCCTCAGGCGGCGAATGACGGCCGGATGACGGCCGAATGACGAATGTCGAATCGGGAATCTAGAATTCGAGATCCTCGATTCTGAATTCTTGATTCGATCTCCCGGGAACTTTTCCGTGTCAGGATCGGTCTCAAGCTCTGCGAGGCCCCGGATTGGAGATGTCCGGGGCCGGGAGGGTCCGGTGAACGCCGCCTCGATCTCCACCTCCGCCGTCGTCCGGGACGCCGATCTCGACCTGGCCGAACGCCATCTCGCGGGCGACCGGACCGCTTTCGACGAGGTCTACTCGCGCTACGCCGAGATGGTCTACAACGTCGCTCTGCGCCTTTCGGGCAACTCGGACGACGCGGCCGACCTGTGCCAGGAGATCTTCCTCCGCATCCATCGCCACCTGGGCGGCTTTCGCGGCCGCTCGGCCCTGAAGACCTGGATCTATCGGATCGCCCTCAACTATTGCCATGGCCGCTTCTCGGTGCGCCGCTTCGCGTTCCTGCGCCTGTTCGAGGAAGGGGAGGAGACGGCGGCGCCCTTGCCGGACACCCGCAGGGGCCCGGAGGATCTCGCGGTCGCGGGCGACGAGGGCCGCCGGGTCGCCGGCGCGCTCGCCCGGCTGCCGATCGACTTCCGGGCGGCCGTCGTCCTGCGCGACCTCGAAGGGCTCGCCTACGAGGAGATCGCGGAGGTGCTCCGCGTGCCGATCGGCACCGTGCGTTCCCGCATCGCGCGCGGTCGCGACCGGCTGCGGGAGCTTCTGGAGAGCCACGTATGAATCGCCATCTCGACGCCGATCTCGCCTCCGCCTATCTCGATCGCCGCCTGACGCTTCCCGAGCGGCGGGGGCTCGACCTCCATCTCGAGGATTGCGGCGACTGTCGGGGCCGCCTCGCATCCCTGCGGCGGACCGTCGCGCGCGTCGCCTCCCTCGAGCGGCAGGCGCCGCCCGCGGATCTCGCCCTCGACGTCCGTTTCCGGATCGCCGCCGAAGCCGGCCGGGGCCCGCGCCGCTCGCTCCGTTCGCTCGTCCCCCTGTTCTCGCTCCGCCCGCTCGGGGCCGCGATCGCGACCGCCCTGGCGTTCGTCGGGGTCGTCACCCTGCGCGATCTCGAGCTCGGCGGGCGCGCGCGGGCGCTCGCGCTCCGGCCGCCGCACGGGGTGGTCAGCGTGGTCGAGGGGGGACCGACCTTCCCTGCGCCCACGACCAGCGAGGTCGCGGGCAGGACCTTCGTCTGGAACGACAACATCTGGGTCGAGAAGGGGCTCGAGGGAGATCACCCGCTGCGGAAGGTCCACGCGGCGAGCCCCGCCGGCCGGCGCCTGCTCGCCCGCTACCACGACCTCGGCTATCTGATCTCGGACGGCGCCCGCGTCGTGCTGCGCGACCGGCGCGACACTCTCGAGCTGTGGAGCGGGGGATGAGCGGGGAACGGGAAGAAGCCTAGAGCGCGCTCTCGATCGCTTCGACCTTGAGGGTTTCGCCGCGCAGGTCGAGCTCGGAGCCGATGCGTCGCCCGAGGATCCCCTTCGCCAGGTCGGACTCGTAGGAGACGACGTCCTCCTCGGGCTTGCTTTCCCAGGGACCGAGGATCGTCAGCGTGTTGCCTCCGGCGAGGCGGATCCGGGTGCCGATGCGGATCTCGCTCAGGTCGCCCGGCGGCTCGATCGGGCGCACGCGGGAGAGGTCGGAGTTGAGCGAGGAGGCGCGGGCGTTCAGGTACTCGTGGCGCTGGCGCGCCGATTTGTACTCGAAGTTCTCGCGCAGGTCGCCCATCGCGCGCGCCTCTTCGATCGCCTTCCGGTTGGCCGGGATCTCGATCTGCAGGATGTGCTGGAGCTCCTGCCGCTTCGCCTCGATCGAGTCGCGCAGGGCGTAGAGCGGCGCTTCGGTCTCCTTGCGGTTGCGCAGAGACGTGAAGCGCAGCTCGAGGGCGTTGACCAGCTGCTCGCGCTGGTAGGGCTCGATCGCCGCCGCGCGGTCGACCGCCTCGAACGCCTGCGGCGCCTGCTCCTCGGTCAGGTGCGAGAGGAGCCGCGGCACCGTGCTGCCGGATTCGACGAGGGCGAGCAGACGCAGGCGCACCGGCTGGAACTCGTCGCGCATCAGGGCGGTGAAGATCTGCTGCATCAGGCGGAGGGGATTGCGCGCGCGCAGCGCCTCGTCGACCGACGCCCGCTCGGCGAGCCAGGCGAAGGCGGAGGGCTGCCGGTGCGGCTGGGCGAGCAGGCCGTCGACGATCCGGTCGAGCTCCTTGGGCGAGGCGACCGCGATGCCGTCCGCGAGCTGGTCGAGAGCGCGCGGATCCTGCTCCTGGTTGAACAGGTCGCGGAAGATCTCGGGCCAGCGCGGGTCCTTCTCGCGCCACATGGCATAGGCGCGCTCGCGCAGGAGGCGGTCTTCGATGCCGGAGGCGAGATGCCGCGGCTCGGCGTCCTCGAGGAGAGCCTCGGGCGCCCAGACCACCCCTTCCGGGGCTCCCACCGAGCGTTCGAGCGCGAACCAGATCTCCCACGACAGGCCGGGCTCGCGCGATGCGGCCTCCTCGGCGAGGTGGCCCAGCGCGTCCGCCATGCGCCGGGCGAGCTCGCCGTCGCGCCCGCCGTCGCGGCGGAAGAGCTCGATCTTGCGCCGCGGATCGGCGTTGCCGAAAGCGCGCCAGACCTCGGCCAGGGCGTCCTCGCTGGTGTCGGCCCAGCGGTAGGTCTGCTTGCCGGTGCCCGCGGCGACCACCTGCTGGTGCTTGCGCGCGGCGCTCCAGAAGCCGGTCCACTGCGATTCGGTGACGATCCCGGCGAGCGCCTCGCGGATCTCGGTCGCGTTGAGCGGGCGGGCGAAGCTCTGGAGGACGGCGCGCAGAAGCTCGGGCGGATCCTTCTTGACGAGGGCGGCGAGAGCCTGCGGCTCCTCGAGCTTGCGGCGCAGGATGTGTCCGGTCTCGAGCGGCTTGAGCAGCTTGGCCGCCGCCTTGAAGCCGACGGTCATGCCCTTGATCCGCTCGAAGTCGACCTTGAAGCTCTCGAGGCCCAAGTTCGCCTCGACGACGCGGCCGACCCCCTTGCCTTCCATCATCACGACGCTGCCGACGTCGAACGCGAGCAGGCTCTCGAGCCGGTCGACCTTCTCCCAGGTCTTCGGGATGTCCTGCGGCGCCCGCGACAGGCCTGCCGCCTCGGCCAGGCCCTGAAAGTTCGGCCGGTGGCCGTGGAGGCGCTTGAGCGTTGCGAGGATCGTCGGGTGCATCTTGTCGGCCGCGACGTAGAGGCCGCCGGCGCGCTGGAGCAGCGACAGGCGCACGCGCCAGAGCTCCTTGCCCTTGAGCTCGTCGTCGAGCATCTCGAGGAGCGTCCGTGCGCGCGAGTCCTCGCCGCTGCCCACGAGAGCGCGGGCGACGCCGACGAAATAGTCGAGATCCTGGGTATTTTCGGCGATCTTCGCGAGCCAGTCGCCTTCGATGGCTTCGAAGTCGCCCTTCGTGAGTTGGGTCTGAACAGTTCTGGAAATCGCCATACCGGGTCTCCAACCATAGCAGAAAGAAAGGCGGCGGCGCTGTTAAGCTCCGGCGATGGCCGAGGATCAGCCCTCAGAATCCGGCCGCCGCTTGAGCGAGGCGGGAGCCGAGGAGCTCTCCCGGCTGCTCTCGGCGCGGGGCGACGCCCTCTCGGCCGAAGACGCGCTCGAGGCGTTGCGCAACCCGCACTTGACCGCGGACGCGGTGCGCGGCATCGCCGCGCGGCGGGCGTTGGTGTCGGTCTACGAAGTGAGGAAGGCGCTCGCGGTTTGCGCCCACACTCCCGAGGCGATCGCGATCGACCTGGTCTCCGGCCTCTACTGGACCGATCTGGTCGCGATCGGCTCGGAGGTGCGGATCCGCCCGGCGGTGCGCCGGGCGGCCGACCTCGCGCTGGTGATCCGCCTGCCGCGCCTCGCGGTGGGGGAGAAGATCTCGATCGCGCGGCGCTGCGACGTCGCCGTGATCGCCCATCTGCGCAACGATCCGACGCCCCGGGTGATTTCGGCGCTGCTCGAGAATCCCCGGCTGACCGAGGGGCTGCTCGCTCCCCTGATCGCGAGCGAGATGGCCTTGCCGGAGATCTTGAAGCTGGTCGCGGCGAACCCCCGCTGGGGCGTTCGTCACGGCATCCGCCTCGCGATCTGCCGCAACCCGCGTTCCCCGCTCGCGGTCGTCCTGCCGCTCCTGCCCGGTCTCCGCAAGGACGAGCTGCGCGCCCTCGGCGCCGACCCTCGCCTCGCGCAGCCGCTGCGCCACCGCGCGCAGCTCCTCTCGGGCCGGCTGGGTTAGGCTCCGTTCTTCGCCGATTCGACGGCGATTCGGCCCCCGATTTGACCCCATGGGAGCCGGCGCGTAGAGTTGGGCACCGAGTGTCCGATCAAGCCTTCAAACGACGACGAATCCCGCAGCGCGGAGTCGAACCCGAATTGCCTTCTCCGGCCGAGCCGCGGCAGCGCGGTCAAGAGGGGACGTCCGCGGGCAAGCGCGATCCCCAGCGCGCGCACCCCCTCGACCGGCCCGCCGACTCCGAATCGACCTCGTTCGGCTCGTGGCTGCGGCGCCAGCGCGAGGCGCGCGAAGTCAGCCTGCGCGAGATCGCCGATCGGACCAAGATCAGCATGCGCTATCTGGAGGCGATGGAGGAGGATCGCTACGACCTCCTGCCGGCGCCCGTCTTCGCCCGCGGCTTCCTGCGCGAGTACGCCCGCTACGTCGGCTTGAACGCGGACGAGGTGATCAACCACTTCCTCGCCGCCCAGCAGACTCAGAGCGCCGGGTCCGACGACGCGCCGGCGAGCGGGCCGGCGCTCTCGATCCCCCGCTCGGGGAGCTCGCCCTGGCCGCGCCTGCTGTTCTTCGGCCTCGCGACCCTGATCCTGCTCGGCCTCGTGGCGCTCGGCGTCTGGCTCGCCGACCGTCGGCGCGCCCGGCCGCAGAGCGCGCCTCCGCCTCCGATCGCCGCGCCGCCGGTCTCCGCCTCGCCGGCCGTGACCCCCCCTTCGCCCGCCGCCCCCGAGAGCCCGGCGCGGGCCCTCCGCCTCACCCTCGACTTCACCGGCGACTGCTGGGTCGACGCGGTGATCGACGGCGGCCGGCGGGTCAGCGAGCAGCGCGTCCAGGGCGAGTCGCTCCAGGTCGACGCCGATCGCACGATCGAGCTCACGCTCGGCAACGTGGGCGCCGTCGACGCGCAGTTGAACGGGCTGCCGCTGCCGCTCTCGCGCCGGCTCGGCGAGGTCGCCCGCCGCACGATCGACCTCACGACCGCGCGCCAGCTGAGAGATCAGAAAGAGTCCCGCTGAAGGTGGCCGAAGGCCGCGAATCCCTCATCGAACAGGTCCGTTCGGGCTCGAACCGCGAGCTCGTGCGGCTCGCCGCGACCGGTCTGCTGCCGCTCGCGGCCGAGGAGCTGATCCCGCTCCAGGTGGAGCTCGCGCGCCAGGGCGACTCCGAGCTCGCCGAGATCGCGGCCAAGGCGCTCGCCAAGATCGAGCCGCGCATGCTGGCGTCGTTTCTCGCGAGCGGCGCCGGACCCGACGTGCTCGCGTTCTGCGCCGAGCGGCTCGACCACCCGGTCGTCCTGGAGGCGATCCTGCGCCGGCGCGACGTGCCGCGCCGGATCCTGGTCGACCTGGCCGCGCGGATCCCGTCCGACCTGCAGGAGGTCCTGATCCTGCGCCAGGACGCGATCGTCGAAGCGCCGGCGATCCTCGACGCGCTCGAGCGGAACCCGCGGCTCGCGACCTACGCGGAACGCCGCATCCAGGAGTACCGCGAGCACCTCCTGCCGCGGGTGCGCGAGGTCGGGGGCGACCGCGCGGCGATCGAGGAGGCTCCGGACGAGGTCGTGGCCGCCGCCTTGGCGGAGGTCAAGCGCCAGGCTCCGGCCGGCGAGGTCGACGAGCAGACCGGCCTTTCGGAGAGCCAGATCCGGATGCTCCCCGTCTCGGTCCGCCTGCGCCTGACCCGCGGCGCGAGCCGATCGCTGCGCAACGTCCTGATCCGCGACCCGGTCGCGCAGGTGGCGGTCGCGGCGATCCAGAACGGCGCTTACGCCGAATCGGAGATCGAGGCGCTCGCGCGCAGCCGTTCGGTGGTCGACGAGGTCCTGGCGGTGATCGCGTCGCGCCGGGAGTGGGTCGGCAAGTATCCGATCTGCAAGGCCCTGGTCTCGAATCCGCGCACACCGCTCGTCTATTCGATGAAGCTGATCAATCGCCTGACTCCCCGCGACTTGAAGGACCTCGCCCGCGACCGCAACATCCCCGACGCGGTGCGCTCGAGCGCCTCCCGGTTGTATAGAATCAAGCTTCAATAGCCGGATCATGGCCAAAGACTTCTATGCGGTTCTCTCGCTGCCCCGGAACGCCTCCGAGGATCAGGTCCGGCTTCGATTTCGGGAGCTGGCGCGCGAGCGCCATCCCGATCGCTTCCAGGGCGACGCCAAGGCGAGGGCCGAACACGAGTTCCAGGAGATCACCCAGGCGTTCAACGTGCTCGGGGACGCCGAGCGGCGGCGCCTCCACGATCTCGAGCTCCAGCGCCGGCCGGAGGCGTCGAGCGGGCCGGCCGACCTGCGCCAGCTCTGCCGCGCCTACCTGCAGCGCGGGATCAAGGCCTACCGGGAGAAGAACTTCCCGGTCGCGATCGAGAACTTCGACCTCGCGACCCAGGCCGACCGCAGCAGCGGCCAGGCCTGGCAGCACCTGGCGCTCGCCTGCTCGCAGACGCGCTCCCTCTCGAGCCGGGCGGTCGCCGCGATCGAGCACGCCTGCCGGCTCGAGCCGATGAATCCGGCCTATCTGAAGCTGGCCGGCCGCCTCTTGCTCGAGGCGGGAGACAGCGAAAACGCGGAGCGCTACTATCGCGAGGCGCTGACCTGGGGCGACCCCGACCGGGAGGTCGAGGCGGCGTTGGAGGCGTTGCGGCGCGCTCCGCGGCGCGGTCTGTTCGGGCGGATGAGCTGATGTTGCGCGTCAAAGCCTGCGGGCTCTCGGACATCGGTCTCACCCGCGTCCACAACGAGGACTACTTCGAGATCGATCCCGAGCACCGCCTGTACGTCGTGGCCGACGGGATGGGCGGTCACAGCCACGGCGAGGTCGCGGCCCAGATCGCGGTCAAGGCGGTGCGCGAATCGGTCGAGAAGAGCGCCGTCGACGGGGTGCCGGCCGGCGCTCTGGATCACGGCGCCCGGCGTCTCAAAGAGGCGGTCCGCCTGGCCCACGACCGCGTGCTGCGGGCGATCGAGCAGGACGCGTCGCTCGCCGGCATGGGGACGACCGTCGTCGGCATCCTGTTGGAAGACGATCGCGGCGCTGTAGCCCACGTCGGCGACAGCCGGGGCTACCGGATGCGCGAGGGCGCTCTCGAGCAGCTGACCCAGGATCACACCTGGGTCCACGAGCAGGTGGTCGCCGGCTTCCTTTCCAAGGAGCAGGCGCGCTCCCATCCGCTCAAGAACGTGGTCACGCGCGCGCTCGGCGGCGAGAGCGAGGTCGCGATCGACGTGCGCGAAGTCGAGATCGCCCCCGGCGACCTGTACCTCCTGTGCTCGGACGGCCTGACCACGATGCTCTCCGACCGCGAGATCCGCGATCACCTCGGCAGCGGCAAATCGCTGCACGAGACCTGCCGCGCGCTGGTCGCCGCGGCGAACGCCTCGGGCGGAACCGACAACGTGACGGTCGTCCTTCTGGGGGTCGAAGAGGACCTCGAAGAAACGCAGGTCTGAAGAGGCGGGGGCGTGGGGGAAAGGAAGCGCGCGAACGCCGTGCTCGCGTTCGCGCGTTCCGAC
Organism: Thermoanaerobaculia bacterium; assembly: GCA_035607445.1. Lineage (GTDB taxonomy): Bacteria > Acidobacteriota > Thermoanaerobaculia > Multivoradales > UBA5704 > DASYKS01. Next base: position 13,776 of record DATMZM010000288.1, on the reverse strand, counting down.
CGCCCTAGTGGCCGTCCCGGTCGGCGTCGCCGGGCAGGATGTCCTCGACCCGGTGCCAGGCATCGCGCGTCGCGTGCTTGGCGTGGTTCCAGGCCAGGCTCGAGCTTCCCTTCGCGTGCTGCCAGCCCCGCTCGAGGTCGGTCTCGATCTCGTTCCAGGGCTTCGCGCCGTAGCGGTTCCGGGCCTCCCAGCCGTAGCGATAGGCCGGCGCGTACTCGGTATACGGCAGCGTCCGGTCGACGTAGTCGCGGGTCTTGTAGGTCTTGTTCCAGTAGGCGTCCTCGAGCGTCGGATCGAGAGCTTCCGCGGCGCCGTGTCCCGCCGCCGCTCCGGCCACGGCTCCCACCGCGCCTCCGACCACCGCACCGACCGGCCCCCCCACCGCGGCTCCGACGACCACTCCCGCCGCTCCGCCACCGGCGGCGCCGACGCCTGTTCCGACCGGATGCGAGCCGGGCTCGCCCGTCAACGGGTCGCGATTGAGAGCCGCGTCCTGGTTTGCATTCGACATGGGATCACTCCTTGAGAGAAAGCGGCACATCAGTGCGCCGCGCCCCCCTAGAGCAAAGTCGGCGCCAGGTGTTTCTCGCTCCGGAGGAGCCTTCGGACGGACGGAGGCGGCGGCAGCCTTTGCCGGAAGCGAGCAGGATTTTCCCGGCCGCGCCGGCGGCTATCCGATTCGGTTCGACGCCGCCCGCCGCATCCCGGCGACGCCGGCCAGGGCCAAGGTCTCGAGAGCGGGAACGATCGCGATCTCGCGCCAGTCGATCGCCAGGAGGTGTGCGAGGCCGTCGCCGGCCGCCGGCAGGAGGAGGCGCGCGACCGCGCGAACGGCGGCATAGACCGCCGCGAGCAGGAGCCAGACGAGAAGCCAGCGCCAGACGGGGCGCCGCTCGGGGCGCTCCGCCCCGGGCTCTTCCGGCCGGAGCTTCATGGCCGGGCCGCGGCGGTCGAGACCCCCATCTCGTCGAGGAGAGGCCGCGCCGCGTCGCCCGCGAACGTCTCGAGCAGGAAGAGCAGATAACGGACGTCGGCGCTGACGTTCCGCGCGACGTCGGGATTGAAGCCGAAGTCGTTCGCGACGTTCTCCCAGACGCGGTCGAAGTTCACCCCCACGAGCTCGCCGCGGCCGTTCAAGACCGGGCTCCCCGAATTGCCCCCGGTCGTGTCCGCATCGGCCAGGAAGTCGACGGGGACGTCCCTGGCCGCCGGATCGGCCCACCGGCTCTTCGCCGCGGAGGCCGCCGCGGCGAGGAGCTTGCCGGGCGCCGCGAACGGCTCCACGCCGGTGTTCTTCTCGACGACGCCCGCGAGCGTCGTCTGCGGCTTCATCCAGACGCCGTCGCGCGGCGCGTAGCCCTGGACGTGGGCGAAGGTGACGCGGAGCGTGCGGTTCGCGTCCGGCGCGATCGGTTTCCCGGCCCAGGCGGCGACGGCCCGCCGCCAGACCGGCCGGAGCCGCGAGACCGCTCCCTCGCGGCGGTCGTCCCGGTCCTTCAGATCGAGCAGCTCGCGGTCGAGGGCGAAGGCGAAGTCGAGCAGCGGATCGCGCCGGGCGTGGAGCTGCTCGACGGTCTCCGCCGCCATCCTCTCGCGCTCTCGGGCCTCCGCGACCTTCGAGCCGGCGAGGAGGGCCGCCGCCTTGGCGCGGATCGGGCGCGCCTCGCGGGCTCCCTTCTCGTCGCCCAGGAGCGCTTCGACGGCCGGCGAGCGGCTCCCTTCGGGCAGCGCCGCGAAGCGGGCGAGGAGATCGGCGAAGAGGATCTCCTCGGTCATCGGGTGCATCTGCCGCTGCGCCAGCTCGAGGCGGTCGGCGATCCGGCTCCGGTTCCTCTCCATGTACTCCGGATCGCGCTCGAGATCGGGCTTCTCCCGCTCGCCCGCCCAGCGCACGAGGAGGAGAGCGAGGTCGAGCGGGCGATCGTCGCCGAGCAGGCGGCCGAGCAGGAAATCGCGGTCCCAGCTCCGCCGCTGCTCGGCGACCAGGGCCGCCAGCTCGTCGTGGGCGGCGCGGGCTGGCCGGTGCTCGGGGCGAGCCTCGATCCAGGCCAGGATCTCGCGTTCCTCCGCCGCTTTCTTCTCGAGCAGCCGGCCGCGGGCGATCCCCGCCACCTGGCCGCGCGCGTTCTTCTCGCTGTTCGCGAACGATTTCATCCGGTCGGCGAGAGCGAGCCGCGCCTCCTCGCTCCCCTGGGACGCCGTCGCCATGATGTCGATCCAGGCGCGGTAGAGGGCGGCCCGGCGCGGGAACCAGAGCTCGGCGCGCTCGGCCATCTCGGCCGCGATGAAGGAGCGGAAGGTGGTGCTCGGGTAGCCGGCGAGCATCACGAAGTCGCCCGGCTCGGCGCCCTTCTCGGCCACCCGGAACCAGTGCTTGGGTTTGAACGCCGCGGTGCCCTCCCCCTTTTCGGCCGGCGCGCCGCCGGCATCCGCCCAGACGCGCAGGAGCGCGAAGTCCCCGGCGTGCCGCGGCCAGCTCCAGTTGTCGACCGCGCCGCCGAAATCTCCGACCGCCACGGGCGGCGCATAGACCAGCCGCACGTCCGGATACTCGATCCCCTCGAGCAGCAGGTAGCGCACGCCGCCGTCGAACGCGGCGACGCGGCAGCGCCTGTGGGGCGGCGCCTCGCAGGCCGCGACCAGCTCCTTGCCCTTGCGCTCGATCGCCCGGAAGCGCGCGAGGTCGTCCGCCCCCGCGCTCACGGCGGCCTCGATCTCGGCGGTGACGTCCGTCGAGCGGTGGGGGATCGTCGCGCGCACGCCGCCGCCCGGCAGCTCCTCGCTCCGGTCCTTGGCGACGAAGCCGTTCGTGATCAGGTCGCGCGCGCTCGTCGAATGCTGCTGGAGGATCGAAAAGGCGCAGTGGTGGTTGGTGAGGAGGAGCCCCTCGGGCGAGATGAAGCCGGTCGAGCAATCCCCGATCGACACCGCCGCTTCGAGGAGCCCCGCGCCGTCCGAGCCCCAGAGCGCCGCGGGAGGGATCTCGAGACCCTGCGCGCGCAGCCATTCGACGTCGATCTGCCCCACCTGGTCCGGCGTCCACTTCCCTTCCAAGGCCAACCCCTCCCGGGCCGCCAGGAGCAGGCCCGACATCGAGAACGCGCGTCCGATCTTTATGGGCGGGAGTCTAACGGAGCCGGGCTTCACGGCTCCGGCGCCGGCGCCTCGAACAGCTGTCCCGCCTGTCCGGGGCTGAGCGCGAACTTGCCTTCGGCGACCAGGCCGAGCCGCCCTTGCCCCAAATCGGTGAAGCGGACGCTGTCGAACCGGGGGTGGAGGCCGGCGAGCTGCGCGGGCAGCGCGACGCGCAGCCGATCGGCCTCGAAGGCGCGCGAGATCACGGCGGCGAGCCGCTCGCTGAGCCAATCGCCGAGGAGCCGCGTCGCGAGCAGCTCGCCGAGAGCGCCGTCCGCTCGCACCGCGGTCACCCGGGTGTCGATCGCGATGCCGTCCGGCGCCGCGCGCGGGACCAGCTCGAAGCTCGCCGAGCCGTCCTGGCCGTAGAGCAAATGCGCCGCGTCGAGCCCCGCCCAGGGCAGGCAGCCCCAGCGCTCGTAGCGCCCGCCGACGAAGAGGGCGGCGTGCTCGGCGTGCGGGCGCAGCGCGGCGGCGCGCAGGTCGATCCGCTCGCCGCACGGCTCGTTCCGGTTCCCCGCCGCGCGCACGATGGCCGGGATCTTCGCCTGGAGGTCGGCCAAGTCGACGCTCGCGACGATCTCGCCCCGGGCGCCCGCGTCCTCGTCGATCAGCGTCAGCCGTCCGACGAGGGCGAGCGTCACCCTCTGGCCGCCGATCTCCTGCTCGATCCGCTGCGCCTGGATCTCGAGCGGGATCACCGTCGCCCGCGAAGCGCAGGGGGCAAGGAGCGCCGCGACGAGCGCGAGGGCGCGCCGGGGAACGCCCGGCCCGCCCGGCCACCGCTCGCGGCGTCGTGCGCTCACCGGATCTCCAGGTCGAAATCGACGTCCAGGCGGGTCCGGTCGGGGAGGAGCTCGACCCGGCGGACGTCGAAGTCGAGGAGAGCGAAGCCGATGCCGCCCGGACCGTGCGCGCCGCTCGCCATCTCGCCCAGCTGCTTTCTCAGGTCGAGGCGGACGCGGGCGAGCATCCGCTCGAGCAGGAAGCGGGTCAAGCGCCCGCCGCTCTCGCCTTCGAGCGCGACCTCGGTGGTGCGAAACGACAGCACGCCGTGCGCGAAGACGGGGGTTGCGACGGCGCGGATCGGCAGCTCGCGCCCGAGGGCGGTGCAGATCCCGAGCACCCGTATCGCGCCGCGCACCCTGCCGCGAATCTCGAGCCCCTCCCGCACGGTGGCGATCGAGGGCGCCACCACGTAGCCCCAGTTGCAGGAGTCTCCGGGTTTGCCCGCGAGGAAGCGCCGGCCGTCGGGCGCGGTCTCGTCGGTCAGCAGCTTCAAGAGCGTCGCGTGCGGGATCTCGATCGTCGCCGCGCCGGCCCGGAGAGGTGCGAGGAGGGCGGCCAGGAAGAGGAGGGCGGGCGGCTGGATGGATCTCGGCATGTGGACGAGGATCTTAGCCTCCCTCCGCGAGGCCGGGCCGAGCCGGTCCGTTTCGCGCGGCACGGCCGGAGGGGAGAGGCCGTTCTTCATCCGCTCGCGGCGCCGTTTCATCACGATGAATCGCTGATTCAACGATCAGAAGAGATCTTTCTCTCACGGGATTCGTATATTCCTTTCAGAGAGCTTCGGCTCCCTCCGCGGCGGCCGGGTCACGACGGCCCGAGGTCCGTACCGCGGAGGATCGGGAGGCGACACCCATGACTCTGCGGCAGACGGTCTCCATCCTCTTCCTCTCCTCTTGGTTCCTCGCCCTGTCCGGCGCCGGCTCCCCGCCGTCCGCCGGCCGGCACGGAGGTCGCCCGGCGGGGAAGTCCCCTTTTTCGTGGCTGACGCGGGCCGGTTGCGAGATGGATCCGAACGGCTCGGGGCGGATCGGGCAGGGCGGCTCGAGCCTGGATCCGAGCGGCGGGGGGACGGGCGGCAGCGGTGGGCCCGGCGGGGACCCTTCCCACGGGGGCTGAACGTTCGCGGCCCGTGCATCGACCCGGTCGGTCGCCGGTCCGGCGGCGGCTGCGGCGAACCGCCGCCCGCCCTCCTCGCGTGATCCCGAGCGGCGCTCGACGGAGGGGCGGCACGGCTCCGGGCCGCCCCTCCAGGCGCGACATCATCCCGGAGGGCGCGCCGCCGGTTGCCTCCGGGCGCGCCGATCTCGGATTCGAGAGGGCCGTTCGGTCCCGGGTCCGAAAGGGGTCCGCGCGTTCTTCGTTTGGTCCTTCTCTTTTTCTCGCGAATCGTGGCTCCCTTTTGGCCCTCTGGCGCACATCACTCTTTGTAGCTCACTCAAGGATCGGTGGTTCCGGCGGTTGACGGCGGATCGCCGAGTTGAACCGTGCGCCTTTTGCGCGCCAGGGTTTGTGAATTTTTTGGCGACCTCGAGTCGCGGCGCGAGCCCACGCGCCGCGTGCCGTCCGGAGGGACTGACCTCGCCGTGAGCAACAGCGCTTCCCTGCCTCTGCACGCGGAGCAGGAAGTCCCGATCATTCAGATCCGCAACTGCCTGCTGGTCAGCATCCAGACCGAGCTGCACGACCGCTTGGCGTTGAACCTCCAGGCGGCGCTGATGGAGCGCGTGCGCTTAACCGGCGCCCGCGGAGTCGTCCTCGACGTCTCGGGCGTCGAGGTGATCGACAGCTACATCACCCGGATCTTGAACGACATCGGCCGTTCGGTCCGCTTCATGGGCGCCGAGTGCTTCCTGGTCGGGGTCCGCCCGGCGGTCGCCATGACGCTCGTCGAGATGGGGGTCGAGCTCGATGCCGTGCAGACCGCGCTCAACCTCGATCTCGCCCTCGCCCGGCTCGAGATGCTCCTGTGACGACGGTCGAGAGCGCTGTCGGCGCGGTGCTCGCGGGGTCGATCTCGGAGATCACCCAGCGGAGCATCTACCGGCGTTTGGGGCCCCTCGCCCAGATGCCGCTCGACGAGCTGGCGGAGGGCGACCGGCGGCGGGTCCTGGCCGAGCTCGAGACCTCCGTGCGCCTGTTCGCGCGCAACGGCAGCTCGGAGCTCGTCGCCGCCTGCTCGCGCGCCCTCGCGGGCGGGCCGGCGCCCGCGCCCGCGCTCGCCGCCGGCAAGGCGGCGGCGTTCAAGCGGCTCTCGATCGACGCCGAGAAGGACATCGCCGCGGCGCGCCTCGACGCCTGGTCCGAGGCGGTGCAGCTCGGCCTCTCGAAGTTCAAGTCGGTCAAGGTGGCGACCGCGGTCTCCGAGCTCGCGCGCAACATCGTCTTCTATGCCGGCGAGGGCGAGATCGAGATCCGGCCCCGGGATGCCGGCGGCGAGCCGCGGCTCGAGATCGTGGCGCGCGACCGCGGGCCGGGCATCGACGCGGCGAAGCTGCAGGCGATCTTCGCCGGCACCTACCGGTCGGAGCGCGGCATGGGCAAGGGGCTCGCCGCGGTCAAGAAGCTGGTCGACGAGTTCGCGATCGATACCGGTCCCGGCCGCGGCACGACCGTGACCTGCGCGTTCCAGGGGAACCGATGAGGGTCGGGGGATGGAGCCGCCCGTTCCGGGGCCTCTCCGTGTGCGGCGACGCCTTCCTGGCCGACCTCGGCCCGGCGGGGCTCTTGGCGGCGGTGATCGACGGGCTCGGCCATGGCCCCGAGTCGGCGCTCGCCGCGGAGCGCGCGGTCGAGACGATCCGCGCCGTGGCCGAGCTTCCGGTCGAGGAGATGATGCTCAACTGCCACGAGTCGCTGCGCACGACGCGGGGCGCGGCGATCGGGCTGCTCAAGATCGATCCCGAGGGGCGGGGCGCGTTCTGCGGCGTCGGCAACGTCGAGGTCCTGGCGCTCGCCGGGGCCTCGCCCGGGCTGTTCTGCGCCGCCGGGATCGTCGGCCACAACCTGCGCCGCTGCCGCCAGATCGTCTTCGAGATGCGGCCCGGCGACGTCTATTGCCTGCTGTCCGACGGCGTCTCGTCGCGCGGCGACCTGCGCACCGCCCTGCCCGGAACGCCCGAGGAGGTCGCCCGCCGGATCGTCGACCGCTGGGGGCGCGACCACGACGACGCGACGGCCTTGATCCTGGATCGCGACACCCCGGAGAAGGTCGGCGGCCCGGCGGCGTGAGGCGCGCCGCCGCGCGAACCTTTCGTTTCGAGGAGGAGAGGAAGATGGTTTACGACCCGCAGGTGGGAAACGGCAAGCAGAGGACCTATTTCATCGAGCCCGACACGATCGTCATCGAGTTCGAGGGCGTCGTCCTGCCCGAGGAGGGAGCGGAGATCTGCCGGCGGCACGAGGCCTGGGCGCCGGGACGCCCGCGCGTCTTCATCATGGTCGACGCCGCGAAGCTCGAGCGGATCGATCCCGACGTGCGGCGGATGGCCAACGAGAGCATGCAGAGGATGCCGATGCGCGGGCTGACCGTCCACAGCGCGCCGCTCAAGGCGCGGATGATCATCAAGCTCCTGTTCACGGCCTTCCGCCTGTTCAGCAAGCAGGCGGACCTGGCGCCGCTGTCCTACTTCAACACCCGCGAGGAATCCCTCGCCTGGATCGCCTCGCGCCGCGCCACGCTCGAGGCCGAGGCCAAGGCCGCGGGCGCGGCGACGGCGAGCGCCTGATTTCCCCGGGAGGAGCACCATGAGCGAAGAGACCATCGAGATCCCCCGCCCGCGGATGCAGCGGATGATCGAGGCGCTCGCTTTCGCGAGCGTCGACGAGATCGCGCCCAGCCTCGACCTGCTGCGCTCGACCGTCGAGGAGGACGCCTTTTCCGAGCTCGAGATCGCTTTCGCGATCTTCGTCGAGGAGCTGGGCGAGGCGAAGCAGGCGCTCAAGGAGGCGCTCGAGCGCCACGAGGTGACCAACCGGGACCTGGAAGCGAAGCTGCAGACGATCGAGCTCCAGCAGGCCGCCATCCGCGACCTCTCGACGCCGATCATCGAGGTCTGGGCGGGCGTCATCTGCCTGCCGGTCGTCGGGATCGTCGACAGCCAGCGCAGCGCCGAGATGACCGAGACGCTCCTCGAGACGATCGTCTCGAAGCAGGCGCGGCTCGCGATCGTCGACATCACGGGCATCGACGTGATGGACACGAAGACCGCCGACCACTTCATCAAGATGGCCAAGGCGGTCCGGCTGCTCGGCGCGGACTGCATCATCAGCGGCATCAACCCGTCGATCGCCCAGACGCTGACCCACATCGGCGTCGATCTGACCGGGATCCGCACGATGCGCAGCCTGCGCGACGCCCTGCAGCTGCACCTCCGGGAGATCGAGCAGCTCGGCCACAGCCTGACGAAGATCCAGGTCTGAGCGGAGGGCGCCGCCGATGGCCGCCCTCGCCGCGATCGCCGATGCGGTCCGGACCGTCGCCGTCTCGGGGCGGAGCGACGTCCTCTCCGCGGGCGAGCTCGCGCGCCGGCTGGCGCTCGGTTTCGGGTTTCCCCGGCGGCGCGCGCGCGAGGTCGCGATCGTCGTCTGCGAGCTGGCCTCGAACCTGGTCAAGCACGCGGGCGGCGGCGAGGTGACCCTGACGCTCGGCCCGGCCGGCCTCCGGCCGGTCATCCTCGTCGTCGCGAGCGACCACGGTCCGCCGATCCGCGACCTGGCGATCGCCCTCGCGGACGGCTGCGACGGCGAGGGGCCGATCGATCCCGCGCTCCTCCTCCGCCGGGGCGGCCTCGGCACCGGGCTCGGCGCGGTGCTCCGTTTCGCCGACCTCTTCGAATATCGCGAGGAAGAGGGCGGTAAGTCGATTCGGGTCAGCCTCTCGGCCTGAGACCCGGCCCGCCCGGCTCGCTCGGACCCGGCGCGGCGGCGACGTATCATCCCGCCTCGTGAGCCCCGGGAAACGCAGCGCCGGATCGCCGCCCGCAGGCGAGGCGCGCGCCCGTCTCGCCGTGGCCGGTCCGTTCGACGCCGCCTGGCTCGAGGCATTTCTCGCCGCCCGGGCGGTGCCCGGCCTCGAGCGCTTCGAAGGCGGCGAATACGTCCGGACGCTCTCCGGCTCCGGCTCGAGCGTCGGCATCCGCTTTGCGGGTGGATCCGAGGGCCGCGGTCGCGGCAGCACGTTGGACGGAGCCGTCGTGACGGCGCGGTCCTTCGGCTCGCTCGACGCCGGGCGGCTCGTCGCGGCCGTCGCGCGCCTGTTCGACCTCGCGGCGCCGCCCGTCGGTTTCCTCGCCGCGGCGGCGGCCGATCCGGTCTTGGCACCGCTCGCCTCGCGCCGGCCCGGCCTCCGCCTGCCGATCTACGACGATCCTTTCGAAGGGTTGGTCCGCGCCATCCTCGGCCAGCAGGTGAGCGTGGCCGCGGCGCGGACGATCGGCGGCCGGCTGGTCGAGCGCTTCGGCCGCCCCGCCCCTCCGCTCGGCGGCGCGCCCCTACGCTTCTTCCCGACGCCCGAAGCTCTCGCCGCGGCCGGTCGGCCGGCGCTCCGCGCTCTCGGCTTGACCGGGGCGAAGACGGCGACGCTTCAGGGCGCGGCGGACGCCGTCGCCTCCGGCCGGCTCGACCTCGAAGCGTTGCGCTCCGCGCCGCCGGACGAGGCCGACGCCGCGCTGCGCGCCCTCTCCGGCATCGGTCCCTGGACGGCGGCCTACGTGCGGCTGCGCGCTCTCGGCGATCGCGACGCCTTCCCGGCCGGCGATCTGGGCGTCCGGAAGGCGCTCGCGGGTGCGAGTGGCAAGCTGCCGAGCGAGAGGGACGTCGAGCGCCGCGCCGCCGCCTGGCGCCCCTGGCGCGGCTATGCGACGCTCCACCTCTGGGCGGGATTGGAATGACGAATGTCGAATCAAGAATCACGAACTGAAGCCTTCATGATTCTTGATTCTCGATTCGCCATTCTTATCGCTGGCCTCCGAACAGCGAGCCGAGCAACCCGCCGCCCATCTGCAGGGCGTCGTCGAGCATCGAGCCGTCGTGGTTGCGGTCGAGCACCTGGCCGAGCATGCCCATCAGGCCCGGCGACTGCGCCTCGACGTGCGCGTGCTCCCGGCCGAGGAGATCCGAGAGGCCGCCCGGATCGAGCCCCTGGCTCTGCTTCGCCTTGCCGAGAGCGGCCATCACGAGCGGCGCCACGAGCGCCAGGATCCGCGCGACCTGCGCCGGGTCGAGGCCGCTCGCCTTGGCGATCCCCGCCTGCGCCGCACCCTGCCGGTCGCCCAGGATGTGGCCGAGGATCCCGGAGCCGTCGGCGGACTGAAGGCCGCCGAAGAGATCCATCGCCTGGTCGAGCAGGCCGCCGTCGTGCGCGTCGAGGGCGCGGTGGAGGGCATCCGCCCCTTCGGGCGTCGCGGCGTTTTGCTTCAAGCCGCCGAGGAGCATCGGGATCGCCGCCTGGATCGCTTTGGCGGTGCCGTTCGGGTCGGTGCCGAGGAGACCGGAGATCTGTTCCGCGTTGCCGCTGAGCGAAGAGGTCAAAGAGTCGAGGATCGAGGACATGGGGAAAGCTCTCCTTTTGGGCGCCGATTGGGCCGTGGGGTCCGTTCGCCATGATCCGCTCGAAAGGTCCCGCTGGCAATGGGGTGGAAGCCGTTCGTCACATTCTGTCAGATCGCGGTCCCGCGGCGGCTCGCGGAAGGGCAGGTCGCGCACCGTGATTGTTACAGGAGGATGCAATTCGTTGCTGCGGGCCATGCGCCGAGGCGCGATCCCGGCATCCCCCTGAGAACTTTTGTTATCGAGTTTTCTCTTCGAGTTCTGGGAGGAGCCGCCGTGAAGATTCCGACGATCTTCGAACCGTTTCGGATCAAGATGGTCGAGCCGCTCAAGATGACGACCCGGCAGGAACGGGCCGAGATCCTCGAGCGCGCCCATTGGAACCTCTTTCTGATCCCCGCGGACGACGTCCTGATCGACCTGTTCACCGACTCGGGAACGGGCGCGATGTCCTCCGAGCAGTGGGCCGGGATGATGCGCGGCGACGAAGCCTACGCGGGCAGCCGCTCCTGGTTCCGCTTCGAGGCGAGGGTGCAGGAGCTGACCGGCTTCCGGCACGTCATCCCGACCCACCAGGGTCGCGCGGCGGAGCGGATCCTCTTCTCCTCCCTGGGCGTCGCGGGCAAGATCGTCGTCAACAACACCCACTTCGACACCTCGCGCGCGAACATCGAGGCGCTCGGCGGCTTCGCTGTCGACCTGCCGGTGCCCGAAGCCAAGCTGCCGGGCTTGGCCCATCCGTTCAAGGGCAACATGGACCTCGACCGGCTCGAACGGCTGTTCGCCACCTCGCGCGCCGAGATCGCCGCGGTGATGATGACGGTCACCAACAACTCGGGGGGAGGCCAGCCCGCGTCGATGGCGAACCTGAAGGCGGTCGGTAGGATCTGCCGCCGCGAATCGGTGCCGTTCTTCCTCGACGCCTGCCGCTTCGCCGAGAACGCCTACTTCATCAAGCAGCGCGAGCCGGGCTTCGCGGACCGCGGCGTTGAGTCGATCGCGATGGAGATGTTCGCCTGCTCCGACGGCGCGACCTTCTCGGCCAAGAAGGACGGCCTCGCCAACATCGGGGGCTTCCTGGCCGCGAACGACGACCAGCTGGCGCGCCGGGAAAAGGAGCTGTTGATCCTGACCGAGGGCTTCCCGACCTACGGCGGCCTCGCCGGGCGCGACCTCGAAGCGATCGCGGTCGGCCTGACCGAGGTGGTCGAGGAGGAGTACCTCGAATACCGCATCGCCTCCACCCGCCGGTTCGGCGAGGGGTTGAAGGCGGCCGGCCTGCCGATCATCGAGCCCCCGGGCGGGCATGCGATCTACGTCGACGCCGGGGCCTTGCTGCCGCACATCCCGCCGCACCAGTTCCCCGGCCAGGCGCTCGCCTGCTCGTTCTACCTCGAGGGGGGAGTCCGCACCGTCGAGATCGGCACGCTGATGTTCGGCGGCCCCGACCGCAAGACCGGCCGCGAGCGCACGGCGCCGCTCGAGCTCGTCCGTCTCGCGATCCCGCGCCGCGTCTACACCCGCAGCCACCTCGACTACGTGCTCGAGCTGGCGGCCGAGGTCGCGGGCAAGAGGCGCTCCCTGCGCGGCTTCCGCATCACCGAGCAGGCCGAGAACCTGCGCCATTTCTCGGCGCACTTGGAGCCGCTCCCGGCCCACCGCCGGCCGATCCGGCCGCAGATCCAGATCCACGTCGAGACCGAGGAGCCCGAACCCGTCGTCTGGGTCGATCGCGCGGCGCCGGAAGCGTGTGTGTAAGTTTCGCGAGATCTCCGCCGCTGCTGGGACGTAAAGCCGCTTCCCACGACGTGAAGCCCGCTCCCGGTGAAGGAAGCCGCTTCCTGAGCCGTAAAGCCGCTTCCCGCGGCGTAGAGCCGTTTCCTGCGAAGTAGAGCGGCTTCCTGGCGCAGGAAGCCGCTTCCTGCTCGGGGAAGCCGCTTCCTGGTGCAGGAAGCCGCTTCCTGGCGTGGGAAGCCGCTTCCTGGCATGGGAAGCCGCTTCCTGGCGTGGGAAGCCGCTTCCTGGTGTGGGAAGCCGCTTCCTGGCGCGGGAAGCCGCTTCCTGGCGTGGGAAGCCGCTTCCCGGTGCAGGAAGCCGCTTCCTGGTCTGGGAAGCCGCTTCCTGCGACGCGATGCGGCTATTTTGCCGCGGCGCGGCTCTCAGCTCGGCCTCTGCGCCCTCGTTCTAACAGCCGAAGGTGCCACATTCAGCGGCCCTTCGTGAGCGGCCTGATCGCGTGGCCATCTCTGTATGGCCAAGAGCTATCGCCTCGCAACCTGGAGTAAGGTTGCCGCTCGATCCACATCAGGCCCCGGGCCTGGCCTTCTTTCGACCGAGCCGAGAGGCGCGATGACGAAGCTTCGAGAGCGAGAGCCGCCGACGCGCCGGGACGTGCTCCAGGCCGCTGTCGGTTTGCCGCTGGCCGGCGCTATGAGCCAGGCGCTCGGGCCGGCTTTCGCGAGCGCCGGAGAGAGTCCGACGATGCCTGAGACGCAAGCGTCCCCGAAATCCAGTCCGCGCGCCGATCTCAAGAAGGTGGTGGTCGTCGGCGCGGGTGCGTTCGGGGGGTGGACCGCTCTCGCGCTCCGGCGGCGCGGGGTGGAGGTCGTGCTGCTCGACGCCTGGGGGCCCGGCAACCTGCGCTCGAGCTCGGGCGGCGAGACGCGGGTGATCCGCGGCATGTACGGCGCCGACCGGATCTACGTCGATTGGGTGGTCCGCTCGTTCGAGCTGTGGCGGGAGGCGGAGCGCCGCTCGGGACGCCGCTTCCTGCACCCGACCGGCGTGCTCTGGATGTTCTCGGTCGACGACCGCTACGCGCGGACCTCGATCCCGCACCTGCACGCGGCGAAGCTGCCGGTCGACGAGCTCGGCCTCGACGAGGCGCGCCGGCGCTTTCCCCAGGTGCGGTTCGACGGCGTGCGCTCGGTCTACTTCGAGCGCGAAGCCGGGTATTTGACCGCGCGGCTCGCCTGCCAGGCGGTGCGCGACGCGTTCGTCGCCGAGGGGGGCGACTATCGCCAGATCGCCGCGAAGCCCCCTGCGGTCCACGCGATCGAACATGGGCGCCTCGCGCGCCTCGACCTCGCCGACGGCTCGAAGGTCGAGGCCGACGCCTACGTCTTCGCCTGCGGTCCGTGGCTCGGCCGGCTCTTCCCCGAAGTGGTCGGCGACGGGGTCCTCCCGACCCGGCAGGAAGTGTTCTATTTCGGCCCGCCCCGGGAGGACCGCCGATTCGACGAGGGGTCGCTGCCGATCTGGATCGATTTTGGCGAGCGGATCTTCTACGGCATCCCGGGCAACCTC
>DATMZM010000305.1:0-2582 GCA_035607445.1 Thermoanaerobaculia bacterium | reverse complement strand
AGCGGGCGCTCGCGCTCGACCGGCGCGAACAGGCCGTCGCGCTCCGCGACCAGATGGCGCAGGGCGAGGGTGCGCAGGCCGAAGGAGATCGCGTAGTCGCGGTCGCTCCGCGGCACGTAGACGCGCGCTCCGGAGCTTTCGAGCGCCGAGATCAGGGCGTGGACGTCCGCCTTCAGATCGAATTCCGAGCGCCCCTCCGGATGCGCGAGGAGAGCCGTCGCGACGAGCGAGGCGGGGAGGGCCGGGATCACCCGGCCGACCTCCGCCATCAGCACGCGGGCGAGCGCTTCGACGCGGGCGATCCGCTCCTCGCGCGGCAGCTTGCGCGGATCGAACCCCTCGCGCGAGAGGTGGGCGCGGGTCGAAAACGGCGTGCCGAAGTTGACGCAGGCGTAGCCGAAGCGGTGCCACTTCTGGCGCGCCATCTGCCAGAGGTTGTGGCCGGCGAAGCCGAGAGTGGTCGCGAGCGCGCCCGAGGAGGAACGGCGGGGCGGGCGCTCGGGGAGGGTGTCGAGCAGAAGGGTCCGGTCCTCGAGCGTCCGGTCGTAGTTGAGCCCGACCGGCACGAACACGAGATCGCGCTCGCCCTGGGGATCGAACGTCCGGAGCATGTAGTCGAGGATGCCGATCCGCGGCGGGCGCAGGAGGCCGTCGCGCGACAGGCCGCCCTCGGGGAAGACCGCCTGGGGCACGCCTCCTTCGGTCGCCATCTGGATGTAGCGCTCGAGCACGCGGCGGTAGAGCGGATCGCGCGAGTTGCGGCGCACGAAGTAGGCGCCCATCGACTTGATCAGCTGCTGGAGCGGCCAGACGCGCGCCCACTCGCCGACCGCGTAGGAGAGCGCGATCCGCTCTGCCACGAGGTACGAGACGAGCACGTAGTCCATGTTGCTCCGGTGGTTCATCAGGAAGACCACCGTCGCCTTCTGGAGGATCGCCGCGAGACCCGCCTCGTCGGACGAGCCGAGGCGCACCCGATAGAGCAGCCGCGCCGCGCCGCGCGCGATCCAGTAGCCGATGCGAAAATAGGCGTAGGCGTTGAACGAGGGGACGATCTCCTTCGCGTACCCCTCGACTCTCGCCATCGCCACCTCGCGCGGCATGACCTGCCCTTTGGCCCCTTCCCCCTGCACGAAATCGGCGACCGCCAAGGCCACCTGCGGGTCGTACAGCAGCCGGTCGATCAGCACCCTCCGCTTCGTCAGCTGGAACTGCGGGATCGCGATCCGCAGCCGCTGGTTGATCTCCTCGATCGCCCGGTTCACCCGCCGCCGCAGCACCCACCGCACGCTCGGCACCAACAACCGATCGAGCGCCGACCAGGCGGCGAGCAGAGTCAGGATGACGACCAGCCAGAGCGGCAGCGCAACGCTCGCTTGCATTTCGAAGAGGCCCTCGGGAAAGCGCGGAGGGATGATACCAGGGGGCGGGGGGAGGGGCTTTCGCCCCTACTCGACCCGCCAGCTGTGCGCAGCCGCGGCGGCGGCCGCCCGCGCCTCGTAGTCGGGATCTTCGAAGCGGGCGGCGAGGGTCTCGCTCACCGGGAGGATCATGGTCATCGGCCGCCAGGCGAAGGGCTGGCCGGTCCGGGTGTCGCGGAGATGGCCTTCCGCCACCAGGCGGGTCGCCTCGGCGAGGGGTAGGCGGGCGAGCACGGCTTCGAGGCTGCGGAAGAGGCCTTCGTCTTCCGGCTCGAGGAAGCGCAGCAGGCGGCGACCCTTGGCGGCTAAGTGGAAGTAGGAGGGGACGAAGGTGAGCCCGGCCAGGCCGAGGCGGTCGCAGGCCGCGACCAGGAGCGCCATGACCTCCGAGAGCAGGCCGAGCCCCGGGTGCTGCTGGCCGGGGAGCCCGGGTCGCTCGGGCGAGAAGCCGCCGCGCGGATCCTGGAGCAGGAGCCATTCGAGCTTCAGGACCGCCTCGCCGGGGAGGCTCCGCCGGTCGATCCCGGCCTTGATCTCCATCAGCAGCTCGCGGCGGTGCGGATCGCCGAACAGGCGCGCCACGTCGCCCCCCGCGCCGCCGACGTCCAGCTCGATCGACGGATGATCGAAGCCGCGCGCGCGGAGGCGTTCGAGGAGCCCCGCGCGTTCGAGCGCGATCTCGAGGCCGGACCGGGAGTAATAGCCGAGGAACCGCGTCGGCCTCCCGAGGCCGGCACCCGGCGCGGGTGCGAGATCGTCCGCGGTGAGCCCCCAGTCGTCCTCGCTCCGCGCGCCCTCTTCTTGCGCGTCCTCCGCCGAAAGGTCGTGCGCCGCCAGGTCCTGGGCGAGGGCGCGGAAGCGGGCGAGGAGCGCCTCCTCCGAGCCGGGCGGATCGACCTCCTCCCCCGTCGCGAGCCAGGCGAAGAAGCGCGCCCCGTAGCGCCAGGCGTCGCGCCCGTAGCCTCCCGCGAGGACGATCGCGAGCGGGATCTTGCGCTCTTTCGTCGCGAGCTGCTCCGCGACGAACCGGTCGCGCGCGAGCATCGCGGCCGGCGTGATCCGCCAGTCGCCGATCGCGTCGTCCGCCGCCGGGTCGGCCCCGGCCAGGTAGACCGCGAGGTCGGGGGCGAACGATTTGACGATGGGCGGCAGGAACTCGTG
>DATMZM010000298.1:0-12945 GCA_035607445.1 Thermoanaerobaculia bacterium | reverse complement strand
CTGGTCGGCACCCACGCTTTTCAAGCGTACGGGAACCTCCTCGGCCTCCGCTTCGAGCAGCGCCATCAGCGCACGGAAGACATCCACAGTGCGCACGATCTGGCGATCGCCTTCGGCCTGCTCGACGAGCCGAGAGCGGAGGTGGAGCGCTCTCTCGTCTCGAGCGGCTTGGGGCTTCTGCCCGTTCCGGGACTCGATCCGCGCTCGCCGGCGACCTCGTTCAAGGTCCGCGGCCGGGAGCTTCGGATCGATTTCCTGGTCCCCGCCCGCTCGAAGCGCGAGGAAGCGCCGGTCGCCATTCCCGGACTGGGGGTTTCCGCCCAGCCGCTCCGTTTCCTCGACTATCTGATCGAAGCTCCGATTCCCGCCGTCGTCCTCCATGGAGCGGGGATCCTCGCCCAGGTCCCCACGCCGGCCCGCTTCGCGCTCCACAAGCTCTGGGTCGCCCGGGACCGGCCCGCGGCCTTCCAAGTCCGCTCGCTCAAAGATCGCCGCCAGGCCCGAGCGCTGCTCGAAGTCCTCGTCGGGGACCGGCCGCACGATCTGCGGGAAGCCTGGGAGGCCCTCGCGGAGCGAAAATCCGCTCGAAAGATCATCACCGCGGAGATCGGCGCGCTCCCCGCCGAGCTGCGAGACCGCCTCGCGGCGATCGGCGTCGCCAGGCCCTGACCACCGATCGCTCGGACCGCGAAATGCATCGCTCATCCCGAGCGACGCATCGTGCGGACCGCGACGCGGACGATGGATCCCGCGGATCGCGGTGACCCGGATCTCGGTCGGAGTGGTCCAGACCTCGGTCGCCGTGATGCGGCCTTCGGTCGCAGGGATCCGAATCTCGGTCGCAGCGATGCAGCTCTCGGTCGCAGGAGTCCAGATCTCGGCGGCGGAGCTCGGGATCTGGGTTGCAGCGATGCAGACCTCGGTCGCGAAGGTCCAGACCTCGGTTGCGGACCCCCGGAGCTCGGTCGCAGAGATCCGGATCCCGGTCGCGAGGGCGCGCAAGTCGGTCGCGGACCTCGGGAGCTCGGTTGCCAACGGCGCCCGCCGCAAGGCGGAAGCGGGCACCGGCTCGGTGTGAGACTCGCGCTACCCCGCCTCCCTCTCGTACCCCGCGCACTCCCGCACCGGCAGGGCCGGGTAGCGCGGGAAGCGCTCGTCTTCCTCCGCCTTGCCGCAGCGGACGAAGACGCTCCGGCGCGAGGCGAGGAGGCGGAGGTGGCGGCAGTCGGCGCAGAGGCCGGGGTGGGTCGGGAGGCGGGCGAGG
This sequence comes from Thermoanaerobaculia bacterium, assembly GCA_035607445.1. Taxonomy (GTDB): domain Bacteria; phylum Acidobacteriota; class Thermoanaerobaculia; order Multivoradales; family UBA5704; genus DASYKS01. The sequence continues at coordinate 11,681 of DATMZM010000298.1, read as the reverse complement.
CCGCGCAGGCGATCTTCGCGCGGAGCGGCGGGAGCTTGCGGTTCCTCGCTCATGGCACCGCCTCCACCTCGATCGGCGCCTCCCCTTTCTCCAGGCGCTCGAGGGCTGCCGAAGGGCCGACGAGCGCCAGCCGATCGCCCGCTTGGAGGACGGTCTCTCCCGCCGGGATGACGTGCTCCTCTTCGCCGTAGGGCTTGCGCCGGCGGATCTCGATCACGCGCACGCCCCAGGTCTTCGGCAGCTGGGCCTCGGCGAGCGTCTTGCCCACGAGGGCCTCCGGGACGGCCAGCATCTCGAGCGAGAAGTCGGGGGGCAGCTCGACGTAGTCGCGGGTCTCCTGGGCGTCGCGGCTGGAGACGAACTTCGCGAGCATCGACGGCCGGCCGAGCACCTCTTGGGCGTAGACCGCGAGCAGATCGCGCTTGGCCAGGATGCCGGCGAAGCGCTCCTCGGCGTCGAGCACCGGCAGGCGCTCGAACTCGCTGACCGCGAAGACCTCCGTCGCGTGGTGGAGCCGCTCGTCGACGTGGAGCACGCTGCCGGCCGGCACCATCAGGTCGTGCGCCACGACCATGGTCAGCGTCTCCGGGCTTTCGAGCGCGTGCTTGATGTCGTGGAGCGAGATCGCCCCGAGGAGCCGGCGCTCCGAGTCGAGCACGAACAGCCGCTGGCGGCGGGTGGCGAGGAACTTCTCGACCACCGTCTGGTAGCCGTCTCCCGAGCCGAGAGGATCCGGATCGGGCCGCATCAGGTCCTCGGCCTTGAGCGCGGCGAGCGCCGCCTCCTCCATGCGCATCGTCACGTCGACCCCGCGGCTCTCGAGCGAGTCGGTGTAGATCGACGGCGCGTAGAGCTTGCGCGCGACGACGCTCGCGGTGATCGAAGCGAGCATCAAGGGCAGGATCAGGCCGTAGTTGCCGGTGAACTCGAAGACGATCAGGATCGCGCTGATCGGTGCGTGGCTCGTGCCCGCGGCGATCGCCGCCATGCCGATCGCAGCGTAAGCGCCCGAGGAGGCCGTCGCCGCCGGCCAGGTCTCGTGGATCAGCGTGCCGTAGCCGCCGCCGACGAGCGCTCCCACGAGGAGCGAAGGCGTGAACATCCCCCCCGCGCAGCCGCTGCCGCTCGTCAGGGCGGTCGCCGCGAGCTTGGCGGCCGGCAGCGCGACGAGGAGCGCGATCGGCAGCCTGCCGTGGAGCGCGAGCGTGATCGTCTCGAAGCCGTTGCCGTAGACGTAGGGCAGGTAGATGCCGAGAGCGCCGACCCCGAGCATGCCGAGCGCGGGCTTGAGCGGCCAGGGCACGAAGGGGAGAGCGCGGAACAGGCGGTCGGAGCCGCGCGCCATCTGGATGAACAGGACCGAGGCGATGCCGCCCAGGATGCCGAGCCCGACGTAGGCGATCAGCTCGCGGGCGCTCACCAGAGAGTACTCCGGCACGGCGTAGATCGGCGCGTTGCCCTTGACCGAGCGGACGACGATCGTCGACAGGACCGAAGAGACGACGAGAGGGCCGAAGATCTCGAGCGCGAAGTTGCCGAGGATGACCTCCATCGCGAACAGAGCGCCGCCGATCGGCGTGTTGTAGAGCGCGGCGATGCCCGCCGCCGCGCCGCAGCCGAGGAGGATCTTGACCCTCTGCGCCGGCAGGCCGAAGCGGGAGCCGAGCCACGACGAGATCGTCGAGCCGAGCGAGACCATCGGCCCCTCGCGCCCGAGCGATCCGCCGCTGCCGACCGTGGCCACGCCCGCGATCGCGGCGAGCAGCACCGGCTTGGGCTCGACCCGCCCGCCCTTGAGCGCCACCGCCTCGATCAGCGCCGAGGTGCCGTGCCCGGAGACGCGCGAGCGGCCGAGCCAGAGCACCAGCCCGACGAGCAGGCCTCCCGCCGTCGGGGCGGCCAGGCGCAGCCAGAGGGGCGAGGCCGTCGCCACGTCGAGGAGGTCCCGGCCGTCGCGCCAGAGCAGGCGTTGGATCAGATCGGTCAGGGCGCCGACGGCCAGGCCCAGCACCCCGACGCCGACCCCGGTCGCGCCGATCAGGAAGTAGAAGACCCGCTCTTCGCGCGTGGCGAGGCCGAAGCGGCGCGCGAGGGTGAAGTCGAACGAGCGAAATCGTTCCTGGAGGCGACGCCAGGGGGCTCGGGACGGCTCGCTCATCGCGTCCGGCAATGTATCAGGGCGGCGCCTTCCTCCAACCCTCCCTGGGGGACGCGAAGCGACCGATCTGTGACGACTTCACAGAAAGCCCAAAATAGCTATAGACACATCGACCGTTGTATGCATATAGTTCGATAGACCGAGCCTTCCGGGGTCCTGCCGGTGACGTTCGCCATCGGATTTGGACCCCACCGGCGGGAGGGAGAGCACCCCCTTCCGTCCCGCAGCAGCCCACCGACCAGCGGTTCTCACGAACCGTCCCGTCAGTTGGCGAGGGGATCGAGCCTTCGGGCTCGATCCCCCACCCCCTCCTCTTCACTCCGACCGCAACGCCGCCGAGGGATCCAGCCGCCCGGCGCGCCAGGCCGGCAGCCAGCTCGCGAGCAGGTTCACCGCGAGCGAGAAGCCGACGATCGCGAGGAGGTCCCGCGGCACCACCCGGAACGGCACGTGGTCGATGAAGTAGATCGCGGCGATGTCGGGCTCGAAGCGGATCAGCCGGAAGGTGGTCAGGATCCACGAGGCGGCGGCCCCCACGGCGACCCCGATGAGCGTCCCCGAGAGCCCGAGCGCGGCGGCGAAGACCAGGAACGTCCGGCGCAGCCGGCGCGGCGGCAGGCCGAGCGCCGCGAGCGCCCCGAGGTCGCGCATCCGTTCGCGCACGAGCACGACCAGGGTCGAGGCGACGTTGAAGGTCGAGACCAGGACGATCAGGCCGAGCACCAGAAAGAGCGCCGCCTGCTGGAGCTTCAAGGCGGAGAACAGCTCCCGGTTGAGCTCCTGCCAGGAGGTGACCAGGAAGCCCGAGCCGAGAGCCCGCTCGGCGACCTCTGAGACCTCGCGCGCCGCGGCAGGATCGTCGAGGGTCAGCTCGAGCAGGTCGGTGGCGGCGCCGCTCCCCATCAGCGCCTCGACCTCCGGCCGGGCGAGCACCACCCAGCTCTGATCGAACTCGGCGAAGCCGGTCTGGAAGGTGCCCCGCACGCGCAGGCTCTCGTAGCGGAACTTGGGCCGGCCTTGGGCGAGGCCGAGCGAGACGAGCCGGAGCACCGCTCCCTGCCGCACGCCGAGCTTTTTCGCCAGATCGTGCCCGAGCAGAGCGCCCGGCAGGCCGTCGGCGCCCGTGCCGATCTGCTCGGCGCGCGCCGCGAGCTGGCCGCCCCCGGGATCGACGCCGCGCAGGACCACCTCGATCCCCTGCGGGAGGGCGTCGCTCGAGACCGAGCCCTGCCCGTAGACGACGCGCCCGACTCTCTGGACGCGCGGCAGGGCCTCGAGCTTCGCGATCGTGCTTCTTCCAAGGACCCCGCCCTTGCCGCCCAGCGGGTAGACGACCACCGCCGCGTTGCCGCGCACGAGCTTGCGCTCGATGTCGCCCCGGTAGCCGGTCATGAGCGCCATCGCGATCACCATCGCGGCGACGCCGAGGGCGGTCGCCAAGAGAGCCGAGCGGGCGGTGCCGTCGAGGAGTCGGCTCTTGTCGCCGCGCAGGAAGCGCCAGGCGAGGAGCGCGGGCAGCGGCCCGGAGAGCGGCAGCCGGCCTTCCGCTCGCTCGGGTGAGCGCTCGGGCGCCCTCTCAGGCGGGGCGAGCGGCATCCGCCGAGGCCGCCCGGGCCGTCGCGGTCGCGACGGTCGCCACCCAACGGTCGAACAGCTCCGCGGAGTCGTGCGGCCCGGGCGCGGCCTCGGGATGGTATTGGACCGACCAGATCGGCCGGCCGAGGGCGGAAAAGCCTTCGACAGTGCCGTCGTTCAGGTTCACCTTGGTCACCCGGCAGCCGGGCGGCAGGCTGTCGGGATCGACGGCGAAACCGTGGTTCTGGCTGGTGATCTCGACTCGCCCGGTCGCGACGTCGCGCACCGGCTGGTTGCCGCCGTGATGGCCGAACTTGAGCTTGAAGGTCTTGGCGCCGAGCGCCAGGCCGAGCAGCTGGTGGCCCAGGCAGATGCCGAGGATCGGGATCTCGGCGGAGATGATCTCGCGCACCGCCGCGATGATGCCCGAGAGCGGCTCGGGGTCGCCCGGGCCGTTCGACAGCACGACGCCGTCGACCGCCAAGGCGCGCACTCTGCTCGCGGGCGTCGAGGCCGGAAGCACGGTCAGGCGCGCGCCGAGCCCCGAGAGCGAGCGCAGGATGTTCTGCTTGGCGCCGAAGTCGTAGACCGCGAGATGGCAGATCGGCGCGCCGGCCGGCAGCACCTCGTAGGGCCGGTCGCAGGTCACCTCCTCGACCAGCGCCCTCCCGGTCATGGCCGGCGAGTCGCGCACCTCGGCGAGCAGGCCCGAGACGTCCGAGCGCTCGGAGGTCACGACGCCGCGCAAGGCGCCGCGCTCCCGCAGGCGCCGCACCAGGGCCCGCGTGTCGATGCCGTGGAGGGCGGGCACCTGGGCGCGGCGCAGGTAGGGCAGGAGCCCCTCTTCGCCGTCGCTCCCCGACGGCTCGCGCGTGAACTGGCGGGCGAGGAACCCTTCGACCCACGCCCGCCGCGACTCGGCGACCGCTCCGGTCGTGCCGTAGTTGCCGATGTGCGGCTGGGTCATGACCACGATCTGGCCGCGGTAAGAGGGGTCGGTGAGCACCTCCTGGTAGCCGGTCATCGAGGTGTTGAAGACGACCTCGCCGAACCGGGTGCCGGGGGTCGCCGCCTCGCCCTCGAAAACCGAGCCGTCCTCGAGCACCAGGAGGCCGGGGGTCCGCTGCATTCGTTGAGCTCCTCTCCCGTTTCGCCGGATCGGCCGCTAGCGCGCGGCGTACTCGGGCAGACGCCGGTCGACCGCCGGCGCGAGCACGCGCAGGTCGCTCATCAGGCGCTCGAACTCGCTCGGGAGCAGCGCCTGCTCGGCGTCCGAGAGGGAGTCTTCCGGATGGTCGTGGACCTCGACCATCAGGCCGTCCGCGCCGGCGGCGATCGCCGCGCGGGCGAGCGGCAGCACCTTGTCGCGCCGGCCGGCCGCGTGGCTCGGGTCGGCCACGATCGGCAGGTGGCTGATCTTCTGGACCGCCGGGATCGCGGCGAGGTCGAGCGTGTTGCGGGTGTGGTCGGCGAAGGTGCGGATGCCGCGCTCGCAGAGGATGACGTGCGGGTTGCCCTCGTCGAGGATGTACTCGGCGGCGAGCAGGAGCTCGGTGACGGTCGAGCTCATGCCGCGCTTCAACAACACCGGCCGGCCGCAGCGCCCGGCGCGCTTCAAGAGCGTGTAGTTCTGCATGTTGCGGGCGCCGATCTGGACCACGTCGGCGTGCTCCGCCACGGCGTCCAGGACGTCGACGTCGAGCGCCTCGGTGACGATCGGCAGCCCCGTCGCCTCGCGCACGCGAGCGAGGATCCGGAGCCCTTCGAGCCCGAGCCCCTGGAAGCTGTACGGGCTCGTGCGCGGCTTGTAGGCGCCGCCGCGGAGGAGATGCGCGCCGGCCGCCTTGACCAGCTCGGCGATCCGCAGCGTCTGCTCGTACGACTCGACCGAGCAGGGCCCGGCGATGACCGCGATCTCGGGCCCGCCGATGCGCACCCCCGAGACGTCGACGACGGTGGTCTCCGGCTTGAACTCGCGCGAGACCAGCTTGAACGGGTGGCTGACCCGGATGACTTCGAGGACGCCGGGCAGCGACTCGAAGGCCGCCCCCTCGATCGCCCCTAAGTTGCCCGTGATGCCGATCGCCGTGCGCTGCGCGCCGGGGATCGGATGGGCGCGCAGGCCCTGGTGCTGGACTTTGCGGACGACGCCCTCGACCTGCTCGGACGTGGCGTCCATCTTCATCAGGATCAGCATGTCGGTTCCCGCGGCGGGCTCCGGGCATTGGAGCCCGAGCCGAGCGACGCTATCATAGCGACCGCGCCCCAACGGGGCGGCGCGCGGCGGCCGGCTCGGCCGCCTTCGGCTCTTCCGAGAGGATCTCCCATGTTCCGCCGCCTTCGCCGATCGCTTCTCGCCCTGCCGCTCTTCCTGCTCGCCGCGCCCCTCTTCGCCTACACGATCTACTTGAAGGACGGCTCGTCGATCCAGGCGAAGAAGAAGTACCGGGTCGAGGGCGACAAGGCGGTGATCACGCTCGTCAACGGCTCGGAGTCGTTCGTCCGCCTGGCGGAGATCGACGTCGCGAAGACCAACAAGTCGAACCAGGACGACTACGGCGGCACGACCGTGGTGCTCGACGGCCCCAAGACCGTGCAGGCTCCCCCTCCGGCGACCGCGCAGGGAGGCCGCCTCTCGGACCTGATCGCGAACCGCAGCGTCAGCACCCGCCTGCCGGAGCCCTCGGTGCGGCCGAAGGGAACGGCCGCGGTGCCGACCGCCGCCGCCGCGCCTCCCCCCCGGCCGGCCCGGTTCTACGAGACGCCGACGCCCAAGCCGGTCAGCCGCCGGCCCTATCCGAACCCGGCGGTCGCCGACGCCCTCACCCGGTACCTCGGGGAGCAGGGCGTCGAGGAGTACGTCCTGGCGCAGGGCTCGAAACCCGGCCGCGTCGCGATCGAGGCGACGACCGCCTCGGAGGCCTCCGTCTTCAAGCTGCTGACCGTGGCCGCGAACGCCCTCCTGAAGGTCCAGCCGCAGGGCGTCTCCGCTCTCGAGCTGACGATGGCGACGCCGACCCGGGAGCGCGCCGGAGCCTTCCTGATGACCCCCGATCAGGCGGCAGAGCTGGCCACGAACAAGCTCGAGGTGTCCGCCTTCTTCATCCAGAACGTGCAGTTCTGACGAGCCCGGAAGCGCCCGGGCCCGAACAGGAGACGCCGGCGATGTCCGATTGGATTTCCGAGGGCGCGGGCGCGCCCGACTTTCGCCTGACCGCCGACGACGGCCGGGAGGTTCAGCTGTCGAAGCTGCGCGGCAAGCCGGTCGTCCTCTATTTCTATCCGAAGGACGACACGCCCGGCTGTACGAAAGAGGCCTGCGCCTTCCGCGACCGCCGGAGCGAGATCGAGGCGCGGGGCGCCGTGGTCCTCGGCGTCTCGCCCGACTCGGTCGCGAGCCACGGCAAGTTCCGCGACAAGTACGGCCTCAACTTCCCCCTCCTCGCCGATCCCGGCCACGAGGTGGCCGACGCCTACGGCGCCTGGCGCGAGAAGAACATGTACGGCAAGAAATCGATGGGCATCCAGCGCTCGACCTTCCTGATCGATCCCGCCGGCGTGGTCCGCAAGGTCTGGAGGAAGGTCGCCGTCGACGGCCACGACGAGCAGGTGCTGGAAGCGCTGGCCGATCTGTAGGGGCGGCCCCCCGTGGCCGCCCATGCCCCGCACCCGCCTGCGCGCCCGCGCCGCGCTCCTCTTCTCGACCCTGATCTGGGGCACGAGCTTCGTCATCGGCCAGCGGGCGCTCGCCGACCTGCCGGTCTTCCACCTGATGGCGTTCCGCTTCGCGATCGCCCTCCTGCTCCTCTTGCCGCTCGCCCGCGGCATCGACTGGCGGCGGCCCGGGATCCTGCGCGACGGCGCGCTCTTGGGCGTCCTCCTGTTCGCGGGCTTCGCCCTCCAGAGCTACGGCCTCCTCGGCACGACCCCTTCGCGCTCGGCCTTCCTGACCGGCCTCTCGGTCGTCATGGTGCCGTTTCTCGCCGTGCTCCTCGGCCGCACGGTCAAGCCCGGACCGGCGGTCGGCTCGGCGATCGCCGCGGCGGGGCTCTGGGTGCTCTTCCGGCCGGCTTCCGGCTCGCCGGAATCGCTCGGATCGGCGGGATTCACCTGGGGCGACGGCCTGACGCTCGCCTCCGCCCTCGTCTTCGCCGTCTACGTGCTCGCGGTCGAGGCCGCCGTCCGCCGCCAGCCGGTGCGCGCTCTCGCGATCGTCCAGTTCGGTCTGATCGGTCTGCTCGCCGCCCCCTCGCTGCTCCTCCATCCCCCGGTGCGGGCCGAGTTCACGCCCTACGCTCTCTTCGCGATCCTGGTCCTCGGCGTGCTCGCGACCGCCGTCGCCTTTTTGGGCCATCTCTACGCCCAGCGCCACCTCACGGCGGTCGAGGCGGGCGTCATCTTCTCTCTCGAGCCGGTCTTCGCCGCCGCCTTCTCGGTCGCTCTCGGCGTCGAGCGCTGGAGCTTAAACCTCGCTCTCGGCGGCGCGCTCGTGGTCGCCGCGATGCTCACGACCGAGCTCTGGGGCGGCGCGGAAGGGGTCACGCCGCCGACCTGATTCCCGCCTTGGCCCCCTCCCCCCCTTGCGGATAAACTCCGCCATCCGCAGTCAGGGAAGCGCTGGCCGACCTGTCGGGGCGGCCCCCCGGCCGCCCATGCCCCACACCCGCCTCCGCGCGCGCGCCGCGCTCCTCTTCTCGACCCTGATCTGGGGCACGAGCTTCGTCATCTGCCAGCGGGCGCTCGTCGACCTGCCGGTCTTCCATCTGATGGCGTTCCGCTTCGCGATCGCCCTCGCGATCCTTCTGCCGCTCGCCCGCGGCATCGACTGGAATTGGGGCATCGTGCGCGACGGCGCGCTCCTCGGGGTCCTCCTGTTCGGGGAATTCGCGCTCCAGAGCTACGGCCTGCTCGGTACCACCCCCTCGCGGTCGGCGTTCCTGACCGGCCTCTCGGTCGTCATGGTGCCGTTTCTCGCCGTGCTCCTCGGCCGCACCGTCAAGCCCGGTCCGGCGATCGGCTCGGTGATCGCCGCGGCGGGGCTCTGGGTGCTCTTCCGCCCGGCGGCCGGCGCGATCGGTCCGGCGGGCTCGCACGGTTTCGGTTGGGGCGACGGCCTGACGCTCGCCTCCGCCCTCGCCTTCGCCGTCTACGTGCTCGCGGTCGAGGCCGCCGTCCGCCGCCAGCCGGTGCGCGCTCTCGCGATCGTCCAGTTCGGTCTGATCGGGCTTCTCGCCGCCCCGTCGCTGCTCTTCCACCCTCCGGCGCGGGCCGAATTCACGCCCTACGCTCTCTTTGCGATCCTGGTCCTCGGCGTGCTCGCGACCGCCGTCGCCTTCTTGGGCAACCTCTACGCCCAGCGCCACCTCGCGGCGGTCGAGGCGGGCGTCATCCTCTCTCTCGAGCCGGTCTTCGCCGCCGCCTTCTCGGTCGCGCTCGGCGTCGAGCGCTGGACCTTGAGCCTCGCTCTCGGCGGCGCGCTCGTGGTCGCCGCGATGCTCACGACCGAACTCTGGGGCGGCGCGGAAGGGGGCACGCCGCCGACCTGATCCCCGCCTTGGCCCGCTCCATCGCTTGCGGGTAAACTCCGCCGTCCGCAGTCAGCGCTTCCGCGGTTCGAAAGGGCGTCCATGGATCTCTTCCACGACATGGCCGGGATGGGCCACGAGCGGGTGGTCTACTGCTCGAATCCGGACGTCGGCCTGCGCGCGATCATCGCCATCCACTCGACGGTGCTCGGGCCAGGTCTGGGCGGCGTCCGGATGTGGCCCTACGCCAACACCGACGAGGCGCTCAACGACGTCCTGCGCCTGTCGCGCGGCATGACCTACAAGGCGGCGGCGGCCGGGCTGACGCTCGGGGGCGCCAAGGCGGTCATCCTCGGCGACTCGAAGACCGACAAGTCCGAGGCGCTCTTGCGCTGCTTCGGCCAGTACGTCGAGTCGCTCGGCGGCGACTACATCACGGCGGAGGACGTGGGCACGAACGTCCGCGACATGGAGACGATCCTCGCCGAGACGCGCTGGGTGACGGGAGTCTCGGACGCGATGGGCGGCAGCGGCGATCCCTCGCCCGTGACCGCGTTCGGCGTCCTCCAGGGGATGAAGGCCGCCGCGGAAGTGGCCTACGGCGACGCCTCGCTAACCGGCAAATGCGTCGCGATCCAGGGGCTCGGCAACGTCGGCCTCCACCTCGCGACCTACCTGATCCAGGACGAGGGCGCGAAGGTCCTCGGCGCCGACCTCTACCCGCAGGCGATCGAGCGGGCCCGCGAAGCGGGAGTCGAGATCGTCTCGATCGACGAGATCCTCGCCGCCCCGTGCGACGTCGTCGCCCCGTGCGCGCTCGGCGCGACGCTCAACCAGCGCTCGATCCCGCAGCTCAAGTGCCGGATCGTGGCCGGGGCCGCCAACAACCAGCTCGAAGACGAGGAGCGCGACGGCGGCGAGCTGCACGCCCGAGGCATCCTCTACGCCCCCGATTTCGTCGGCAACGCGGGAGGCCTGATCAACGTCTACAACGAGCTGATGCCGAGCTACAACCGCGACCGCGCGATGCGCATGGCCCGCGCCATCTTCGACAAGATGATGCGCGTCTTCGAGATCTCCCAAGCCGACGCCGTCCCGACCCACGTCGCCGCCGAGCGCATGGCCCAAGAGCGCATCCAGGCCATGAAAGGCCTCCGCCCGAAGCACTGGGGCCGGCTGATCGCGGACGGGCGGTAGCCTTGATATTCTTCTGCGCGAAGGACTTCACCGCCGACCGGCCCTAGGGCCTTCTGCCCATCGCGAAGACGAGTGACATCACCACCAGGCTGCATTGGTCGGACCGGCCGCCGCGACAGCGCCGACGCAGGGTCGGGCTTTCACTCGCCCCTGGAAGGCGGCACCTCCTCAGTCACTCGCGTTGCGCCTTCCGTGCGCTCGGCGCAGCCGTCTCAGCCACCAGTTTTTCAACCCCAAGGCCAGCATTGTCCGAGCCTTAGCTCAGCCGGTCACCAATGGGCTAAGATTAGATCTATGGGCCCACCGTGGTAGGCCTACGCAGCTCCCGATAGGCCTGCCGAAATTGAGTGGCCTCGTCGTGCACCCACGCCGAGGGCATCGATAATGGGGACGGAGGAGACCCCGAACAGGGCCCGTTACGACTCCTATGCGCTTCGCATACTTCTGGAAGGAACAGAGGCAACTACCATGGATCTTACTGCCGAATGGCACTTGTGGTCTCACGATGAGCTTGTCAATTCCCTTCCTAGCCTCCTAGATCTCGTCGAAGCGAATCTCGACGCCCTTGGTGATGAACACCGTGGCAAGAACCTAGCAGCTCTAGAGTCTCTGAGAGACTCACCTCCCAGCTTACTTCAGCTGCGCGATGGCGCACGATCGCATGACCTTTACACGCTTGCGTTTGCCTTGGACTTATTGGGCCGAAAGAAGGCCGCCTCCGGTCTGTATGAAGAGAGCCTTCAGCTGTTCCGGGCGGCACACGAGCTATTTCGCGGGGGCAACGCTGCTCTTCGCGCGACTCAGCAAATGCGGCAGGCGCTCACGAATGCCCTAAGAGTGATCGTTCCCCTTGAGGTTGCGAAGGCTTTTTTGGGCGAAACCGACGCGGGTGATATTCGAGATCGCGTCGAACGTCTCATTGTATCAGCATGGGGAACAGTTCCGCCACAGCTCTCACTGACATTGAATGAGACGCTACTGACCGAGCTGGAGCGAAAGCGGGCCGAGGCCGAACAAGATGTTGCCCTTCACGAGCGGTTTGTTCGGGATAACATTGAGACAGTACTCGTAATCGAGATCCCTTCTCGCCTCGAGGCGGTCCGAGAGAAGTGGGAGGAGATCGGACAGCATGTGGCTCCCGCTGCAGTAAGAGTTGCCCAGCGAAACCTTAGGCGCCCGGAGACTTTGTCATCTCTTTTGTCTAGGGAGGATTGGGAGATCGTACG
>DATMZM010000297.1:0-12153 GCA_035607445.1 Thermoanaerobaculia bacterium | reverse complement strand
GCGCTCGCCGCGCGCCGCACCGCCCCCTTGCCTCCGGGGGCGGAGGCGAAGGAGCGCCGCCTGACGCGCGCCGCCGCCCTGCTCCACGACCTTGGCCACGCGCCGTTCTCCCACTCGGCGGAGGAGCTGTTCGCGGGCGGCATCGATCACGAGGAGATGACGCGGCGCCTCGTGCGGACGGACGAGATCCGCGAGATCTTCGCGCGCTGGGGCGACGGGATCGATCCCGAGGAGGTCGTCGCTCTCCTCTCCGGCGATCACGCCAGCCTGGACGGGGATCCGATCGCCCGGCTGCTCGGCCAGATCATCTCGGGCGAGCTCGACGTCGACAAGATGGACTACCTGCAGCGCGACAGCCTGTTCTGCGGCGTGCGCTACGGCACCTACGACCTCGACCGCCTGCTCGAGACGATGGTGCCGCTCGTCGATCCGGAACAGGGCACCTGGGGCATCGGCGTCGACGAGGGGGGCGTCCACGCTCTCGAAGCGCTGGTCATGGCCCGCTACTACATGTTCACCCAGGTCTATTTCAACGCCACCGGCAAGGCGATGGAGCTGCACCTGAACGCCTGGCTGCTCGAGAACGGCATCCGCTGGCCGGACGATCCGGAGGCCTTCCTCGCCGAGGACGACCTGACGACGACGAACGCCATGCGCGCCTCCGGCAGCGTGCACGCGCGGGCGGTGGTCGATCGCGAGCACTTCCCCGTCGCCTTCGAGACCAAGGAGCACCTGGCGCCGGAGGAGAAGGAGCGGTTCGAGGAGATCCTGCCGGCGCTCGGCGAACGCTTCGGCCCGTCGAGCCTCCTGATCTCCAACTCCGCCAAGGACCCCCACCGGTTCGACGCCAAGCCGGTCTGGGTGCGGAAGCCCGACGGCCGCCTCGAGCGGATGGGCGACGCGAGCCAGTTCATCCGCCACCTGGCGCGCATCGATCGCTACCGCGTCTATACGCCGCCCGAGCTGCGCGACGCGGTGCGCGCCGAGATTCTCGAGCGGTTCGGCAGCGGCTGAGGGGCCGAGCTGCCGCCGCTTCGATCCGTCGAGCGGTCAATCCGTGGCGGCCGGCGCGCAGGCCTTCTCGAGCCGGTCGAGAGCGTCCCACCAGCGCCGGCGGTAGGTCTCCCAGGCGGTCAGCCCGAGCGAGAGGGGCAGGCGTTGAAAGCCGCTCTGGCGGATGTCGATCTCGGCGCCGCTCTCGTGAGGATGGACCGCCAGCTCGAGGCGCGTCGAGGTGCCCCAGCGCCCGGATTCGGGGGTGAAGTCGAGCAGCCAGCGCGACGGCGGCGACATCTCGCGCGTGGTGCCCCGCTCGCGGAGGCGGGCGCCGCCCGGATCGAGGATGGTGAGCACGAGCCCGCCCCGGGTGCCGAGGGTGACCTCGGCCTCGTCGGCGAGCCAGCGCCCGAGGCGCTCCGGCTCGATCAGCCAGAGCCAGGCTTCGGCGGGTGAGATGGGCAGGGGACGCCGGCGCCGCAGCTGGACGCCCGGGATGTCTCCTTCGCGGATCGCTTCGGGCATGGTCTTGGGCCTCAGCGGAGCAAATCGACGAGCGCGCCGTCGAGATCGGGAAATTTGAAGCCGTAGCCGAGCGTCAGCAGCCGGCGCGGCACGACGAAGTGGCCGTCCAAGAGCGCGTCGGCGAGCTCGCCGAGCGCCAGACGGAGCGCGAAAGCGGGGGCGGGAAGGAAGGCCGGCCGGTGGAGAACACGGCCCAAGGCGCGGGCGAATTCGCGCTGCGCGACAGGATGCGGCGCGGTCAAGTTGAACGGGCCGCGGGCGTCTTGCCGCTCGAGCAGGAAGCGGATCGCCCCGACCTCGTCGTCCAAATGGATCCAGGGGAAGCCCTGCCGGCCCGAGCCGATCGGTCCGCCGCCGCCGAGCTTCGCGGGCAGGAGCATCTTCGCGAGCGCGCCCCCCTCCCGGGCGAGCACGAGCCCGGTGCGCAGGATCGCTCGCCTCACGCCGAGGGCCTCGACCTCCGCGGTCGACGCCTCCCACTCGACGCAGACCGAGGCGAGAAACGAGGTGCCAGCCGATTCGTCCTCGCCGATCTCCTCGTCGCCGCGCGGGCCGTACCAGCCGACGGCGGAGGCCTGGAGGAGCGCGAACGGCTTCTCCTTCGCCTCGCGGATCGCCGCGAGCACGGCCCGGCCCGAGACCGTGCGGCTGTCGCGGATCCGCAGCTTGCGCTTCTCGGTCCAGCGCCCCTCGGCGATCCCCTCGCCCGCCAAGTGGACGATTCCCGTCGAGGCGTCGATCAGCCTCACCCACCCCTCGGCCGTCCGGCCATCCCAGCGCTCGGCGCGCACCGTTGGAGGGAGGGGCGGCAAGGAGGCCTCCGCCCGCGCGGGGTCGCGGGTGAGGACGATCGTCTCGACGCCGTCGGCCGCGAGGCTCGCCGCGAGCGCTCGCCCGATGAGGCCGGTGCCGCCGGTGATCAGGACGCGCAGGTCGGGTCACTCCCTGGGACGTAGCGTGCGATGGGGAACGTGGGGGCCATGGATCGACCATCGGGACCGGGGGGGTCCGCGAGGAGCAGACTACACGGGTTTCGCCGGGCGTGCCGGCGGGACCGCTTTAAACCGCCGCGAGCTCCTCTTCGAGCCGTTGCCGCTCGTGCAGCTCGGCGTAGAGGCCGCCGTGGGCCAGCAGCTCCTCGTGAGTGCCCCGCTCGGCGATCCGGCCGGCGTCGAGGACCAGGATCAGGTCGGCGCCCTGGACCGCGGAGACGCGGTGCGAGACGAGGAAGACGGTGCGGCCGGGGAAGAAGCGGCGCAGGTTGCCGAGGATCCGCTCCTCGGTATGGGTGTCGACGGCCGAGAGGCAGTCGTCGAGCAGCAGGATCCGCGGCCGGCGGAGGAGAGCCCGCGCGATCGCGGCGCGCTGCTTCTGCCCGCCCGAGAGCGTGATGCCGCGCTCGCCGACCCGCGTCTCGAGCCCGTGCGGGAAGCCGTCGAGATCGGGGCCGAGCCCGGCGAGGTCCGCAGCTTCGAGGATTTCGTCCGTGCTCGCGTCGGGGCGGCCGAAGGAGATGTTCTCGGCGAGGGTGGCGGAGAAGAGGAAGGTCTCCTGCGGCACCATCGCGATCGCGGAGCGGAGAGCGGCGAGCGGCAGCCGCCGGACGTCGTGACCGTCGAGAAAGAGCGCGCCGTACGGCGGGTCGAGCAGCCGCGGGATGAGCGAGAGCAGAGTGCTCTTGCCCGAGCCGGTCCGGCCGACGACCGCGACGGTCGTTCCGGCGGCGACCGAAACATCGATCCCCGAGAGGGCGGGCGGCAGATCGTCGCGGTAGGCGAAGGAGAGATCGCGGAAGCGGACGGCGCCGTCGAGCCCTTCCGGGCCGATCTCGTCGAGCGGCGGCTCGTCGCGGATCGCGGGCACCGCCTCGAGCACCGTCCGCATGCGGCCGAGAGAGGCCGAGCCGCGCTGCACCAGGTTGATCACCCAGCCGAGAGCGATCATCGGCCAGACCATGCGGCCGAGGAACGAGTTGAAGGTCACGAACTCGCCGACCGTGATCCGGCCCCGCGCGGCGAGGAGGCCACCGAAGAGCAGCACGGCGACGAAGGCGAGGCCGACGAGCCCCTGGAGCGCCGGAAAGAATGCGGCCTGCCAGCGGATCAGCCGGCGGTTCTTCTCGACGTAGGCGTCGTTGGCGGCGCGGAACGACTCGATCTCGCGCGCCTCCTGGGCGTAGGCCCGGACGACGCGGACCCCTGCCAGGTTCTCCTGGGCGCGCGCCGAGAGGGCGGAGAACTGCGCCTGGACGCGCTCGAAGTAGGCGTGGATGCGGGAGCCGAACGCCTGGGTCGAAAACGCCACGACCGGCATGATCGCGAGCGCGACGCCGGTCAAACCGAGGTGGATCCGCGCCATCAGGGCCAGCGAGCCGATCGCCACCAGGACGGTCGTCACGCTGTACATGATCGCCGGCCCGCAGAGCATGCGCACCGCCTGGAGGTCGTTCGTCGCCCGCGCCATCAGGTCGCCGGTCGGGTAGGTCTGGAAGAACGACGCCGCCTGCCGCTCGAGCTGGGCGAAGTAGCGATCGCGCAGGTCGAACTCGACGTCGCGGCTCATGCCGACGAGGATCATGCGCTGGAGGTAGCTGAAGACGCCGGTCGCGAGAGCGATCGCGAGCATCGAAACGGCGTAGAGGGAGAGCTGCCGGCCGGAAGCTCCCGCGCGCACGGCGTCGATCCCGCGGCCGATCACGATCGGGTTGAGGAGGCCGATCGCGACCGAGGCGACGATCGCGGCAAGGCCGCCCCAGAGCTTCCGCCGGTAGGGTTTGAGGAAGGGCCAGAGGGCTGAGAGGTTTTCGCGCACGCGGGGTCGGCTCCGTCCGGCGAGGATATCCCACCCCCCCGGAGCGCCGGATCGAGGCCGGCCGGATGTCCGGTTCCCCGCCCGGAGTCGCCCGCGCGCGCTCGGGTTAAACTCCCGCGCGATGTCCTACGAAGCCGTCATCGGGCTCGAGGTCCACGTCCAGCTGCTGACCGAGAGCAAGATGTTCTGCCGGTGCCCGAACCGTTTCGGCGCCGAGCCGAACACCCTCGTCTGTCCGGTCTGCCTGGGTTATCCCGGGACCCTGCCGGTGGTCAACCGCCGGGCGGTGGACCTGGCCGTCGAGCTCGCGACGGCGCTCGGCGCGACGGTCCGCGAGCGCTCGGTCTTCGCGCGCAAGAACTACTTCTATCCCGACCTGCCGAAGGGCTATCAGATCAGCCAGTTCGACCGGCCGCTCGCCGAGGACGGGCGGCTGCCGCTCGCGCAATCCGACAAGGTCGTGCGCATCGAGCGCCTCCACCTCGAAGAGGACGCCGGCAAGCTCCTCCACGAGGCGCCGGGCGGCGGCCGGCTCGACGGCACGTCGCTGGTCGATTTCAACCGCTGCGGCGTGCCGCTCGTCGAGATCGTCTCGCGCCCCGACATCGCCTCGGCCGCCGAGGCGCAGGACTATCTCGAGACCCTCCATCAGCTGCTCCTCTACACCGGCACGAGCGACGGCTCGATGGAGGAGGGGAGCCTGCGTTGCGACGCCAACGTCTCCGTCCGGAAGGTCGGCGATCCCGCGCTCGGCACCAAGGCCGAGGTCAAGAACGTCAACTCGTTCAAGAACGTGGGCAAAGCGATCGAGCACGAGATCGAGCGCCAGGTCGCGGTCCTCGAAGCCGGCGGCCGAGTGGCCCAGGAGACCCGCAGCTTCGACGCCGAAACCGGCACGACGCGCTCGGCCCGGAGCAAGGAGGAGGCGCACGACTACAGGTACTTTCCCGAGCCCGACCTGCCGCCCTTGGTAGTGACGGCCGAGAGGCGCCTCCGGCTCGCGGCCGACCTGACCGAGCTGCCCTGGCTGCGGCGCGCCCGCTTCGAGGAGCGGTACGGCCTCTCGCCGGACGACGCCCGGGTGCTCACCCGAGCGCGCGCGATCGCGGACTACTACGAGGCGGCGGTCGCCGCCCTGCCCGGCGCCTTGATCGATCGACCGAAGGCGATCGCCAACTGGGTGATGGGCGAGGTCCTCCGCGAGCTCAAGGAGAGGAAGGCCGGCCCCGAGTCCGCGCCGCCGCCCGCGCGGCTCGCGGCTCTCGTCGATCTCGTCGAGAGCGGACGGGTCTCCGTCTCGGCGGGCAAGGAGGTCTTCGCCGCGATCTGGACGAGCGGCGAGGAGCCGGCGGCGGCGATCGAGCGCCTCGGGCTCGGCCAGATCTCGGATGCCGCGCAGATCGGTCCGTGGGTGCGCGCGGTGATCGCGGAGCTGCCGGCGCAGGCCGCTCAATTTCGCGCCGGCAAGGAGCAGGTCCTCGGCTTCCTGGTCGGCCAGGTGATGAAGCGTTCGGGCGGCCGCGCCGATCCGCGGTGCGTGCGCGAGCTGATGCGCCGCGAGCTCGGCGCCTGAGCGTGGCGCCCCCGTGATCTCGACGTGATCCAACTCTTCCACGTCTCCAAGCTCTATCCCGGGGGCCAGGCCGCCCTCTTGGAGCTGACGTTCGACATCCCGCGCGGCCAGTTCGTCTTCCTGACCGGCCCCTCCGGCGCCGGCAAGACCACCCTCTTGCGCCTGATCTTCCGCGAGGAGATCCCGACCGGCGGACAGATCGTCGTCAACGGCCGCAACGTCGCCTCGATCCCGCAGCGGAAGATCCCTTACCTGCGGCGGACGATCGGCGTCGTCTTCCAGGACTTCCGCTTGATCGCGCGCAAGACCGTATTCGAGAACGTGAGCTATCTGCCCCGGATCCTCGGCGTGGATGCGCGCACGCAGCGGAAGCTCGCCTACAAGGCGCTCCGCCGGGTCGGGCTCGCGCACCGGATGAACGCCTTCCCACCCCAGCTCTCCGGCGGCGAGCAGCAGCGGGTGGCGATCGCCCGCGCTCTCATCAACGAGCCGGACATCCTGATCGCCGACGAGCCCACCGGCAACCTCGACCCCGACCTCGCGCGCGAGATCCTGCGTCTGTTCCTGGAGGTCAACGTCCGCGGCACCACGGTGCTGCTCGCGACCCACGACCGGGAGACGATCGCGCGCATCGGCGGCCGGGTGCTGACGCTCGAGGGCGGTCGCCTCGCCTCGGACCGGATGGTCGACGGGACCGAGCTGCCCGAGCTGCGGCTCGCGGCCGAAGGCGAGCGGGAAGGAGAACGGGACGACGAGCGGGAGGGCGAGGAGTCGGAGGAGCCGGTCGCGGCGCCTGCCGCCGATGGAACATCTGAGGAAGCTGCGATGGGCGGCGAACGGGACGCGGAATGAACCTGTTCCAGGCGGTCCGCTACTTTTTCCGCGAGGCGGCGGTGAACCTCGCCCGCGGCTGGAAGGTGAGTCTCCTCGCTGTCTTCACGATCGCGGTCAGCCTGTTCTTGGGCGGCGTCTTCCTGCTCGCGAGCCGCAACCTTTCGGGCAGCGTCGCGCGCTGGCAGCGCGAAGCGCGCGTCGCGGTCTATCTGACTCCGCAGACGACCGGCGCCGAGCTCGCCGCGCTTGCGAAGCTGGCCGCCGCCGAGCCCTGGGTGCGCGCGGTGCATCCGGTGACGCCCGGACAGGCGCAGGTGCGGTTCCGCCAGGTCTTTCCGAGCCTCGCCGACCTCGTCTCCTCGGGATCGGAAGAGCCGCTGCCGGCCTCGCTCGAGCTCGAGCTCAGGGAGGAGGCGCGCGACGGGCGCGATCTAAGCGCCGCGTTGGACGCTTGGCGCCATCGGCCGGGGGTCACCCTCGTCGACGACGATCGGGAATGGCTGGCCCAGGTCCAGGCGATCGTCGCCGTCCTCCGCGGCGTCGGCCTGATGCTCGGGCTCGTGCTCCTGGGCGCCGCGGTGTTCACGATCGCGAGCGTCATCCGGCTCACCGCGTTCCTTCACGGCGAGGAGATCTCGATCCTGCGCCTGGTCGGCGCGACCGAGTTCTTCATCCGCGGGCCGTTCTATGCCGAGGGGCTGCTGCAGGGCCTCCTCGGCGGCCTGATCGCCGGCGGCGCTCTCTTCGGCGTCTGGTGGGGAGTCCACGAGCGGGCGGCCGGCGCCCTCGTGCCCTCGCTCCTGGCCGCCGAGTTCCTCGGCGCCGAGCAGATGGCCTGGCTGGTCCTCCTGGGCGCTCTCGCCGGCCTCGCCGGGGCGGTGGCTTCCCTGCGCGGAGAGACCTTGCGCTCGGCGGGCTGAGCTCGAGGAGCGTGCCGAAAAATCGGCGGAGATGAAAAGAGGCCCCGCCGGAGCGGGGCCTCGGTGCTCCCCTCGATGTCGAGACGGCCGTTTACTGGACCGTCAGGATGACGACGGCGCGGCGATCTTCGGCGGCGTTCCCGGTCGATTCGGCCGAGCCGCGGCCTTCGGTCGTGATGCGGCTCGGATCGATGCCGTGGCGGGTGACGAGGTAGTTCTTGACCGCCTGGGCACGCTGTTCACTGATCCTCTGATTCGCGTCCGCGGAGCCGCTCGGATCGGTGTAGCCGATCACCTGGGCGCGGAGGTCCGGGTCCTGCTTCATCTTGAGGGCGACCTCGTCGAGCTTCGCCTTCGCGATGTTCGACAGGCGAGCGCTCCCCGGCGTGAAGTTGACCGTGATCCGCTCTTCCGGCTTCGGGGCCGGCGCCGCGGGCGGCGGCGGGGGAGGCGGCTCGACGACCGGCGGCGGGGGAGGAGGAGGCTCGACCGGCGGCGGCGGCGGGGGAGGCACGACCTCGGGCTCCGGCTCGGGCCGCGAACGGAAGCCGGGCAGGTAGGTCAACCCGACCAGGCCGCCGAGCGGGCAGTGCTCGTCGATCGAGTCGAGCTGCGCGAGATCGGTGCGCAACGCGAAGTTGAACGCCCATTCCTGGTCTTCGCCGAGCCAGAGCCGGCCGCCGGAAGTCAGGTCGTAGGCGTTCTTCGGAATCAGGCCGTCGCCGTCGTAGTGCAGGCCGACGACCTCGGTGATCCAGTCGAGACGGTCCGAGACGCTGCCGGCGTAGCCGATGCCCGCCCGGAACTCTTTGGGCATCGTGTCGACGTTGTCGTCGTCTTCCCGCGGATCGCGATAGCCGACGTTCAAGACCCAGTTCTCGTAGCTCCAATCGAGGCCGACGCCGACGCCGACCTTGCGGTTGGCGACGTCGCGGTTGCCGGTCGGCGCTTCGAGGAAGGCGTTGATCGCAAACGCGCTGTCGCCGGCCGGCTCGCCGGAGAGACGCCACTTGGCGCCGATGCGGGCGTTGCCCAAGCCCTCGCCGTCGAGACCGCCGATCGGCAGATCGCCCTCGTCGAAATCGAGCTTCTCGTAGGGCAGCATGACGCTGACCTCGAGGTTGTCGGTCAGCCCGTAGCCGAAGCTCGCGGACAGCCGATGCCAGTCGAAGCTCAGCTCGTCGTTGGTGGCCAGCGGCTGCCCGCCGATGTCGATGAGGTGGTCCCAGTTGTTGTAATAGAGGCCGAAAGACCAGTTGCCTTGGGGAATCGTTTGCCCGGTAAAGAGGGAAAACAGCCCCGTTTCTCCTGTCACCGTCGGCGCGTTCGCTTGTGTTCCGGCGAAAGCGGCGGCGGGGGCCAGGCACAGAAGGAGCCCGATCGCAGCTCGTCTCATACGTTCTCTCCTCGCAACGGACGCCGGCGTTCGGTTGCCGGCGAAATATTCATAGATTCTACAGAAACTCCTGGGATTGCGGGATTCCTCCCGGCCTAAAGTCTGTTCGTCACGCTTTTTGTCCGCTCCCGCAGCGGGAGTCGGCTTCCCGTTTGTGCATGAACGGTGCCCGACCAGAAGGCCATCTTGGGGGGAGGAAAGGGCCCGGAAACGGCTCGTCTCAGGCCTTCCATTGGCACCGGCACCGAGAAGCTAGGCAAAGATTGCCGGAAACCCGACAGGAGCCGATTGCCGTCGCTTTTGCAGCGCTCGGTCAGTCACGGGTCTGGGAGATGGCGTCGATCGCCCACCGGATGAGGCTCTCGTGCAGCCAGATGTCGGGATGCGCCTCGAGGGCCCTGAGCCGCTCGATCGTCTCTGAGCGTGTGAGGACTCCCTGCCGAAACGCCTCGACGAGCAGGCCCAGCGTGCCGCGAACCCGGGTCTTGACGCCCTGGCTCGCGAAGATGGCTTCCGCGACCGCCCGCGCGCGCAAGTCGTCGACCAGGAGCCAGTCGGCTTGCTCTTGGAGAGCCAGCAGAATCCCTTCCCGTTCCCCAGGGTCGACCTCTTCGGGTAGCTCGAGTCTCGTCGGTTGCACCGGGACGACGAGCAGCTGCCCGCCGGCGTGGTAGGACGAGATGGACTCCGCATCGGCGAGGCCTAGGCGCAGGCCGGCGACGACGGTCTCTTCGAAGACCGCGGGAGGAATCAGAACCATCGAGGAGAGCTGAAAGATGACGGGGAGGGAACCGATCTTCGCCAGCGCGATCAGCGGTCCCGCATCCGAAATGACGATCACAGGAGAGAGGCGCTCTCGAGCGTCATTTCCTTTTCGAGGGCTCGAGGATCGATCGCTGGCTTGAGTCCGTGCGCTCTGGCGATCGAGCCGATCTCCCAGAGCGAGACCCCCGCGCGCTGCGCCGCATAGGCGAGGGTTCCTTCTCCCCGCAGGTACGCCTCCAGCGCCTTGCGGATCTTCCACTCCCGGAGACCCAGCTGCAAGATTTCCGATCGGTCCGCCGGGTCGGTGGGCAGCTCCCTCGCGACCGATGCCGGAGCATCGACCGAAATCCTTTCCTTGGGCTCTGGGGCGGCGGGGGACGGCATGGCGAGTCCTCGAATTTCCGTCGGTGACGATGATACCCCATCCCGGGTGGCCTGCTCGCCGCGGGGAAACCCGTCTTCCTACCGCTGGCGCCGGTGGTCTTCGACGATCTTTTCGACCACGCTCGGGTCGGCCAGGGTGGTGATGTCGCCGAGCTTTTCGTACTCGCCGGCGGCGATCTGGCGCAGGATGCGGCGCATGATCTTGCCCGAGCGGGTCTTCGGCAGCCCGGCAACGACCTGGATCCGGTCGGGCGCCGCGATCGCGCCGATCACCTCGCGGACCTTTTCCTTGAGCATGCCGGCAAGCTCGTCCGGGTCCCGTCCTTCGAAGTCCGGCTTGACGTAGACGTAGGCATAGATGCCGGTGCCTTTGATCTCGTGAGGGAAGCCGACCACGGCGGCCTCGGCGCAAGCCTCGTGAGCGACGAGGGCGCTCTCGATCTCCGCGGTGCCCAGGCGGTGGCCGGCGACGTTGAGGACGTCGTCGACCCGGCCGGTGATCCAGTAGTAGCCGTCCTCGTCGCGCCGGCAGCCGTCGCCGGTGAAGTAGAGGCCGGGGAACTGGGTGAAGTAGGTTTTCTTGAACCGCTCGTGGTCGCCGTAGATCGTGCGCGCCTGGCCGGGCCACGAACGGGCCAGGCAAAGATTGCCGGAAACTCCGTCGCCCTGGATCAGATTGCCGTCGTCGTCCACGAGGACCGGCTCGACGCCGAAGAACGGCAAGGTCGCCGATCCCGGCTTGGCGGGGGTCGCCCCCGGCAGGGGCGTGATCAGGATGCCCCCGGTCTCCGTCTGCCACCAGGTGTCGACGACCGCGCAGCGCCCCTCCCCGACGACGTCGTGGTACCAGTTCCAGACCTCGGGGTTGATCGGCTCGCCGACCGAGCCGAGGATGCGCAGACTCTTCCGCGAAGAACGCTTGACCGGCTCGTCCCCGGCGCGGGCGATGGCGCGGATGGCGGTCGGCGCGGTATAGAAGATGTTGATGCCCAGCTCGTCGACCATCCGCCAGTAGCGGCCGGCGTCGGGGTAGGTCGGGATCGACTCGAACATCACCGTGGTCGTGCCGTTCGCCAACGGTCCGTAGACGATGTAGCTGTGGCCGGTGACCCAGCCGACGTCGGCGGCGCAGCAGTAGACGTCGTCGGGATGGAGGTCGAACACCAGCCGGTGGGTGAACGCGGCGTAGACCAGATAACCGCCGGTCGTGTGCAGCACGCCCTTCGGCTTGCCGGTCGAGCCCGAGGTATAGAGGACGAACAGGGGATCCTCCGCGTCGACCCACTCGAGCGGCGCCGTCGGCCGCTGGCGGGCGAGCTCGTCCTCGAGCCAGAGGTCGCGCCCGTCGTGCATCGAGACCTCGGCGTCGGTCCGCCGCGCGACGAGCACCTTTTCGACCATCGAGAGCCCGTCGACCGCTTGGTCGACCGTCCGCTTGAGGTGGATCCGCCGGCCGCCGCGCAGCCCCTCGTTCGCCGTCAGCACCACCTTGCAGCCGGCGTCGAGGATCCGGTCGCGCAGCGACTCGGCCGAGAAGCCGGCGAAGACGACCGAGTGCACCGCGCCGATCCGCGCACAGGCGAGCATCGAGTAGGCGAGCTCGGGGATCATCGGCAGGTAGATGCAGACGCGGTCGCCCTTCCGGACGCCGTGATGGAGCAGGACGTTCGCCATCCGGCCGACGTTCTGCAAGACCTCGCGGTAGGAGATCCGCCGGTATTCGCCGGGCTCGTCGGCCGCCCAGATGATCGCCGTCTTGTCGGGGGTCGCCGCGGCGTGGCGGTCGACGCAGTTGTAGGCGACGTTCAGCTTGCCGCCCGAGAACCAGGAGAAGTCCGCGGAGGCGAAATCCCACTGCCCGGCGGAGCGCGGCGGAGCGAACCAGTCGAGCGTCGCGGCCTGCTCGAGCCAGAACCCCTCCGGGTCGTCGAGCGAGCGGCGATAGAGAG
>DATMZM010000310.1:0-8094 GCA_035607445.1 Thermoanaerobaculia bacterium | reverse complement strand
AGCTCGACGAGCATTTCCCGCTCGACGTCTTCCAGACCGGCTCGGGCACCTCGACGAACATGAACGCGAACGAGGTGATCTCGAATCGGGCGATCGAGAGCCTGGGCGGCAAGCTCGGCTCGAAGGCGCCGGTGCATCCGAACGACCACGTCAACGCCAGCCAGTCGAGCAACGACGTCATCCCGACCGCGATCCACGTCTCGGCCTACTCCGGGCTGGTCGAGGACCTCGAGCCCGCGCTCCAAAGCCTGGCCGAGGCCCTGGCGAAGAAGGCCGCGGAGTTCGACGACGTGGTCAAGATCGGCCGGACCCACCTTCAGGATGCCGTTCCGGTCCGCCTCGGCCAGGACTTCTCGGGCTACGCGCAGCAGGTCCGCTACGGGATCGATCGCATCGCTTCCGTCAAGCCCCGGCTCGCCGAGCTGGCGCTCGGCGGCACGGCGGTCGGCACGGGCTTGAACGCGCCGCCCGACTTCGCTCCCCAGGTCATCGCGCGGCTCGCCACGGCGACCGGTCATCCGTTCGTGCCGGCGCCGAACAAGTTCGAAGCGATGGGGGGCAAGGACGCCGCGGTCGAGACCTCGGGCGCGCTCAAGACGATCGCCGCGTCGCTCGCGAAGATCGCGAACGACCTGCGCTGGCTGGCCTCCGGGCCGCGCTGCGGGATCGGCGAGATCTCGCTGCCGAGCCTCCAGCCGGGCAGCTCGATCATGCCCGGCAAGGTCAACCCGGTGATCCCCGAGATGGTCCTCATGGTGGCCGCGCAGGTGATCGGCAACGACGCGGCGATCACGATCGGCGGCATGGGCGGGAACTTCGAGCTCAACGTCATGATGCCGGTGATCGCCTACAACCTACTGCAGTCGATCGAGATCCTGGCGAACGCCGCGAAGCTGCTCGCCGAGCGGTGCGTCGAGGACATCGTCGCGAACCGCGTGCGCTGCGAGGAGCTGGTCGAGAAATCGCTCGCCATGGTCACCGCGCTCGTGCCCAAGATCGGCTACGACGCGGCGGCGGAGATCGCGAAGGAATCCGTCAAGACCGGCAAGACAGTGCGCGAGATCTGCCGCGAGCGGGGCGTGCTGCCCGAGGACGAGCTGCGCGAGGCTCTCGACCCGCGCGCCCAGACGGAGGGCGGGATCCACGCGGGAGGCGGGGCGGGCGGGTAGGCCTGGACATCCGCCCCGCGAGGCTCTTCCGAGCGGGGTTGAGTCCAGGCGGCATCGCGGCGTAAAGTCTGTGGCAACCCCCGGCGTGCGCGGGGGGTTGCCCAGGCCGCCCGTGACCGAGCCCGAGATCATCGACCGCCGCATCCTGCACTGCGACCTCGACTGCTTCTATGCCGCGGTCCACATGCGCGACGATCCCTCGTTGCGCGGCAAGCCGGTGATCGTCGGCGGCCGGCCCGAGGCGCGAGGGGTGGTCGCGGCGGCGAGCTACGAGGTCAGGAAGTTCGGCGTCCACTCGGCGATGCCCTCGTCGCGCGCGATCCGCCTCTGTCCGGCCGCGATCTTCCTGCCGCCCGACTTCGGCCGCTACCGCAAGGAATCCGAGAAGATCTTCGCCATCTATCGCGAGATGACGCCGATCGTCCAGCCGGTCTCGATCGACGAGGCGTACCTCGACCTGACCGGCCGGCTGGAGCCGTGGGGGACCGCGACGGCCGCCGCCAAGGAGATCCGCCGCCGGGTGCGCGAAGAGCGCGGGCTCACCGTTTCCGTCGGGGTCGGGCCGAGCCGGCTGGTGGCGAAGATCGCCTCCGATTTCAAGAAGCCGGACGGGCTCACGGTCGTTCCGCCACCCCGCGTGCAGCAGTTCCTCGATCCCCTCCCCGTCCGCCGGCTCCACGGCGTCGGCCCCGCGACCGAAAAGGCGCTCGCCGCGATGGGCATCGCGACCGTGGCCGACCTGCGGGCGCGCGAGGTCGACGACCTCGCCGAGCGCTTCGGCCGCCACGGCCGCTTGCTCTGGGAGTTCGCGCGCGGCATCGACGAGCGGCCGGTCGAGACCCACCAGGAGAGGAAGAGCCTCGGCACCGAGAACACCTACGTCGAGGACCTCGTCGGCCTCGCGCCGATGGAGCGCGAGATCGAGCGGATGGCGGAGGAAGTGGCGACCGCCTTGGAGCGCCGCGGCATCGCAGGCTGCACGGTGACGCTCAAGGTGCGCTACTCGGATTTCACCACCCTCACCCGCGCCCGCACCCTGGCCTGGCCGACCTGCGAGACGCGGACGATCTTCCGCGCCGCCCGCGACCTCCTGCGCGGCGCGACGGAAGCCGACCGCCGGCCGGTCCGCCTCCTCGGCGTCACCCTTTCGAGCCTGGTCGCCGGCGGCGGATCATCCCAGCTCGAGCTGTTCGAGGACGGAGCCGAGGAGAGCGCCGAGTGAACCTGTTAGAGTCCCGCCCGGAACGGACGCCTGCCTTGCCTGTCGAACCCTCAGATCCCGTCGAGCGAGAGCGATCCGAGACGCCTGCCGGTGGCAACGACGAGTCTCCGAATCCGCTCGTGCGGGCGTTCGGGGTGCGCAACGGTCCGCTCACCGGCCTCTTCCTGCTCGCCGCCTTCTACACCCTCTTCTTCACCCGCTCGTTCCTGCTGCCGATCGTCCTCGCGGGCTTGATCACCCTCCTGCTCGAGCCCATCGTTCGCGGCTTGAAGCGCGGCCTGCGCGTGCCCGAGCCGCTCGGCGCGGCGGTCCTCCTGCTCGCCCTCTTGGGCGGCCTCGGCTTCGGGATCTACCAGCTCTCCCAGCCGGCGTACGACTGGATCGCGAAGGCGCCGCAGAGCCTCAGGAAGGTCGAGCTGCGCCTGCGCGAGCTGAAAAGGCCCGTGCAGACGCTCGGTAAGGCGACCGAGTCGGTGGCGAAGATGGCCCAGGTCGCCTCGCCGTCCGGGACCCGGCCCGCCGTGGCGGTCCAGCAGCCCTCGCTCGGCAGCTGGCTCGCCGGCCAGGCGACCGACATCGTCGCGGGGTCGGCGATCATGTGCATCCTCATCTTCTTCCTGCTCGCCTCGGGCGACCTGTTCCTGCGCAAGCTGATCAAGGTGATGCCGAGCGCGGGGCAGAAGAAGCAGGCTGCGGAGATCGTGCGCGTGCTGCAGAGCGAGGTCTCGACCTATCTGACGACGGTGACCTTCATCAACCTCGGCCTCGGAACCGCCACCGGCCTCGCCATGTGGTGGATCGGCCTGCCGAACCCGGTGCTCTGGGGCGTGATGGTCGCGGTCGCCAACTACATCCCCTACCTCGGCGCCGGCCTGTGCTACCTGGTCTTCCTCTTCGTGGGATTCCTGACGTTCAATTCCCTGCCGCACGCGCTGCTGCCCGCCGGGGCGTTCCTGGTCCTGAACGTCACCGAGGCCTACTTCGTCTCGCCGCTGATCCTCGGCCGCCGCCTGACGCTCAACCCGGTGGTGATCTTCCTGAGCCTCACCTTCTGGACCTGGCTCTGGGGGATCGCGGGCGCGATCCTCGCCGTTCCGATCACCGTCGTGTTCAAGATCCTCTGCGATCGGGTGCCGGTCTTGGCGCCGGTCGGCGAATTCCTCGGCGAATAGACGCCTTCAGGCGACCTGGCCAGGGGATCGGCGATCGGCTCACCCCTCGTCGCCGTTCCCGCCCTCCCCGCCTTCCCAACGCTCGATCTCGCGCCGATCGCGCTTCGTCGGCCGGCCCGTTCCCGCCGCGCGCCGGGAGGGCGGGCGGCGCAGGAGGCGCTGGATCGGATCCAGCTCGGGGCGGGGCGGGCTCAGGTCTTCGAACAGGCGGGCCGCCTCGGCTTTGGGCAGCGGCCGATCGGCGAGCTCCCGCACGATCAGCACCCGTTGCCAATCGCCCTGCGCGACCTCGACGCGATCGCCGAGGGCGAGAGCCCGGTGGGGCTTCGAGCCCTGGCCGTTGACGGCCACCCGGCCGAGAGTGCAGGCGTGCGTGGCGGCGGTCCGCGTCTTGAAGACGCGGGCCACCTGGAGCCATTTGTCGAGACGAACGCTCATCGCGCAAAGTCTACCCTTGGGAAGGGTGCGCGCTCCGAGCGCGAGGCCTCTTGCGGCGGGCTCTTTGCTCCTAGATCGCACGAAACGCCTGCTATAGCGCAATTTCTCCGACTTGAAGATGCGTTGACGGGCTTCCGCTGGAACGAACCCTGTGGCATGATTTCCCCATGCCGAAGCCAGCCAAAGCGGGAGTCAAGCGCTCCCCTGTGTCCGCGAAGCCCAAGCCTGCCAAGCAGGCATCCGAACCCGTCGACGTCCATGACGTCATCAGCAAGCTCGCGGGGAAGGGGCGGTCCGATAAATCGCCGATGACCGTCGCCGAGCGGCGCGAGCTCGCCCGCCGAGCGGCGCGAACGGCCTCGTGGCCGAAGTGATCTAGGCTTCCGCGGCCTTGGTCGCCGGGCGGCTCCTCTCGCCGCGCGTAAGCCTGAGGTGTCCGATCTCGATGCTTCGCCACGTCGCGTTCCTCCTCGCGCTCGGACTCTCTGCCGCGGCAGCGGGCGCCGCTCTGCCCGCGCCCATCGTGCTCGAAGCGCCGCGCGACGGGGAGGTTTTGCGCGCGGGCGAGGAGGCGTCGCTCGCATGGCGCGGCGGAAGCGCCTGGGCCCGCGAGGCGGGGATCGTCGAATGGGAGGCGTTCCTCTCGGTCGACGGCGGCGCTTCGTACCCTCTCCGCATCACGCCGCACCTCGACGTCGACGTGCAGCGCCTGCGCTTTCTGGTTCCCGTCGTCCCGACGGACGACGCCCGCCTCCTGCTGCGCTTCGGCGACGAGCAACGCGAGATGATCTTCGAGCTGCCGGTCAAGTTCCGGATTTCCGGCGGCCCCTGGAGCGCGTTCCCGGGGATCGCCTCGTTCGCCTGGACGCCGGGCGAGGCCGCCCGGCCCGGCGGACCGGGCGTCGTCGCCTGGATCGAAGGCAACCGGCGGGGCGTCGGCCAGCGCTGGGTGGTCGCGATTCCCTCGGGTCTTCAGCCGGCGGCCGTCTGGGAAGGCTTCGATCCGGCCGAGGCCTGGGCCGAGAGCGACACCTCCGTGCCGGGCCTCGCGCCGCCGCGAGCTGTCGCTCACGAAAGCCTGACCCCGCAGCAGCCCTCCGTGCGCGCGAGCACGATCTCGCCTGCCGCGCTCGACGTCCTGACGCTCGGCAAGCGCCGCAACGAATAGGTTTCTCTCACCCCGCGGATCCGGAAGAGATTCGGCAGCGAACCGGAAGAAACGAGGTCCGGATCGCGCGAAGCCCGCGCGGTCCGGTATGGACTTTTTCGTCAAAGGAGAGATGACTCATGCGATCGTTCGGATTTCGACGGCTCGCGCCGTTGCTGGCTCTCGCCGTTTCGGGCCTCACCGCCTCACCCTACGCCTTCGCCCAGTCGGACGCGACGCCGCCGGACCAGCAGCTCCCGACGGTGAGCGAGGGAATCCAGGTCACCGCGACCCGCCTGCCGGAGGACGTCGAGGTCGTGCCGGCCTCCATCACCATTCTCAAAGGGGACGATCTGGCGGCGCGCGGCGCCACGGATCTCACCTCGGCGCTCGCCCTCGTGGCCGGCGTCTCCGCGGTGCCCGGCGGCGATGGCGGTCCGGCCGGTTCGGTGCCGCAGTTCTGGGGCCTCCGCGAGTTCGACGCCTTCCTGCTGGTGGTCGACGGCGTGCCCTGGGGCGGAGCTTTCAACCCCGCGTTGAACCACCTCGACTTCACCAACCTCGACCGGATCGAGATCGTGCGCGGAGCGGCCCCGGTGCTCTACGGCGCGACCTCGTTCGTCGGCGTGATCCACGTCATCCATCGCGCGGCCGGCGCGCCCGGACGCTCGGTGCGGGTCTACGGCGGCAATTACAGCAGCGGCGGGGCGGACGTCTCCCTGGCCCTGCCGCAATCCGGCGCCTGGAAGCAGTCGCTCTCGGCGAGCATCGAGAAGCGCGGATTCAAGGACGACCACACCGGCGTCGATCGCGGCCACCTGCTCTATCGCGGCGCGGCGGATCTCGGCGGCGGCCAGTTCCGGCTCGACTTCGACGGCTCGACCGTCCGCCAGGATCCGGCGAGCCCGCACCCGCGCGAAGGCCCGGCTTTGACGACGCTCGTGCCGCTCGACGCCAACCACAATCCGCGCGGCGCGAAGATCGACGAGGACCGGCTCCATCTGGTCGGCGGTTACGACCGCACGCTCGCCGGCGGTTCGTGGTCGACGACGCTCTCGTTCACCCACTCGACGCGCGACTCGCTGCGCGGTTTCCTCGTCGACCTCTCGAACACCGACCCGAACTCTCACGGCTTCCGCCAGGATCTGACGGTCGACGACGTCTACTTCGACAGCCACGTCGCCTGGAAGGCCGGCACGGCGCTCCAGCTCGTTTTCGGCCTCGACCACCTCTACGGCAAGGCCAAGGCCGATTCGGGCGATTTCGACTACTTCGCGTCGCTCGACGGCAAGAACGTCGACAGCGGCTCGAGCCATCCGAGCGAGGGGGCATTCGATCTCGACGACGAGCGCAACTTCACCGGCCTCTACGGCCAGGCCGAGTGGAGCCCGACGCCGACGGTCCGCATCGACATCGGCCTCCGCCTCAACCGCACGGTCGAGGACCGCGAGGCGAGCGAGCACGAGCTGGCCGATCCGGAGGAAGGCGAGGAGGGCAGCGACAAGCTGACCACGACGCGCGGGACCGGCAGCCTCGGCATCAACTGGCAGGCCTGGTCGGCCGGCGACAGCGCGGTCTGGCTCTACGCCGACTACCGCAACAGCTTCAAGCCGGCGGCGATCGACTTCGGCCCCGAGGCGGAGCCGGAGATCCTCAAGCCCGAGACGGCGAAATCCTACGAGGCGGGCGCCAAGGGGCGCTTCCTCGGCGGCAAGGTGGACGCCGACTTCTCGGTGTTCCAGCTCGATTTCAGGAACCTGGTCTTGTCCCAGCTCGTCGACGGCTCGCCCAAGCTGATCAACGCCGGCGGCGAGCGGCTCAAGGGGGCGGAGCTCGAGGTCGGCGTCGAGGTCGCGGACGACCTCAAGTGGCAGGTGGCGGTCTCCTACCACGACGCGGTCTTCACCGATTTCCTGCGCGAGTTCGACGGTTCCCCTCGGCAGCTGCGGGGCAACCGGCTCGAGCTGTCGCCGAAGGAGGAAGGCCGCACCGGCCTGATCTACGCGCCGGCCTCGGGCCTCCAGGCCTGGGGGCTGTTGAGCTACGTCGGCGACCAGTTCCTGAACCAGCGCAACACCGCGCTCCAGAAGTCCTATACCACCTGGGCCGCCGGGATCGGCTACCGCTTCGCCAAGGGCTCGATCGTGCTCGACGGCCAGAACCTGAGCGACGAGCGGCCCCCGGTGGCCGAGAGCGAGCTCGGCGACGCCCAGTATTACCGGCTGCCGGCGCGCAGCGTGCGGTTGAGCTGGACCTCGCAGTTCTAGAGGGCCACGGACATCCTGTAGGGGCGGGGGAACCCCGCCCCTACCTCTGTGTTACGTTGTGCCGCCATGCCCCGGATCACCCGCGTCTACACCCGCACCGGCGACGACGGAACGACCGCCCTCGGCGGCGGCCAGCGGCTGCCCAAGGATTCCCCGCGGATCAGCGCCTACGGCACGGTCGACGAGCTGAGCTCGGCGATCGGCGTCGCGATCGCGGCAGGACTCGACCCGGATCTCGCCGCCGAGCTGGCGCGCGTCCAGAACGAGCTCTTCCACCTCGGCTCCGATCTCTGCATCCTGGAAGAGGACAAGGCCCGGTTCCCGGTGCCGGTGATCGAAGAGCGGCACGTGGCGGCGCTCGAGGCGTTGATGGACCGTCTGACCGAAGAGCTCGGTCCGCTCCAGAACTTCATCCTCCCGGGCGGAGCGCCCGGCGCCGCCCACCTCCACGTCGCCCGCACCGTCTGCCGCCGCGCCGAGCGCGATCTCGTCGCCTTGGCGCGCGAAGAGCCGGTCGGCCCCTGGACTGTCCGCTACCTGAACCGCCTCTCGGACGCCCTGTTCGTCCTGGCGCGCGCGGAGAACCACCGTCGCGGCGTGGCCGACGTGCTCTGGGACAGCCGGGCCTGAAAAGCGCCGTTCACCCTGGAAATCGTTCGCGCCGCGACCGATTTTCAGG
>DATMZM010000240.1:0-7188 GCA_035607445.1 Thermoanaerobaculia bacterium | reverse complement strand
CCTCCTGCGGCAGCTCCCGCAGCTCTCGCCACCTCGCCGCGGCCTCTTCCCGCTCGGCGGCACGGTCGGCCGCCCGCCGCGTCGCTTCGAGGAACCTCCGCAGCTCCCCGTCCGCCGCGCAGACCGCCTGCTCGGCCAGCTCCCGGCGAGGATCCGCGGCGGTCGGCCCGCAGGTGCCTCCTTCTTCCAGCTCGCGAGCGGCTCGGGCCTCTGCGAAGGCCACCGCGGCGGCGACCTGGGCGGGCGTCGCTCCCATCCGGGTGGCGAGGGCCTCGAGCCGCTCGCGATCCAGAGCGACGTCGCCCGCCTCCCATCGCCGGACCGTGCTCCGGTCGACACCCGCGGCCCGGGCGAGCGCCCCCTGATCCCACTCGAGAAGAGTGCGGAGCAGCTTGAGAGCGCTCGCCAAGAGGAGAGCGTTCGGCTCGGGCATTGGTCGGGTCTCTATGCCTAATAGAGTGCTTACCCTACCTTTCGCGAGACAAGAAAATACGCCCCCCGGCACGCCGAAGAGAGCCGTTTTTCCGGAAGAGGCATCGCTCCGGTCGCACTCGAAATGGAACGCCGCACCATTTCGCGCATCCCGAGGCTCGCCCTTGAGATTTCGCTCGGAATCGAGCCGCGAGCGGCCGCCTCGACCTACGCTCGCCGGCCATGGCAGCCCGCCGGTCCAGGCCTACCCTGCCTCCGCCTGCCGGAGCGCGCCCGCTCGGCGCCCGGGAGGCGGCCGACCTCTGGCTCGCCGAGGGCGACCGAGCGCTCGAAGCGGGAAGGGTGCAGGCGGCTCTCGCCGCCTTCGAGCGGGCGGCCGAGACCGCCTCGCGGGCGGGAGACTCCGGGCGCGCGATGGATGCCTTGCTCGAAGCGGGCGCGGCGCAGCTCTCCCTCGAGCGCCGGCAGGACTTCGGGACGACGGTCGAGCGCCTCCGGTCGATCCGGCAGGCGGAGAGCCTGCCCGCGGGAGCCTGGATCCGCTCCCGGGTGTTCGCGGCCATCGCCGCCCGGGCGGAAGAGGATCCGGGGGCGTTCTCGATCCTCGTCCACTTGGTGCGCCGGGCGCGGCGCCACGCCTCCCGCGAACGGCCGACGGAGCCCGGACCTCCGCGCGCGCCGGAGTCACCGCGCGGGGCCGAGCTGCGGCTCTTCGGCGGCGCCCGCGCTTTCATTCCCGGCCGGGCGGAAGCGGCGGAGGGGGATCCCGCCGGGGCGGAAGGCTTTCCCTGGCACCTCGCGGCGCTCGCCTACGAGGCCGCCTCCCTCACGTTCTTCCAGCCGAGCCCCCTCGCCCCGGAGGTCCGCGCGGCGCTCGAGGCCGAGGCCGAGGCGGAGGACCGCCACGCCGAACCCCGGACCGCCGAGGAGGCCGGGCTCACCGTCGAGGTCGTCGCCGGCCGGATCTTCGTCCACTGGCTCGCGCTCGCGCCGATCCCCGGCGATCCGCCCTCTCCGCGCGAGATCTCCCGCGCGATCCAGGACGCCCGCGCTCCGCACGGTTTCCGCTTCGTCGAGGTGTAGCCCGCCTACTGGAAATACCCGTTGACGTCGAGCACCAGGTGAGCCGCGGCCGCCGCTCCGTTCTGGAAGAGCACGGTGCCCGTGCCGTCCGTCGCGAGCAGGATCATCGCGTTGTTGGTCCGGGTCTGGCCGGCCGAGAAGCTGATCGTCGTCGTCCCGAGCGGGAAGCCGTTGCCCGGAAACGCGCCGAAGAAGCCGCCGCCGCCCGCGGTGACGACCGAGACGTTCGCCGAGATCGCCTTCGCCGAGGCCGGCACGCCGCACAGGCCGGTCACCTGGACCAGCCGCGTCGAGAGGCTCGCGAGCGCGCCGCCGGCCCCGGCGTTGCGCGTGTCGAGGACGCGGCACGGGCTGACCGTGAAGAAGCTCCGCGGCGCATCCGCCGGCATGTAGAAGAAGGCGTCGTTGAGCGTCACGGGCGAGCCGCCCGGGTTCGTGACCTGGACCGCCGCCTTGCCGGTCGGCCGCGCCGGCGTGACCGCCGTGATGGTGGTCGGGCCGAGCACCACGACCGAGGTCGCGGCAGCGCCGCCGACGGTGACCGTGGCGCCGGCCAGGAAGCCCGTGCCCGTGATCGTCACGGTGGTGCCGCCGGCGGCCGGGCCGGACTTGGGCGCCACCGCGGCCACCGCCGGCCCGGTCGCGACGGGAAAGATGCAGACGTTGACCTTGCTCTGGACGATCGGCGCGATCAGGGCGATCGAGGCGGGATGGAAGACCGACGAGGCCGTGCAGCCGCCGAGCAGATGGCAGTAGCTCATGATCGTGCCGCGGACGTTGGTGACGCCGTTGATCGTCGCCGCCACCGGGCAGCTCGTCGCCCCGGAGTAGCAACCGCCCTCGCCGTTGAAGCAGTTGTCGATCGGCGGGTTGTAGCAATGGGTGTGCGGCGAGCCGAAGTTGTGGCCCAGCTCGTGGCCGACCAGCTTGGCGTCGTTCGAGACCGCGAAAGCCGGCCCGAACACCTTGCTGAAGCTGTAGCCGACGTTGGTGCTGCACAGGCCGCTGATCCAGGCGATGCCGGAGGCCGCGTTGCTCTGCGGCTGCTTGCCCGAGATCATCATCGCGAGGCCGCGGCTGACCCCGCCCTGGTTGGCGCTCCAGTAGTTCGAGAACTCCGAGAGCTCGTTCGAGCTCGCGTTGCCGTTCGAGTTCTGCGCGTACGGGTCGGCCGTCGTCGAGACGCGCAGGATCGTCGTCCCCTCGACCAGCCGGACCAGGAGGTCGCGCTCGTAGATCGCGCTCATCGCCGCGACCAGGCTCGCGAGGTAGTTCGTCGCCACGGTCGCGTTGTTGCAATTGACTCCCGGGCTGGTGCACGCCTTGATCGCCATGAACTCGTTGTCGGTGTCGACCGCGACGGTGATCTGGTGGAGCGCGGTGATCGCCTTGTTCTGCCCGCCTTCGGATCCGGCCCGGGGCGGCGCCAGGAACGCCGCTCCCTCCTCCGCTCCGCACGACCAGGACGGCCGGTCCTTGCCCGCCGCCACCTCGAAGAACTCCGGCGGCGCGATCAGCGTCCGGGAGAGGCCGGCATCCGGATAAGGCTGGAAGTCGTAGGTACCGCGCGGACCGTGGGCGAAGCCCCGGATCGCGCCGGCGTCGGGGTCGATCGCGAGGAAGACCCGGAGATCCCCATCCCCTTCCGCCTCGCCTTGGAAGAAGACCCAGCGCGAGCGCGGCACCTCCCTCCGGGTCCCTCCCTCGACCGCGTAGATCTTGGCGTCGGGGGCGTAGACGTCGTGGCGCGAGACGATCACGTCTGCGCGCTCCGTCGGACCGACCGGAAACGCCTGGATCCGGATCGGTTGGTCGAGGCGGGTCGCGGCGAGCGTCGCGGCGAGCCCGTCCGCGAAGGTGAAGACTTCCGCCGCGGCGCCGTTCGCGGCCTCGATCGCCTCGCCCGGGATCGGCGCGGCGACGAGGGTCAGGATCGGTTCTGAAGGGGGCGCCGCGGCGGCCGGCGCGGCCACGGCGAGCCCGAGGACGAAGATCGCGAGGAGCGCCGGGGAACGGCGGCTCCGGAGGCGGCGAGCGAGGGAATGGAGCATTCGGGAATCTCCGTTCGAACGGCGGGCGACAAAAGCGGTCTCCGCGAGTGTCGAAATTTGACTATAGCAAACCAGCTATGGATCGATTTTGTTCCCGCGGGAGCCAAAATCTCCCCGAATCCCCCTTTGCCGCTCCGATCCGGACCCTCTTTTTGCAAGCTCCAGGCCGCTCCGGCCAGGGCGGTCGATCGGGACCGGCCCGCGACGGCGCCGGAAGGTTAGAATCCGCGCTTTCGTGCCGTACCCAACCGGAGGAACCATGCAGCTACACGCTTTCGAGGGGCTTCGCTACGGCGCGCCGGCCGGAGATCCCGGCCCGCTCGCCGCGCTCCCCTACGACCAGGTCAACCCGGCGCTCCGCGACCGCTATCAGGCGGAGTCGCCGTTCCAGTTCGTCCACCTGACCTGCCCCGTGGCCGAGGGCGGCGATGACCCTTACGCCCACGCCGCCGCTCTCCATCGCCGCTGGCTCGCGAGCGGCGGCATCGTGCGCGACGCATCGCCCGCCCTCTACCCCTACGTCATCGAGCTCGCCGGCGGTGGGCGGAGGCTCGGCGTGGCCGGCCTCGTCGAGATCGCGGACTCGGCGACCATCCGGCCGCACGAGCAGACGCTCGAAAAGGCGATCGCCGATCGCATCGCGCTCCTCGAGGCCACCCGCGTCGATCTCGAGCCGGCGCTCCTGCTCTCCGAGGACGGCGGCCGGCTCGACGCCCTGGTGGCCGAGGACGTCGCGGGCCGGACGCCGCGGGTCGACCATCACGACCCGGACGGCCACCGTCATCTCCTGTTCCGGGTCGGCGACCCGGCGCGCATCCGGCTCTACCAGGAGGCGACCGCCGGACCCTCCGCGATCGCCGACGGCCATCATCGCTACAAGGTGGCCGGCCTGTTCGCGAAGAGCCACGGCGCGGCACCCGGCACGGCGGCGGCCTCGAAGCTCGCGATCGTCACCAGCCTCTCCTCGCCCGCGCTCACGATCGACCCGATCCATCGGGCGCTGCGCCAGGAGATCGACCTCGACGCGGTCGCCGCGGCCACGGGTGCCGAGCGGCGCGAGGCACGGGTCGCGAGCGGCGACGAGCTCGCCCAGGCCGTCGCCGCCGCGGGCTCGACCGCGGTGGGCTTCCGGATCCCGGAGCGGCCGGCCGAGATCTGGACGCTCGACCCCGGCCGCGCCCCGGAACATCTTTCGCCGGGAGCCCGCCGGATCGCCGTCTCCCTCCTCCACGAGCTCGTCTACCCGGCGCTCGGCCTGCCGCCGGAAGCGGCGGTCGACGGCACCACGATCTACCGCTCCGATCCCGACGCCCTCTGGGCGATGGTCGCGAGCGGCGAGGCGGGCACCGGCATCTGGCTGCCGCCGATGACCCCCGCGGCCTTCGCCGCCGCGATCGAGGAGGGCGAGATGCTGCCGCCGAAGTCGACCCGCTTCCTGCCCAAGGTGATGTCCGGCCTGGTCTGGGCGGATCACGAGTCGAAGCTGCTGTAGAGATCGGCCCGCCCGGCGGCTCCGGCCGCCGGGTGCTAGCATTCCGGCCGATGCCGACCCGCTTCCTCGGCGACGACGACGGCACGCCGGTCGTCCAGTTCGACCCGATCCTCGAGATCTCGCCCTACCACGTCTTCCGCCGCCTGCAAGAGGGCGATCCGCCGCTCCTCGTCGACGTCCGGCCCGAGCCGGGCGCCCGCACCCTCGCGGGAGCGATCCCCTACCCGGGACCGGACTGGTCGCCGCCCGACGACCGCGACGTCGTCCTCTTCGACGACGACGGCAGCCTCGCGATCGACGGCGCGCGCCACATGCAGGAGGCCGGCTGCGAGCGGGTGAAAGCCCTCTTCGGCGGCCTCGACCTCTGGGAGTTCGCGCTCGATCCCGAGGTCGTGGGGGCGGAGACGTACCTGCGGCGGTGACCGAAGCGCCGTCCGGACGACGGCGGGAAGCGGGGAGACGAACGAGACCGCGACCGAGCTCGCGGCCCGATGCGACGCGTCGGGGGGATGTCGCTATACTCGTCGTCCTCGTCGTCCATGCATTGAGGACTCCATCGGGACCCGGAGCCATGGCCATTCCGGAGGAAGCGCGCGCAACGGCCGTCGACCTTTCCGAGGCGGCCAGCAAGTTTCTGGACTACGTCGCGGCGCACCCCGATGCCGCGCGCCGGCTGGACTACGCCGCCGCGGACCTGCCCGCCTGGGTGCAGCTGTACACCTACAAGCTGCAGACTTGGCCGGTCCTCGTCGACCGGCGGAAGCTCGAGGAGATCGAGCGCGCGACGATCGCGATCACGAAACTCTTCCGGAGCGTTCCGGAACGCATCTTCGACGGCGATCCCCGGCGGATCTCGAGCTTCTACGGCGTCAATGAGGATTGGGTGACGCTCATCCTCGAGCCGCCGAGCGGTATCGAGAGCAGCCTCGCGCGCTGTGACCTCGTAGATTCCGACACCGGATTGAAGTGCGTCGAGGTCAACCTCAGCGCCAACCTCGGCGGCTGGCAGCTGCGCTTCTTCGAAGAGGTCTGCCGCAGAAATCCGTCGATCGCGCGTTTCTTCGAGCGCGAAGGGATCGCGCCGCGGCACCGCGATCCGTGGCGGATCCTCTTCCACCACGTCGCCGAAGAGAGCCGCCGCGCCGCGATCTGCGAGGGCGGTGAGCTGAACACCGCCCTGGTCGTCGATTCGTGGCTGCTGCCGGCCACCGAGGAATCGACGCGCAGCCTCAACGAGGTCTACTCGGCGGCGCTCCGTTCAAACGGGGCGAGCCCGTGCGGCAAGCTGGTGCTGTGCTCCTACCCGGACGGCCTCACCGGCAAGGGCGGGCGGCTCTACCACGGGGACACACAGGTCCACGCCGTCGTGGAGTACACGCAGGAGGTGACGTCGGCGTCCGTCTACCGCTGCTTCAAGGCCGACAAGATCTGCCTTTTCAACGGGCCGTTGTCACAGTTCATGGGCAGCAAGCGCGTGCTCGCCCTGCTGTCCGAGCACGAAGGGTCAGCCCGCTTCAGCGACGACGAGCGGGCCTTGATCCGCGCCCACATTCCCTGGAGTCGGGACGTGACGGCGGGTGAGACGACGTTCCGCGGCGAGGCGACGTCTCTCCTCGACCTGCTCGTCGCGCGGCAGGGCGAGTTCGTGCTCAAGCCCAACCTTGGATCCCAAGGAGAGGGCGTCTACGTCGGGCGCTCGACGGCGCCGGAGGAGTGGGAGCAATGCGTTCGTTCGGCGGCGGCGAACGGCGGCTGGGTCGTCCAGGAGCACATCGACTCGCGACCCTACTTGTATCAGGCGGGCGAGGCCGGCTCCGACCTCCACGACACGGTCTGGGGCACGTTCTGCTTCGGCGACATCTACGGCGGCGGCTTCCTCAGGATCATGCCGCGCGGCCGCGGCAGCGGCGTGATCAACGCCGCTCGCGGCGCGGCTCTGGCGTTCATCTTCGAAGTTTGATTCCCGGAAGCAAAGTGGCTCCTGACGGGCGCCCACCGGCGCCTGCCGGTCGATTCCCAGCCGTCGCGGGTCGATGTTCCCTCGCCGCGGACCGATTTCCGGCCGCTCCGGGCCGATCGGCGGCCGAAAACAATTGATTCCCGGCCGGTTTCAATCGATTTTCTTCCGCT
>DATMZM010000246.1:0-4588 GCA_035607445.1 Thermoanaerobaculia bacterium | reverse complement strand
GTCCCACGAGGCGGCTCAGCTCGCGGCGGCCTTGCCGAGCCCGAAGCACTGGTACCCCGGCAGCGGCAGCCGGGCTTACGCGTGGCGCGTGCGCTGGATCGAACGCCGGATGTGGCGGACCGGCTGGATCAGCGGGCGGGCTTGACCGTCGCGGTGGCGGGCGCCGTCACCGAGTCGGGCAGGCGGACCGCCGGATCGCCGCAGATGGCGTAGTACTCGGCATCGTGGCACGAGGTCCAGACCCTGGCCATCTGCTCGTCGCCGACCTTGCCGCCTTGCATCTCGCCGGTCAGCATGTCCTTGAGCTCGACCGAGAGCTGAGCGTAGCGCTGGCGGAAGGGCTCCATCGCGGCGCCCACCGGCAGGCCCGCGAGCAGCCGGCGCAGGCACTCCTCGTAGATCTGCGGCCCGTGCGCGGCGTCCTTGAAGCTCGACGCGAACACGAGGTCGATGTGGCCGAGGACGGCGAGCGCGCCCCCCCTGGGGCTCGCGAGGAGCCGCTGCGGCAGGCGGGCGAGGAGAGGCCGGGGCGCCAGGCGGTCGGGGATCGGCACGCCGGCCAGGTGGAGCTCGTTGCGCTCCGGCACGCCCAGGCTGCAACAGGCGAAGTGGAAGGCGATCATCCCCGAGAGGCAGGCCGAGGACGAGAGGTCGGAGGCGGCGAAGTAGTCGGCGGCCGAGATCTCGTGCGCGCTCGGTCCGCGCCAGTCGCTGCAGAGGAGAGCGCCCTGGTCGTCCGCCTGGCGCGGATCGCCGCTCGCGAAGGCCACCCCGTGGCCGGCGGTGAAGAGCACGGCGGGCGGCGCGTCACCCTCGAGCAGGCCCGACAGTTTCGCCTTGGTCGCCTCCTCGCCGAGCGCGACGTCGACCTGCCAATCCTTGCGGTAGGCGCCGAACCAGCGCGCGAGCGGCGCCGCGAGGAGATCGGCGCTCTCCTTCGACAGCGGCTCCTGCGGATGCTCCGGGGCGAAGAACGCGACCCGCCGCTGCCGGTGCATCGGGCGCGTCTCGGCCGCGACGACGGCCTCCGCGTAGGTCGCGAACTCGGCAGCGGTCGGGAAATCGAGGCGCCCGGCCGCGTGCGACACCGCGAGCTGCGTCTGGAATTCGAAGGGGATCGCCTCGGGACCGCCGATCAGGAGCAGGAAGTAGGGGATCGCGCTCGGATCGAAGACGCCCGCGTCGCCATGGTAGCGGGCGCGGAAGTCCCACAGCGATTCTCCGGCGCGAAGCTCGAGCTCCCGGTACCGCCGCTCCTTGAGGCGCGTCGCCTGCGCGCGCCGCAGCTCGAGAAGCGGCGCCAGCGCCTCGCGAATCTCCGCGGTGCGCGCGTCCGAGGCGGCGAAGACGACACCCCACCCCCGATGATCGAGGTCCCAGCCACCGTCCGGAGCTCCCCCGAACCGCGTGCCGGTCTGGCGCGCGAAGAGATCGCCGAGCTCGTCGACTCGGCGATCGGCCTCTTCCGCCGCGAGCAGAGCCTGGAGCTGCGGCGGCCGGCTTTGCGCCCGCGCCGCGCGCGCGAGGTCGCGGTCGGTGAGCGAGGGCAGGACGTAACCTCCGGTCCGGCCGTCGATGCCGTTGAAACGATAGACGTTGTCGGGCATGGTCGTCCCGGGGCCGGCGCCGTACGAGCCGCCGGCCTGCCGAGCGCTCTTCGATCTACCGCTTCTTCTCGGGAGCGGGCGGGACCGGCAGGAAGTAGGCGCCGCTGCCGGGGCTCTGCTTCGGATTTCCGCCCTTTCCCGTCTCGGTCGGCGTCGTGCCGTCGGCGGGCGGCGGCTGCACTTCGGGGTCCGCGGCCAGCCGCGCCGGCTTCGAGGTCTTGGCCTTGGTCCGGGTTGCGCGGGTGACGCGGTGGGCGTGGTGGGTCTCGCGTGCGTGGTGTTCCATGGGTCGCTCCTCCTCAGCTCATTTGATCGGCGGAGCGCGGCAGGCGTTCCGCCCCATCCCGTCCGTTGTAGACACCTGGTTCGAATTTCCGTTGAGACGTTACCGCCAATCCCCCTCGATGACGAATCCCGACCAATAAAATGGATCGCGG
The DNA here is from genome assembly GCA_035607445.1 of Thermoanaerobaculia bacterium. Classification (GTDB taxonomy): domain Bacteria; phylum Acidobacteriota; class Thermoanaerobaculia; order Multivoradales; family UBA5704; genus DASYKS01. Next base: position 2,544 of record DATMZM010000246.1, on the reverse strand, counting down.
GTCCGCGGATCCTCGCGCAGGGCCCGCTGTGCCGCGCGCAGGGCGGCCCGAGGCGGCAGACCCTCCCGCAGCAGGGCCCGGTAGAAGCGGAGCATCAGCTCGGCGGTCGAGCCGTCGTTGACCCGCCAGAGGCTGACCACCGCGCTGCCGGCCCCCGCGGCGAGAAAGGCGCGCCCCAGGCTCATCGGCCCTTCCCCGCGCACCTCCGGGCCGACCGCCGAGTCGCACGCCGAGAGCACGACGAGATCGGCGGCCAGCCGCATCCGCCGGAGATCCGCGACGCGCAGGATGCCGTCGCGCGCCCTGCCTCGGGCGTCGAAGAGCGAGAGCACGAGGCCCGACCTCTCCGGACGCCGCGGATCGACGAAGCCGTGCGTGGCGAAGTGCAGGATCCGGTAGAGGCCGACCTCGGGATCCAGAGCGGCCTCGCGGCTGGCGGCGAAATCGAGCAGCGCGCGGCCCGTTCCCGGCGCGACCAGGCGCAGGATCCCCGAGACCTCCCGGCGCGTGCCGGGCAGGCGCGCGAGGTCCGGGCCGCTCCGGAGGACGGCCGAGGTCCGCCGCCGCGCGCCGCCGAGGCGCTCGTCGTCCGCCGAGAGGACGGGATCGCCGAAGGCCAGCACCGACCGCGCGGGCCGCAGGCGGCGCTCTTGCGCCGCGCGCAGGGCGAGCGCCAGGGAGGCCGACGGCAGCATGACGATCTCCGTGCGATCGATCAGCCGCTCCGGAGCGTCGCCCGCAGCGCCGGGCCCAGGCAAGGAGGCGAACGGCAACGTGAAGAGAGCGCCGTCGGGCACGATCGCCAGGCGCGCGCCGGCGATCTGCGCCGCCACCGGCCCGAGGAGCAGGCCCGAAAGGCGGGCCGCGTCGTTCCGGAGACGGGCCCGCTGCCCGGGCAGCCCGCTCGGCGGCTTGCCGATCCCCTCGGCGACGGACCGCGCCAGGTCCTCGATCTCCGCGGCGGGGGGCAGCGGCGCGTGGACGAGGCCGCCCGCGCGGACGACCCAGACGAAGCTCCGCTCCTCGCCGAGGCTGAAGGCGACGAGGGCCACGTCCGGCGGCAGGGCGGCCCGGATCTCCTCGAGCCTTCGCGGCACCTCCGGCTGCCCTCCGGCGACCTCGTCGAGGAGCGTGCGCGCGCGCGCCTCCTCGCTCCGATCGAACGCCAGCTCGGCGTAGCCTTGCCCGGGATGGCGGCGATCGAGCTCGATCAGGAGGTCGACCAGGCGCTCGAAATAGTGGTGCCGCGCGCCGATCAGGTCGGCTCGCAGCTCCGGCCGCAACGGCCGGTTCCGGAGTCCTTCGATCGTCGCGATCGCAGACTCGAGCGTCCCCCGCGCCGCGGCGAGATCTCCGGATCGGCGCTGCGCCTCGGCCTGGTGGCTCATCACCGTCGCCTGATCGTTCAGGTCGCCGAGGTCGCCGTAGAGGTCGACAGCCCGCGCAAAATGGCGAAACGCGGTGGAAAAATCGCGCCGCCGCGCCGCGACCACCCCGAGACAGCTCTCGACGTTGGCGTCGACCGCGGGCATCCGCAGAGAGGCGAGAAGCCGCTTGGACCCCGCGAGATAGCGCTCGGCCTCGTCGTTGCGTTCGAGATCGAGCTCGAGAGCGCCGAAGCCGAGCAGGACCGACGCTTCGCTCGCCCGGCTCCCGTGCGAACGGGAGAGCTGAAGCGCCTCGCCGAATGCGGCGCGCGCCAGGTCGGGGCGCGCGAAGTCCCGATAGGCCCGGCCGAGGCTGGTCAGCCGGCGGACCCGTCCGAGGTCGCCCGGCGGCAGCCGATCGATCGAAGCGCGCAGCGGCGCGACGGCCTTCCCCGGGCTGCCGAGGCTCAGGTAGACGTTCGCGATCGTCACCAGGGTCTCGGACTCCTCGGCGCGGTCGCCCGCGGCGCGCCAGATCGGCAGGCTCCGCAGGAGAAAACCGAGAGCCGCCTCGAAATCTCCGCGCCCGTTCGCCGCATACGCCAGATCGCGGAGCGCGATCCCCCGCGCGCGATCGACGCCGGTGCGCTCGGCGAGGCGGAGCTCTTCCTCAGCCGCCGCCTGGGATTCTTCGAGCCGGCCCAAGAGGGCGAGCTGGTCGGCGAGCTGCCCCAAGACCACGCCCGCGAGGGCCGGGCTCGGGCCGAGAGCGAGAGCGGCCCGGAAGTGGCCGACCGCCCGCTCGGCCCCCGCGACGGTGGGCTCCTCCGCCACCGCCAGATCCGCCAAGTGATCGTGCGCGAGCGCGGCCATTTGGCGCGCGCCGCTCGGAACCGCGCGCGCGATCGCCTGCTCGTACGCGGCCGTCGCGCCTTCGGCGTCGCCCACCGATCGGAGCGCGTCGCCGCGCGCGAGCTCAGCGTAAGCCTGCGCGCGGGCGCGATCGCGCGCACCGGCGGGGCGGCCGCGCGAGATGTCGAGCCGATAACCGCGCTCCCGGCCGAAGCCCCCGGTGTCGAGCAGGCGCAGGCGCACCTCTCCCGATCGTGCGGCCACCGCCTCGAATTCGTCGCTGCCGAGGACCGAGGTGGGGCTGTCGATCCAGAGCGGATCCCCG
>DATMZM010000338.1:0-24390 GCA_035607445.1 Thermoanaerobaculia bacterium | reverse complement strand
CGGCCTCGCCCTCGCCTCCCCGGATTTCCAAGAGTTCTAACGGCAGAGCGCCCCGGGAGACGAACGGTCATGAGCTCGCACGACTGCAAGGGCTGCTCCGAATTCAACCGGATGTCGCGCCGGCGCTTCCTCGGCCTTTCGGCCGGCGCCCTCGCCGCGTCCGCGATCCCCGCTTGGCTGCCGAAGGTCGCCTTCGCCGCGGACGGCGCCTCCGGGCGCGACGTCCTGGTCGCGATCTTCCTGCGCGGCGGCGCCGACGGCCTGACCCTCGTCGTGCCGCACGGCGAGGACGCCTACTACGACCTGCGTCCGGGGCTCGCGGTCCCGCGCCCGGGCGACGGCCCGAACGCCGCGATCGATCTGGACGGCTTCTTCGGCCTGCCGCCCGCGCTCGGCGCGCTCAAGGAGGCGTACGACGACGGCGTCCTCCTGCCGGTCCACGCGACCGGGCTGACCGATCCGACCCGCTCGCACTTTTCCGCCATGTATTTCATGGAGGTCGGCCAGGCGTCGCCGCCGTCCGCCCTCTTCACCGGCTGGCTCGGCCGCCATCTCGCGGCCACCGCTCCGGTGGCCGCCGGGGCGCCCCTGCGCGGAGTCGGCCTCGGCTACGGCCTGCCGCGGAGCCTGGTCGGCGCGCCGAAGACGGTGCCCGTGCGCGATCCCTCGGACGTCGGCCTCTCGGGCGATCCGGATCTGGCGCCCGGACGGCGGCGCGCTCTCGACGCCATGTACGCCGCCGCGACCGACGCGCTGCTCAAGGCTTCGGCGACCAACACCACCCGCACGATCGACCTGCTCGGGAGGATCGACTTCGCGGGCTACCAGCCGGCCGGCGGCGCACTCTATCCCGACGACGAATTCGGCAACGCGCTCAAGGCGACGGCGGCTCTCGTCAAAGCCGAAGTCGGCCTCGAGGCGGCGACGATCGACGTCTCGGGCTGGGACAGCCACGAGAACCAGGGCCCGATCGACGGCGACATGGCCGAGCTGATGAGGAGCCTCGGCAACGGTCTCGCGGCCTTCCACAAGGACCTCTTCACCGGCGGCTTCACCCGCGTCGTCGTGACCGTGCAATCGGAATTCGGCCGCAACGCGATCGAGAACGGCAGCGACGGCACCGACCACGGCCACGGCGGAGCGATGCTCGTGCTCGGCGGCGAGGTCGCGGGCGGCAGGGTGCTCGCCGATTGGCCGGGGCTCGCGCCCGATCAGCTCTACGAGGAGCAGGACCTGCAGGTGACCACCGATTATCGCGACGTCCTCGCCGAGATCCTCGGAAAAAGGCTCGGCAGCGCGAATCTAGCGGCGGTCTTCCCGGACCCGCACTACACGCCGAGGTTCCCGGGCGTGATCCGGAGCTGACGCGATCGACCCCCCTGGTTCTCCGCCGGTCGAGCTTCGCCGGAGATGTAAAATCGGGACGAACCTCGTTGACTCCGGCTCCGCCTCCCGGTATAAGCCCGGGGCGCGCAGTCAATCCCCGACAAAAGAGGATCTCTATGAATTCGCCGACCCGCCGTTTGGTCTGGGGCCTTGGATTCGCGGCAACCTTCGCCGCGATCGCCGCCCCGGCGCAGATGATGCAGAACCACGACGACAGTCCGCTCCGTCGCCTGTCGATCAGCAAGGCCGCCTTGAACCCGCCCGCGGCCTCCGTGTTGTTCGACGAGGTGCGGAGCAGCCTCGCTCCGGCGGTCCAGGACGCCTGGGACCGCTTCACGTCCGAGGCCGGTGGCACCTGGGTCGGTTACGCCGACAAGCGCAGCGGCGCTCTCTCCTACGCCGAAGGCTCCGGCTGGCCCTGGATCCCGGGTTCCGGCAATCAGCTCGTCGAGTCCGACCTCGCGGCCCCGCTCGGCCCGAACGGCGAGGTGACCGTCGCCACGATGGAGTCGATCGCGCGCGGCTTCCTGCCGAAGGTCGCCCCTCTGCTCGGCGTCGACCCGCGGGACTTGAAGCTCAGCCTGGCCCGCACGTCGCAGGTCGCCGACTACCTCTGGTACGTCGAGTTCGACGTCTTCCGCGGCGGCTTCCAGATCGACGGCGCGCGCGTCCTCTTCCGCGTCAACCACGGCAATCTCGTGCAGTTCGGCACCGAGGGCGTGCCGCCGCAGAACGTCGCCGTGCCGCAGCCGAGCCTGACCCGCGACCAAGCGCAGGCTGCCGTCGCGAGCTACGTCGGCGGCTTCACGAGCGAGGACACCCTGGTCGACGCCGGCACGCTCAAGCTCGCGACCCAGGCGGTCATCGCGCCGGGCGCCGCCGACTTCTTCGACTTCGCCGAGGGTTACGGCCTGCTGCCGGTCTGGGAGCTCTCCTTCCGGCGCAAGAACGTCCTCGGCACCTGGCGTGCGCGCGTCGACGCCCGGACCGGCGAGGTGATCGAATTCGTCGACGCCAACGAGTACGCCCAGGCGACCGGCGGCGTCGTGCTCGTGCAGCCGTCGCTCGGCGAGACGGCCGAGCCGATGCCCTTCACCAACGTCTCGACCGGCGGCTTCACGAACTCGGCCGGCATCTACACCTTCCAGGGCGTGCCGACGACCTCGAGCCTGAACGGCCAGTACGTGCGGGCCAACGACTCCTGCGGCGGGATCTCGCTCGCCGACAGCGGCGCGGGCGCGATCAACTTCGGCAACTCGCCGGCGAGCGATTGCTCGACGCCCGGCTTCGGCGGCACGGGCAACACCCGTTCGTCGCGCACCCAGTTCTACTGGGTCAACCGGGTCAAGGAGGTCGGCCGCGGCTGGCTGCCCGCCGCCTGGCTCTCGGCCCAGCTGACCGCCAACGTCAACCTGAACCAGGTCTGCAACGCCTACTGGAACGGCTCGACGCTCAACTTCTTCAAGTCGGGCGGCGGCTGCGGCAACACGGGCGAGCTGCCGAGCGTCTCGCTCCACGAGTACGGCCACGGTCTCGACAGCAACGACGGCACCGGCTCGCCGCCCGAAAACGGCAGCGGCGAGACGGTCGGCGACTGGACCGCGTCGCTCGCCGTGCACCTCTCCTGCATCGGCTCCGGCTTCCTGGGCGGCAACTGCGGCGGCTACGGCAACGGCTGCACCGCCTGCACGGGCGTCCGCGACATCGACTGGGCCAAGCACGTCGCGAACACGCCGTCGACGGTCCAGAACTTCACCCAGACCACCTGCCCGCAGCCTTCGGCCAACAACCCGAACTACGTCGGTCCCTGCGGCCGGCACGCGATCTCGACCGGCATCACGACCAACAAGCGGGAAGGGCACTGCGAGTCCTACATCTCGTCGCAGTCGCTGTGGGATCTCGCCAACCGCGACCTGCCGAGCCCCGGCTCGGGCGGCGCCTGGTCGATCTCCGACCGCCTTTGGTACCTGACCCGGGCGACGACGACGAGCTTCTTCACCTGCACGACCGGCGCCGGCACTTGGGCTTCCGACGGCTGCGCCGCGGGCACCCTGTTCCGCACCTTCCGGGTGGCCGACGACGACGACGGCAACCTCGCGAACGGCACGCCGCATGGCGGCGCGATCTTCGCGGCGTTCAACCGCCACAACATCGCCTGCGCCTCCGATCCAGGCTCGAACACCACCTTCGCGGCCTGCACGATCCCCGCTTCGCCGGCGGTGACCCTGACCCCGGGCAACAACCAGATGCAGGTCGATTGGACCTCGTCCGGACCCGGAGTGGTCTACGACGTCTATCGGAACGAGGCGGGCTGCAACGCCGGCTTCACCAAGATCGCCAACGACACCTCGAGCCTGACCCTGAACGACAATGCCGTCGCGAACGGCGGCACCTACTACTACCAGGTGATCGCCCAGCCGACCGGATCCGAGGCCTGCGGCGCTCCGCCTTCCAACTGCGCGAGCTCACAGCCGGTCCCCTGCACCACGCCGAACGTGCCGCTGATCGGCGCGGCGACCCCGCAGGGCCCGAACCAGATCCAGATCTCCTGGACGAACGGCTCGCCGCCGGCGACGAACTTCAACGTCTATCGCGCGCACGGCACCTGCGCGTCTCCCACGACCCCCTTCACCGAGGTCGCGGCCGGCGTCACCGGAACGTCGTTCCTGGACACCCTGGCTTCCGGCGGCGTCCCCTACGCCTACAAGATCACCGGCACCGACCCGACCGGCGTCTGCGAATCGCCGCAGACCACCTGCGTCGAGGCGATCACGACCGGCGGCTGCGTCGACGCGCCGTCCTTCGCCGGCCTCGCGAGCGCCGGCAACGCCGGCGCGAGCACCTGCGGGATCAACCTCTCCTGGACCGGCGCCTCGCCGTTCTGCAGCGGTCCGGTCACCTACAACGTCTATCGCTCGACGAACCCGACTTTTACGCCGGCTCCGGCGAACCTCGTCGTCGGCGGCGTTTCCTCGACCTCCTACACCGATTCGAGCCCGCTGACCCCCTCGACCGCCTACACTTACGTCGTCCGCGCGGTCGATTCCTCGAACGGTGCGGAGGAGAACAACGTCGTCCGCAAGAGCGCGACGCCGACCGGCCCGAACGTGGTCTCGACCCTGACCGACACCTTCGAGGCGGCGGGTGGCTTCGACCTGCCCGGCTGGACTCACAGCATCGCCCTGGGCACGACCGACTGGGCGCTCTCGACGTCCCAGTCGCAGACCCCGACCCACTCCTGGTTCTCGGCCGAATCGGCGGTCCCGGGCGAGCGGGTCCTGATCTCGCCCCCGTTCCAGGCCGTCGCGACGACGACCTTGAGCTTCTTCCACACCTTCGCCTTCGAGTTCAGCTCGGGCACTTGTTGGGACGGCGGCACGATCGAATACACGACCGACAACGGCGTCAACTGGACCGTCATGCCGGACGCGAACTTCACGGCCGGCGGGTTCACCGGCACGATCAACGCCGGCAACCCGATCGGCGCGAAGCGCGGTTATTGCGCCGGCACGATCGGCGCGATGACGCAGGTGTCGATCAACCTCGGATCGTTCGCCGGCCAGACGCTGCGGATCCGCTGGCGGGAAGGCGACGACGACTCGGTCGCGGCGACCGGCTGGTTCGTCGACTCGGTCGTCCTGACCGACGCCCAGACCCCGGCCGTCTGCTCTGCGGGCGATGCCAACTCGTTCAACTACTTCACCGTGACGCCCTGCCGGCTCCTCGACACCCGCAATCCCAGCGGTCCGGTCGGAGGCCCGGTCATCGGCCCGTCGTCGACGCGCACCTTCGCCGCCTCGGGCCTGTGCAACATCCCGGCGTCGGCCAAGGCCCTCTCGGTCAACGTCACCGTCGTCTCGCCTGCGGCTGCCGGCGACCTCCGGATCTATCCGTCGGACCTGCCCGTGCCGCTCACCAGCACGATCAACTTCGGCGCCGGCCAGACCCGGACGAACAACGCGATCATCACGCTGCCGGCCGACGGCTCGCAGGCGATCCAGGTGTTCAACGAGTCGACCGGCGCGACGAACGTGATCCTCGACGTCAACGGCTTGTTCCAGTAGCCGCTTTTTCCGGCGGGAGGCTCTCGGGCCTCCCGCCGGCCGCTTCGCCCCCGCCTCGGGACCGCGCGCGTTGACATTCGCCCCTCCCCTCGATATAAGCCGAGGACGAGTATCAACTCCTGAGCGAGAGGAACATCCATGACTGGGAAGACCCGCCGATCGGTTTGGGGCCTTGGCGTCGCAGCGGTCCTCGTCGCTGCCGCCGCCCCGGCGCAGATGATGCAGCACAACGACGACAGCCCGCTGCGGCGCCTGTCGGTGAGCAAGGGGGCTTGGAATCCGCCCGCCGCGCCCGCCCTGTTCGACGACGTACGGAGCGGCCTCGCACCGGTGGTGCAGGACGCCTGGGACCGTTTCGGCAACGAGGCAGGCGGCACCTGGGTCGGCTACGTCGACAAGCGCAGCGGCTTCGTCGACTACGTCGAGGGCTCCGGCTGGCCCTGGATCCCCGGCGCCGGCAACAACCTGACCGCCGACGACTTGACCGCGCCGCTCGGTCCCCAGGGCCAGGTCACCGCCGCCACGATGGAGTCGATCGCGCGCGCCTTCCTGCCGAGGGTCGCTCCCCTCCTCGGCGTCGATCCGCGGGACCTCAAGCTCAGCGCCGAGCGCACCTCGCAGGCGGCCGATTACCTCTGGTATGTCGAGTTCGACGTCTTCCGCGGCGGCTTCCAGATCGACGGCGCCCGGGTCCTCTTCCGCGTCAACCACGGTAACCTGGTGCAGTTCGGCACCGAAGGCATGCCGCCGCCGAGCGTAACCGTTCCCCTGCCGCAGCTCACCCGCGACGAGGCCAAAGCCGCGGTCGCGCACTACATCGGCGGCTTCACCGGCCAGGACGCGATCGTCGATCCGGGCACTCTCAAGATGATGGTCCGGGCGAACATCGCTCCGGCAGCGGCCGAGCTCTTCGAGTTCGCCGACGGCTACCGCCTGCAGCCGGTCTGGGAGCTCTCGTTCCGGCGCAAGGACACGGTCGGGACCTGGCGCGCCCGCGTCGACGCGTCGACCGGCGAGGTCCTCGAGTTCGCCGACGCCAACGAGTACGCCCAGGCGACCGGCGGTGTCGTCCTGGTGCAGCCCTCGCTCGGCGAGACGAACGAGCCGATGCCGTTCACCAACATCTCGACCGGCGGCTTCACCAACTCGGCCGGCGTCTACAACTTCTTGAGCACCCCGACGACGTCGAGCTTGAACGGCCAGTACGTCAAGCCGGTCGACACCTGCGGCGCGATCTCCCTCGCGGCCGACGGCGTCGGAGCGATCAACTTCGGAAATTCCGCGGCGAGCGACTGTTCGACGCCCGGCTTCGGCGGCGCGGGCAACACCCGCTCGTCGCGCACCCAGTTCTACTGGGTCAACCGGGTCAAGGAGGTCGGCCGCGGCTGGCTTCCGGGAGTCGCCTGGCTCTCCGCCCAGCTGACCACCAACGTCAACTTGAACCAGACCTGCAACGCCTATTGGAACGGCTCGACGCTCAACTTCTTCAAGTCGGGCGGCGGCTGCGGCAACACCGGCGAGCTGCCGAGCGTCTCGCTCCACGAATACGGCCATGGCCTGGACAGTAACGACGGCACCGGCTCGCCGCCGGAAAACGGCAGCGGCGAAACGGTCGGCGACTGGACCGCCTCGCTCGCGGTCCATCTCTCCTGCATCGGCTCCGGCTTCCTGGCCAGCAACTGCGGCGGCTACGGCAACGCCTGCACCTCCTGCACCGGCGTCCGCGACATCGACTGGGCCAAGCACACCGCGAACACCCCGTCGACGGTCCAGAACTTCACCCAGACGACCTGCCCGCAGCCCTCGCCGTTCAACCCGAACTACGTCGGGCCCTGCGGCCGTCACGCGATCGGCACGGGCGTCACCGCCAACAAGCGCGAAGGGCACTGCGAGTCCTACATCTCGTCGCAGTCGCTCTGGGACCTCGCGAACCGCGACCTGCCGAGCCCCGGCTCGGGTGGCGCCTGGTCGATCTCCGACCGTCTCTGGTATCTGACCCGGGCGACGACGACGAGCTTCTTCACCTGCACGACGGGAGCCGGCACCTGGCTCTCCGACGGCTGCGCCGCGGGCACTCTCTTCCGCACCTACAGGGTGGCCGACGACGACGACGGCAACCTGGCGAACGGCACCCCGCACGGCGGCGCGATCTTCGCGGCGTTCAACCGCCACAACATCGCCTGCGCCTCCGATCCGGGCTCGAACACGACGTTCGCGGCCTGCACGATTCCCGCGTCGCCGACGGTCAGCTTGACTCCGTCGAACAACACGATGCAGATCAATTGGACCTCCTCGGGGCCGGGGATCGTCTACGACGTCTACAGGAACGAGGCCACCTGCAACGCCGGGTTCGTCAAGATCGCGGACGACGTCTCGGGCCTCTCCTTGAGCGACCCCAACGTCGCCAACTTCTTCACCTACAACTATCAGGTCATCGCGCATCCGGCCGGCACCGAGGCGTGCGGGGCGCCGCCTTCCAACTGCGCCAACGCCACGCCCTTCCCCTGCACCGCGCCGGCCACGCCGCTGATCGGCACCGCAACCGCGCCGGCCGACAACCAGATCCTGGTCACCTGGACGAACGGCGCGCCGCCCTCCGACCTGTTCAACGTCTATCGGGCGCGCGGCACCTGCGCCTCTCCCGCCACGCCCTTCACCGCTGTCGCGACCGGGCTCTCCAGCACGTCGTACCTCGACACCACGGTCTCGGGCGGCATCACCTACGCCTACAAGATCTCCGGCACGGAGACGACGGGCGTCTGCGAATCGCCGCAGACCACCTGCGTCGAGGCGACCGCCACGGGCGCTTGTCTCGAGGCGCCGACGTTCGCGGGTGCGACGAGCGCCAGCAATACGGCGTCCGGCACCTGCGGCATCACCGTCGCCTGGAGCGGCGGCTCCGCGATCTGCACCGGACCGCTCTCGTACGACATCTACCGCTCGACCAACCCGACCTTCACGCCGAGCGCGGCGAACCTCCTGGTGTCGGGGGTCACCGCGACCTCCTATACCGATTCGAGCCCGCTCACCTCGGGCACGACCTACTACTACGTCGTGCGCGCCGTCGACTCCTCGAACCACGTCTCCGACACCAACACGGTCCGCAAGGCCGCGACCCCGACCGGTCCGGTCGCGGTCTCGACCTTCACCGAGACGTTCGAGACCGCCGGCGGATTCGACAACCCGGGCTGGACCCATGCCGCGGTGATCAACGTCAACGACTGGGTGCTCTCGACGGCGCAGTCCCAGACGCCCACCCATTCCTGGAATTCGACCAGCTTGACGACCGTGTCGGACCGGGTACTGGTCTCGCCGCCTTTCCAGGCCCAGGCGAGCACCCAGCTGTCGTTCTGGCACACCTTCTTCCTCGAGCAGAGCTCGACGCCGACGACCTGCTTCGACGGCGGCACTCTCGAATCGTCGGTCGACGGCGGCGCCACGTGGGTCACCATCCCCGACGCGGCGATCACCGCCGGCGGGTATGTCGGCACCGTGTCGTCGCAGTTCTCGAGCCCGATCGCCGGCAAGCGCGCCTGGTGCGGCGGCACGATCGGTCCGATGACCCAGGTGACCGTCAACCTCGCGGCGTTCGCGGGCCAGACGGTGCGGCTGCGGTGGCGCGAAGGGGACGACAGCAGCGTCGCGCGCACCGGTTGGTTCGTCGATTCGGTGACGATCACCAACGCCGGCACGCCCGGCGTCTGCGCGGCGGGAGATCCCAACGCGTTCAACTACTACACCCTGACGCCATGCCGGATGCTCGACACGCGCAATCCCGCCGGTCCGGTCGGCGGCCCGGTCATCGACCCGTCGGCGACGCGCACCTTCGCCGCCGCCGGCGTCTGCAACATCCCGCTGACGGCGAAGGCGCTCTCGATCAACGTCACGGTCGTCGCTCCGGCGGCGGCCGGCGACCTGAGGATCTACCCGGCCGACGTCGCCGTGCCCTTGACCAGCTCGATCAACTTCGGACCCGGCCAGACGCGCGCGAACAACGCGATCGTCGCCCTGCCGGCCGACGGCTCGCAGTCGATCAACATCCTCAACGAGTCGACCGGAACGACCAACGTGATCCTCGACGTCAACGGGTTCTTCCAGTAGGCGAAGCTCGACGCGGGGCGGCTTCCGGCCGCTCCGCCCATCTCTTCCCGATCAGGGCGGCCTTACGGCCGCCCTTTTTCTTTACCGGAGATCCTTGGGCGTTCCGGGGAGCTCGACGCGGATCCTTCCGCCGGGCGCGAAGCGGAGGCGGATCTCGCCGGTCCGATCGGTCCGCAAGGTGCGAGCGCCGCGATCCGCGAGGCGCTCGAGAACCTCCGGCGACGGATGGTAATAGGGATTTCTCAGCCCGACGGAAACGAGAGCGAGCCGAGGCGCAACGGCGTCGAGGAACGGTCCCGTGCTCGAGCTCCGGGAGCCGTGATGGCCGACCTTGAGCACGTCGGCCCGGAGCTCGCCGCGCGGCAGGTCGAGCAGGTGCAGCTCCCCCACCTTCTCGAGGTCCCCGGTGAGGAGGGCTCGCCGCCCGAAAGCTTGGGCGGCGAGGACGAGAGAGCGGTCGTTTTCGGACAGCCCCTCGCCCGCGGCCGGAGCGAGCGCCGCGAGGCGCCACCGCCCGACCCGGCCGCGGGCTCCCGCCGAAACCTCGCGCACCGTGACGCCCGGCAGCGCGAGGAGCTCGCCCGCGCAGCCGGTCCTCGGCCAGCCGGGAGCGATCCAGACCTGGGCCACGGCCAGGTAGCTCGCGACGTCCACCAGCCCCTGGCAGTGGTCGCTGTCCGGATGGGTCATGACGACGGCGTCCAAGCGCCGGACGCCCTCGGCGAGGAGAGCGGGCAGCAGCACGCGTCCGCCCAGGTCCCCCTTGCGCCAACCGCCGCCGTCGACGAGCACGGCGTGCCCGCCGTCGCGGAGGAGGATCGCGTCCCCCTGGCCGACGTCGAGCATCGCGAGCGCCGGCAGGCGATCGCCCTCGGAGGCTCCGGTCCGACCGGCGAACAGAGCGACGGCGGCCACCAGGCCTCCGAGGATGGCGACCGCTCGGACCCGGCGCCGGGCGGGCCACGCCAAGAGGAGGCCGAGCGATGCGGCCAGCGCCGCGGCGCCGAGCGGACCGACGAGGATCGGAATCCCGGGGCGCCAGGCGCCCGGCACCCGCGCCGGCCATCCGAGAGGCGCCGCGAGGAGATCGAGGAGCGGCAAGCCGCGGGCGGCCAGACCGGGCGCCGTGACAGCGACCCCGACCCAGACGAAGCAGCCGACGAGAGCCAGGGCCGCCCAGGGGATCGCGACGAGGTTCAAGAGCGCGGCAGCCGGCGCCAGCAGATGGAAGCGCGGCAGAGCCCAGGGAAGCGCCGCGAGCTCGGCCGCGAGGCTCGCCGCGAGAGACCGGGAGAGCCAGACCGGACGGAAGCGCCAGCGCCGTTCGAGCGCGGGACCGAGGAGCAGAAGCCCGGCGGTCGCCGCCGTCGAGAGCTGGAAGGACAGATCGCCGACGACCTCGGGCCGGCTGCCCACGGCGAGCAGGAGCGCGAACCCCAGGCCGTTGCGCGCGGCCGGAGGGCGCTCGAGGGCGAGCGCCGCGAGGGCGAGGAGCCCCATCGAGCCCGCCCTCATCAAAGCCGGGAGGGGGCCCGCGAGCAGGAGGTACGTGGCGACGACGACCGCCGCGAGCCCGAGCCGTCCGGCGCGCGGCAGCCAGGAGCCCGCGGCGAACGCGAGCGCGGCGGCGAGAGCGACGTGGACACCGGACACCGAGAGCAGGTGGGAGAGACCGGTCCAGCGAAGGCCGCGCTTCCAGGCCGGCGGGATCCGCGACGGGTCGCCGAGCACGAACGCCCGGGCGAGGGCCTTGCCGGTCGTTTCCTTCCCCGCCTTCGCGAGCGCACGCTCCGTCGCGCGGCGCAGGCGCCCCGCGAGGCGCGCGATCGGGCCGGGCTCGCTCTCGACTTCGAGGAAGACCCGGCTCTTGAGCGAGAGCCGCCAGGGACCGCGCTCGATCGCGACGGCGTTCGCGAAGCCGGGCGATCGGCGCAGATACCCGGTGCATCGGACCCCCGTGCCGAACGGCGGCGGCTCGGACTCCCCCGGCACTCTGAGCTGCGCCGTGAACCGCGCGCTCTCGGCCCGCTCGCCTTGCACCATCCGCTCCACCTCGAGCGGCGCCGCCCAGCCGTCCTCGTCTTCGGTCCAATGGCCGGCGATCCGGCCGGTCGCGATCACCGGCCGCTCCGGATCGATCCGCTCCTCGGGACGGACCGGCAGACCATAGGCGAGCAGAGCCGCGAGCGCCCCGGCCGCCGCGGCGGAGAGCCAGAGCCCCGAGCGCCGCCCGAGCGCGAGGCCGGCGGCCGAGAGAGCGGCAAGGAGGGGCAGCGAGAGGGCGCTCGCCCGGAAGGAGAGGCTCGCCCCGAGGGCGAAAGCGAGGGCCAGAGGAAGGAGGGGTGCGTCGGATCGTCTGTCCACACCCTGTATAGACGGAAAAGGGGGGTGCCGATCTCAACACTTTCGGCCGAAGAGCCTCATGTTCGTTCCTCCGGGCTCTCGTCTGGCGGCTCGGCGTCCGGCGAGAAGAGCGAGAGGAGCGGCAGGGAGAGCCGCCGCCTGACCGCCTGGCGGCGCAGGCGCTCGCGGGCGCGCTCGATCTCTTCCGCCGGGAGCCGTTTGGCGAGCGCCGCCATGCTCCGCTCGACCTCGGAAACGAGAGCGGCGGCCTCGTCGCCGGGGAGCGCCCCTTCCGCCGTGGCCAGCAGCTCCTCGTCGAGCCGGGCGAGCTCCCGCTCGACGCTCTCCGCGGCTCCCGCGAGCGCGCGCATCCGCGAGGCGAGCGCCGCGGCCTCCGGCAGAGCCCGCTCGAGCGCTCCGGCGAGTGCGGCGAGCCGGACGGGGACGTCGAGAGCGGGGGCGGGCAGCGTCTCGCCGAGCGCCGTCAGCTCCTGGATCTCCTCCCAGGCCGCCTCGACCGCCCGGGCGCCGTAGCGCAGGCTCGAGACCTTGTCCTTCGCGCCGCGTTCCCGGCGCTTCCAGAGCACCTCGGTGAGCACGCGCTCGATCAGGTCGAGAGGGATCTTCCGTTCGTGCCAGCGGCGCGCGATCTCGTAATCGCGCGGGCCGAGGAGGATCGACGCGCCGCGCACGCGGACGAACATCTCCTCGATCGCCCGGAAGTAGAGGTGCTCGTCGGATGTCGAGAACAGGTCGTCCGGCATCGAGCCGGGACTCTACCGGACTGCGCTCTCCTCGCTCCGACCTTACGGCACCGCGATCGGCGCGACCTGGGGCAGCAGCTCGATCTTCCCTGCCTGCACTGCGGTCCGGTACCCGGCGACCTCGCCGGCGAAAAAGGCGTCGAGCTCGGCCAGGAAGCTCCGGAGCCGCGTCTCGACGTCGGCCAAGTAGGCGAGATGGGTCGGGCTCGGCGGAGCCCAGGCGGAGGTCACGTAGCTCTGCACCGCGCCGAGGCGGGAGAGGAGGTCGTCGTTGCCGAGGATGCCCGGCGTCTCCGGGCTCTGCCAGAGCTTCCGCTCGAGCTTCGAGAGGCCCTCTTTGAGCTTCTCCCCCTGGGCGACGAGCGGCAGGTCGGAGGCCTCGACCGTTTGCTCGCGGATCCTCTCGGCGTTCGCGGCTTTGACCCGTTCCGAGACGGCATCGACGTCGCGCCGGGTGTCCCGGATCCGCTCGATCGCGGCGACCAGAGCGTTCTGGAGGATCCGGCCGCGCTCGATTGAGCCTTCGCGGGCCGCCCAATCGGCGTCGGTGTTGCGCGCGAGGGGATCGGCGATCACCCGCACGCTCCCCTTCGCCTCCGCACCCCGGAACTTGACCGTCACGCCATAGGTGCCGGGCGGCAGCTCGGAGCCGACGGGCTCCTCCTCCGGCGGCTCGGCCCCTTCCTTCTGGGGCGGCTGCTTCGCCGGGTCGCGCTCGAGCCCCCAGGCGATCCGGTTCAGCCCGCGGTGGGCGCTCTTGCGGAGGGTGCGGACGAGCTTGCCCTCGGCGCTGCGGATCTCGATCGTCAGCTCCTTCTTGTCGCGATCCGCCTTCTCGTCCGCCTTGGGCTCCGGCGCGGGAGCCGCGGCCGGGCTCTTCTCGGCTTTCGAGCCCGCCGGCCGGTCCTCCTTCTTTCCGGCCGCGACGGCCGGAGCCGCCCCGGCCTTGCCGCGCTCGACCTCCTTGCGCTCCCGTTCGAGCTTGTCGTCCTGCCAGGGCAGGTCGCCGGCGGAGAGCGAGACGTCGATCAGCGCGCCGTACGGCCGGTCGTCGCCATGGAACTCCCCCTGACCCTGGCCGTAGCCGAAGGGACCGGGGCGGGCCCAGTGCTGGCGGACGTCGGCGATCTCGAACAGATGGAGCTTTTCCCGGAGCATGTCCGCCGTCAGCTTGCGCAGCGGCCGGATGTCGTCGACCACGTAGATCGCCCGGCCGTGCGTCGCGACGACCAGATCGCCGTCGCGCGGATGCACCGCGAGGTCATAGACGCCGACCGTCGGAATGCCCTGGCGCCAGGCGACCCAGCTCGCGCCGGCGTCGAACGACACCCAGAGTCCGAACTCGGTGCCGAGGAAGAGCAGGTTCGGATCGACGGGATCCTGCTCGATCGATTGCGCGTAGGCGCGCACGGGCGCGGCCGCCAGGCTCTTCCAGCTCTTGCCGTAATCGTCGGTGCGGAAGAGATAGGTCGCCCAGTTCGAGCGCCGGTGGTCGTCGAAGACGACGAACGCGGTGCCGCCCGCGTACGCCGACGCCTTGACGTGCGGGATCCAGCTGTTCGCCGGCACGCCCGGAACGTTCTTCTCGACACTCGTCCAGCTCTGCCCGCCGTCGCGCGTGACCTGCAGGCGGCCGTCGTCCGTGCCGACCCAGAGGACGCCGCGCTCTTTCGGAGAGGGCGCGATCGCGAGGATCGTCGTGTAGTTCTCGGCACCCGAGACGTCGAGCGTCAAGCCGCCGCTCTCGTCCTGCTTCTGCCAGTCCGGATCGTTGGTCGTCAGGTCGGGACCGAGGATCGACCAGGTCTCGCCGCGGTCGGTCGAGCGGTGGAGGAACTGGCTGCCGAGGTAGATCGTCGCGGGATCGAACGGATCGGTCGAGAAGCCGGCGTTCCAGTTGAAGCGGAGCTTCGTGCCGTTCGGCGCCGGCGGCTTGATCTCGCGCGCCTCGCCGCTCTTCAGATCCCAGCGGCTGAGGTTGCCGCCCTGCCACATCGCATAGCCGATCGAGGCGTCTTTCGGATCCGGCCGGGTGTCGAAACCGTCGCCGCCCCCGACGCTCGTCCAGCGGTGGCTGCCGAGGCCGTCGCGCGACCAGCTCGCGGAGGGACCGCGCCAGGAGCCGTTGTCCTGCAGACCGCCGTAGACGTTGAACGGGATCTCGTCGTCCAAGGCCACGTGGTAGAACTGGGCGAGCGGCAGGGTGGTGACGAAGCGCGCGGTCCGCCCGCCGTCGAGCGAGACCGCCACGCCCCCGTCGTCCCCGACGTAGAAGCGGTCGGGATGGTTCGGATCGATCCAGAGAGCGTGGTAGTCGCCGTGGATCTGGTCGCTGAACGGCGCCCGCGCGAGCGTCTTGCCGCCGTCCTCGGAGATCCGGATGTCGAAGTCGACCGAGAAGACTCGCGCCGGAAATCTCGGATCGACGCGGATCTCGCCGAAGTAGAACGGCCGCGGATCGACGTCCGGCTCGACGTTGACCGATTTCCACGACGTGCCGCCGTCGTCCGAGCGCAGGAGCGCGCTCTTTTTCGCCTCGACCATCGCGTAGACGACCTGCGGGTTCGAGCGCGAGATCGCGAGGCCGATCCGGCCGAGCTCGCCTTTCGGCAGGCCGTCGTCCTCCGAGAGCCGCTTCCAGCTCTCGCCGCCGTCCATGGAGGTCCAGAGGCCCGAGCCGGGCCCGCCCGACTTAAAGGCGTACGGCCAGCGCCGGTACTGCCAGGTCGAGGCGAACAGCTTGTTCGGGTTCGATGGGTCGATCGCGACGTCCGCGCCGCCGGTCTTCTCGTCGACGTAGAGGACCTTGCGCCAGCTCTTGCCGCCGTCCGTCGTCTTGTAGATGCCGCGCTCCGGGTTCTCGCCCCATTCGCGGCCGAGCGCCGCGACCCAGGCGACGTCGGGGTTCGTCGGATGGAGGACGATCCGATGGATCCGTTCCGTGCCGCCGAGCCCCAGGTACTGCCAGGTCGCTCCCGCGTCGACCGAACGGTAGATGCCGTTTCCGACCGAGGCCGAATTGCGGACGTTGCCCTCGCCGGTGCCGATCCAAACGATCGAAGGGTTGGCTTGGAAGATCGCCATCGCCCCGATCGCCGCCACCGGCTGGTCGTCGAAGATCGGAGTGAACGTCAGCCCGCCGTTGCTCGACTTCCAGACCCCGCCGGTCGCCGCCCCGACGTAGACGACGTCGGGATTCGATTCGACGGCGTCGATCGCCGCGACCCGGCCGCTCATCCCCGCCGGCCCGATCGAGCGGGCTTTGAGCCCCGCGAGGAGATTCGGATCGATCCCCGCGGCGACAGCGGCGGACGCCGCGAAGAAGGCTGCGAGCCAGGAGAGCGCGTTGCGTTGCATGGAGATCCTCCAAAGGATCGGTTGACGACCTGCGGCGCCCAGAGCACGGCGCGCCGGATGAAACCGGGCGACTCGAGAGTCTTACGACGAGCGGGCCGCCAGGTTGCGGCCTGCCGCCGCATCCCCTACCCGACTTTTTTCGCAGCCTGCGGCCTGCCCTCCGCCTTCCTGGCCGGATCCCACCTCGCGAACCAGGCGAACATCTCCTTCCACCACAGCACCGCCGCCTGCGGCTTGCTGATCCAGTGGTTCTCGTCGGGGATGACGACGATGCGCGCGGGGACGCCTTTCGCGACGAGGACCTGGTAGAGGTTGATGCCCTGGGTCACCGGCACGCGAAAGTCCTTCTCGCCGTGGAGCACGAGAGTCGGCGTGACGAAGTTTTTCGCGAAGTAGCTCGGCGACCAGCGGACGATGCGCTGGGGATCTTCCCAGGGCGACGCGCCGTAGTTGTTCGGCCGTCCCCAGGTGGAGTCGGAGGCGAACTGCGCCAGGAGGTCGTAGACGCCGGCGTGGGAGACGAGAGCGGCGTAACGCTTCGTGTGGCCGAGGATCCAGTCGACGAGATAGCCGCCGTACGAGCCGCCGGCCGCGAACAGGCGCTCGGGGTCCGCGATGCCGCGCGCGACCATCGCGTCGGTGACCGCTTCGACGTCCGCGAAGGGCTTGTCGCCGTGCGCG
The DNA here is from genome assembly GCA_035607445.1 of Thermoanaerobaculia bacterium. GTDB lineage: Bacteria > Acidobacteriota > Thermoanaerobaculia > Multivoradales > UBA5704 > DASYKS01. The sequence goes on along the minus strand of DATMZM010000338.1, from coordinate 7,694 downwards.
CCGATGATCGACTCGGCGAACGCCTGGCCGTAGCCGGTCGAGCCGTGGAAGTTGACCAGTCCGACGACGTAGCCCTGGGACGCGAAGAGCATGCCGCTCCAGCGGAAGTGGAACTCGTCGCCCCAGGCGCCGAACGGCCCGCCGTGGATCGCCTGGACGAAGGGATAGCGCTTGCCTTTCTCGTAGCCCGGCGGATAGACGACGAGAGCCTGCACCGGCTCGCCGCCCGCGCCGGGGACGTCGATCTCCTCGGTCGCGACCGGCAGGAGCTTGGCCATCCGATCGGCGTTCTGCGCGGTCAGCGCCTTTTCCTCCCCGCCCCCGATCGGCACCGAGAAGAGGTCTCCCGGCCGCGTGATCGAGCTGCGAGAAAAGACGACGCGTCCGGCCCGGCCGACGTCCGCGCCGCCGATCACACCCTCCCCGCTGAGCCTCTTCGGCGTTCCGGCGGTCGCGCCGTCGAGCGGGACCGCGTAGAGCTTGGTGTGCGCCCGCTCGTCGGCCTCGAGCAGGATCTCCCGGCCGTCCGACGAGAACCCGGCGATCGAGGGCGATACGTCCCAGCTCTCGAGCAACCCGTCGATCCGGCCGCTCTCCCGGTCGTAGCGCGCCAGGTGGTTGAAGTCGGGATCGACGTCCGGCCTCCGGTTGCGCAGGAAGAAGAGCCCGTGCCCGTCCGGCGAGTAGCGCGGCGAGGTCTCGTCGGCCGGCTGGCCGGCGGTCAGGTCGCGGATCGCTCCGGCCGCCTCGCCGGTGGCCGAAAGCGGCAGGGAAAAGATGTCGGAATTGAGCTTGACGTAGGGCGGCGGCGTGGTGTTCGCCGCAAAGGCGATCTCCCGCCCGTCCGGCGCGAGGTCCCAATCGATGCCGCCGCCCTGGAACTGCGTCTTCCGGTCCATGCCGGGCGTCAGGTCCTTCACCTTTCGCGTCGCCAAGTCGAGCGCGAAGAGGTGCGCGACCGAGCCGTCGGTGACGTACGTGTCCCAGGCGCGGAACCAGCGGCTCTCGCTCGGCTTCGCCTTGACCTTGTCGTCCTTCTGCTCGTCGAGCCGCTTCTTGACCTTCTCCCAATCGTCGTTCAAGTCAGGGAACGTCGAGGCCCCGAAGAACAGCCGCTTGCCGTCCGGGCTCCACTTCGCGCCGGAGGGCGAGATCGGCAGATCGGTGACCGGCTCCGCCTCGCCTCCGGCGAGAGGCAGCAGATAGAGCTGCGCGGGCTTGTCCTTGTCCGCGCCCCGTTTCGAGACGAACGCGATCGACTGGCCGTCCGGGCTCCAGGCGGGCGAGCCGTCGCTCTCCTCGTTCCACGTCAGCCGCCGGGCCGGCGCGCCGCCGTCCGCCGGCACCAGCCAGAGGTCCGCGTTCGACTTGTTCTTCTCGACCGACCAGACGGTGACCGGGTAGACCGCCCAGAGCCCGTCGGGAGAGACCACCGGCGCGCCGACGCGCTCGATCGCCCAGAGGTCTTCGGGCGTCATCGCATGGGGACCGGCGGGAGCGGCGGCCGGCGCGGCGAATCCGGCGGGGGCGGCGAGCAGGCCGAAGGCGAGGAGAAGGGGGAAAGCGATCGCTCGGGCGTTCATGGCGGGGCGGGATGATACCAGGGCCGGGGGGTTCCTCCGGGCCCTCCTGCCCCGGCCGGATCCGGCCTTCGGGTAGGATCGCGCTCCCGATGCGCGCCCCTACCCTTCCCCCCTCTCCATCCGGCCGATGACGATCGTTCCCGGTTTGACCGCCGCGTTCGGTTGGGGGATCGGCGATTTCCTCGCCCGCTTCGTGGCGCGGGAGATCGGCGCCTTCCGCGGGCTCTTCTACTTCCAGTTCGTCGGCCTGGCGGCGCTCACGCTCTATCTCGCCGGCAGCGGCCGGTTCGCGGATCTCGGCAACGTCTCGGATCCGATCGCCTGGGTCTGGATGGCGCTCACCTGCGCGCTCCACATCTTCGCCTCGTTCGCGCTCTTCCGGGCTTTCGAGGTCGGCGTGCTGACGTTGGTCTCGCCGATCGCCGCGAGCTACGGCGCGCTCACGGGCGCGCTCTCGTACCTCTCGGGCGAGCGCCTCGGCCCGGTCAAGACGATCGCTCTCGGCGCCGTGCTCCTGGGCGTCCTCCTCGCCTCGGCGAGCCCGGCCGAAGCGGACCCGGCCGGCGAGCCGGCCTCGAAACGCAGGTCCGGAGGCCTGGCCCCGGGCGTTTCCTGGGCGCTCGCGGGCTCGGTCACCTTCGGCCTTCTGTTCTGGCTGCTCGGCTACCGCATCACTCCCGCGTTCGGCCCCGTGGCGCCGGTCTGGCTGTTCCGTCTCGTCACTCCGATCGTGCTCGCGCTCCTCGCCGTTCCCTTGAATCGAAGTCTGGGACTACCGCGGCGCGGCCTCTGGGGCCTCCTCGCCGTGATCGGCGCTTTCGACACCGGAGCGTTCCTCGCCTCGAGCTGGGGCTTGAGCCTCGGCGACGTCACGCTCACGACCGTGCTGACCTCTCTGTTCTCCGCGGTGACCGTCCTCCTCGCCGGCATCTTCCTGCGCGAGCGGGTCGCGCCGCGCCAATGGGCCGGAGTGGCGATCCTGCTCGTCGCGATTCCCTGCACGCAGCTGTGAGCACCAAGGGACGAACAGCGGGAACTTTGCGCGCCTTTCGCCGTAACAAGTCGCCTCGGTCGACCGAACCGCTCCGCCGCCAGAGGACTTTGGGCGGCGGGCTTGCCCATTTCCGGAGCCACTCGATGAAACGAACGCTCGCCCTCGCCCTCTTCGCCGTCGCGCTCGCGCCCGCCGCCTTCGCGCAGGCGCCACCCGCCGCTCCCGTCGCCGCGGACGCGCCGTACTCGGCGCTCCCCTACTCGCCGAGCCTCGACCTGACGTCGATGGACCGCTCGCTCGACCCCTGCGCCGACTTCTACGCCTACTCGTGCAACGGCTGGGAGAAGCGCAACCCGATCCCCGCCGACCAGGCGAGCTGGAGCGTCTACGGCAAGCTCTACGAGGACAATCAGCGCTTCCTCTGGGGCCTGCTCCAAGAGGCGGCGCGGGCCGATCGCGAGCGCTCCGCGGTCGAGCGCGAGATCGGCGACTACTTCCAGTCCTGCATGGACCTCGACGCCATCGAGCGGGCCGGGCTCGCTCCGTTGAAGGGCGATCTCGACGCGATCTCCGCGCTCTCGGACAAGCGGGGGCTCGCGGCGTTGATCGGCCGGCTCCAGGCGACGGGCGGCGGCGGACGCACCCTGTTCGGCTTCACCTCCGAGCAGGATTACGAAGACTCGAGCCGGGTCATCGCGCGCGCGGGAGCCGGCGGGCTCGGCCTGCCCGACCGCTCCTATTACCTCGACGACGACGCGCGCACGAAGGAGATCCGGGACGCCTACCGCGCCCACGTCGCGCGGCTCTTCGGCCTGGCCGGAGCCGCGCCCGAGGTGGCGGGCCAGCGCGCGGAGGCCGTGCTGCGCTTCGAGACGGCCCTCGCCCAGGCCTCGCTCTCGCGCGTCGAGCGGCGCGATCCGTACAAGACCTCCCACAAGATGAAGCTTCCGGACCTCGAGAAGATCACTCCCTCGTTCGCCTGGTCCGATTTCCTGGCCGCGATCGGCGTCTCGGGCGTGACCGAGGCGAACGTCACCGAGCCCAAGTTCTACGAGCGGGTGGAACGCCGGATCCGCGAGGCGAGCCTCGACGACTGGCGGACCTACCTGACCTGGGCCGTGCTCAACACCCGCGCCCCGTACTCGACCACCGCGTTCCGCGAGGCCAACTTCGACTTCTACAGCAAGAAGCTGCGCGGCACGCCGCAGATGCCCGCGCGCTGGAAGCAGTGCGTCGGCTACGTCGACCGCGACCTGGGCGACGCGCTCGGCCAGGTCTTCGTCGCCAAGGCCTTCCCGCCGGAGGCCAAGGCGCGCACTCTCGACATGACGCAGCGGATCGAGAAGGCCATGGAGCTCCGGATCGAAGAGCTTCCCTGGATGAGCCCGGAGACCAAGAAGCAGGCTCTTCTCAAGCTCCACGGCATGCGCAACAAGATCGGCTATCCCGACAAATGGCTCGATTACTCGAGCATCCGCCTCGACCGCGGCGATTTCGCCGGCAACGCGGGGCGGACGTACGGCTTCGAGCTCCATCGCCAGCTCGCGAAGATCGGCAAGCCGGTCGACCGCGGCGAGTGGGGCATGAGCCCGCCGACGGTCAACGCCTACTACGACGCTCAGATGAACGACATCAACTTCCCGGCGGGCGTGCTGCTGCCGCCTCTGTTCGATCCCAAGCTCGACGACGCGCCGAACTACGGCAACACGGGCGGCACGATCGGCCACGAGCTGACCCACGGCTTCGACGACGAAGGGCGCCAGTACGACGCCCAAGGCAATCTCCGCGACTGGTGGACCGCCGCCGACGGCACGGAGTTCAAGAAGCGCGCGCAGTGCGTCGTTGACCAGTACGCGCGGTACACGGTGGTCGACGACATCAAGATCAACAGCCAGCTGACGCTCGGCGAGGACGTCGCCGACCTGGGCGGTGAGATCCTCGCCTACATCGCCTGGAAGGACGCGACGAAGGGCCAGGACTTGAAGCCCATCGACGGCCTGACGCCCGACCAGCGGTTCTTCGTCGGCTACGCGCAGTGGGTCTGCAACAGCGACCGGCCCGAGAACCTGCGCGTGCGGGCGAAGACCGACCCGCACTCCCCTGGCCGCTACCGGATCAACGGCGTCGTCGTCAACATGCCCGAGTTCGCCCGCGCCTTCGACTGCAAGCCCGGCCAGCCGATGGTCAAGAAGCCGGAAGAGATCTGCCGGATCTGGTAACGGAGAGGTCCGATCGCTCCAAACCGGCCGGGCTCGACCTCAGAGCCCGGCCGCATCGGCGACGATCGCGAGAAACTGGCGGAGGGTCGCCCCCCCTTCGCTGAATTCCGCCCGGATCCGATCGTGATCGAGCGAGCTGTAGCCGTGCGCGATCCGGTTGCGCAGGCCGACGGCGCCCCGCATCCGCTCCGCGAGGTCCGAATCGATCTCGAGGCGGTCGGCCAGCAGATCGAAGATCGCCCCGGCGTCGTCGGGCACCGGCCACCCCGCGTCGGCCACCCAATGGGCCGCGAGGTCGATGCACTCCTGAATCGTCAGGAACAGGTAGAACGACGCCAGGTCCCGCGCGTGAGCATCCGTCTGCCAGCCCTCCGAGCGGCCGATCAGGTCGCCGGCCTCGTCGAGCCACGCGGAGGCGCGCGCGAGCTTGCGGCCGACGACGTCAGGACGGACCATGCGCGGCCTCGCGGCGGATGCGTTCGATCGCGGCCTGGTGGAGGCGTCGGGCGATCGGCGCCCAGTCCCACCAATCGATCATCGCCCGGGCTTTGACGTCGGCCCAAAGGTAGGGCCGGCTCTCGACCAGGAGGATGCCGTCGCGCGCGATCTCGAAGCGCAGCTGAGGGGGAGCCTCGTTCAAATAGACCAGGTCGACCTCCCGCCCGGCCGCGCGGCCCAGCTCGACCTCCACCCGCCGCCTCGCTTCCGGGGTATCGACCGCCAGGAGGAGGCCGATATCGACGTCGCTCCTCGAACGGGCTTCGCCCCGCGAGGTCGAGCCGAAAACGACGGCGAGCTCGAGCCCCGGCAGATCGAGGACCCGCAGGCGCAGGCGTTCGAAGAGATCGGATTCGGGCACGGCGGGAATCTTAACGCGTTCCCCGGAGCCCACCCTCGCCGCCCGCTATACTTGGGACCCTGGCGGCCGCTGCGGCCCGCCGGCGACCGACCGGAGAGATCATCGATGAGACGTTTCGCGCCCCCTCTCCTCTGGCTAGCCCTCTTCTCCTGCGCCCTCGGAGCCTTCGCCGCTCCCGCGCCCGCCTCCTCGACCCCCGACCTCCGCCGCGCCGCGGAGGGCGTCTGCGATCGGCCCGCCGTCGCCTGCAGCGTCATCGCGTTCACCCGCCGCCCTCTCGGCTCCGGCATCGCCGAATACAGCATTCGGTTGCGCGTCGGCCCCGGCGCTCACGACGAGATCGGCCTTCATCGGGTCGTCCGGGAACAGTCTCCGTTCCACCCGGCCCCGACCCAACGAGCCGTCCTCCTCGCCCATGGCGACGCCTGGGGCTTCGACTCCGCGTTCCTGGCGAGCGTGACGTCCCCGGCCGCTCCGGACGAGCGCGCGCTGCCGATCTTCCTCGCCCGGCGCGGCATCGACGTCTGGGGCATCGACTTCCGCTGGACGCTGCTCCCCCAGGACACCGCCGACCTCTCCTTCCTCGCGAGCTGGGGCATCCGGACCGACGCGCGCGATCTCGGGATCGCCCTCGTCTTCGCGCGCGGCGTCCGTCTCGCAACCGGCCAGGGAGCGGCCAGGATCCATCTGCTCGGCTGGAGCCGCGGCGGCCAGACCGCCCTGGTCTACTTGAACGGCGAGAGCCAGCTGCCGCCCCCGCTCCGCCAGGCGCGCGGCCTGATCGCTGTCGACACCCTCTTGAAGAGCGACGACGCGGAGATCCGCCAGGCCGCCTGCACGCGCCTCGGCGATACCCAGGCCCTCCTCGCGGCGGGCCAGACCGCGGCGACCTCCGGCCAGCTCTTCGTCTCGCTCGGCTCGCTCGCCGAGTTCGCGCCGGCCGCCGCGTCCCCCATCGTCCCCGGGGTGACCAACCTCGACGCGGCGCGCCTCGCCGGCTCGGCGACCTACGTCTTCCTGGGGCCGGGGCGGTCGTTCGTCCCCTTCTACCATTTCCTCGGCGGGACGTTCGACGCGGCGGGGAACCCGACCGGCTTCTCGTTCACCGACCAGGCGTATTGGTTCGATTTCCTCCAAGGGGCGTCGCCCCTCGAGCCGAACCGCCTGCTCGCCGACGGCGACGAGGCGATCTGCGATCAGACCGACGTGCCGTTCGACGACCACCTGGGCGACATCCGCGTGCCCGCCCTCTATCTCGGAGCGGGGGGCGGAATCGGCGACTTCGGGGCCTACACGATGTCGCTTCTCGGCAGCCCGGACGTCACGCTCCACGTCGTCGCGCTCGGACCGCCCGACGCGCGGCCGACCGAGATCGGTCACGTCGACATCTTCACCGCGACCAACGCCCCGGCCCTCTTCTGGCAGCCGCTCCTCGACTGGATCCGGGCCCACTGACGCGGGCGACCGACAGGAGGCGCGGAGCATGCCGCCGATCGACCCCCGGACCCGGCACGAGGGGGGCACCGCCACCGAAGAGCGGCGCAAGACCGAGCGCCCCCGGCGTTATCGGGTGCTGCTCCACAACGACGACTTCACCACCCAGGAGTTCGTCGTCCACGTCCTGATGACCCACTTCCGTCGGCCGCCGGCCGAGGCGATGCAGATCATGCTCGAAGTCCACCACAAGGGGGTGGGCGTCGCCGGGGTCTATCCGAAGGAAGCCGCCGAGACCAAGATCGCCGAGGTCACGGACGAGGCGCGCGCGGAAGGGATGCCGCTCCTCCTGACGGCCGAGCCGGCCGGCGAGGGCGACTGAAAGCGCCGCTATACTTGGAATGCCGCCGCGTGCGGTTCCGTTCTCGCCTCCGCACGCCGCAATTTCCGAGACCGGAGGCCGATTGAGGCTGTCACAGGAGCTTGAGATCACTCTCGACGTCGCCCTCTCCGAAGCGGCGCGTCTGGGCCATGAATACGTCGGCGTCGAGCACCTGCTCTACGCCTTGACGCTCGACCGGGCGACCTCGGACGTGCTCCGGCAC
>DATMZM010000242.1:0-9693 GCA_035607445.1 Thermoanaerobaculia bacterium | reverse complement strand
GACGGCGACGGAACCGATGGCCCCGAGCACCGAACAGCTCGCCGCCGAGCCGGCGGCCTCCCTCGCCTGACGGCCGCTCGTCCGTCCCGCCTCGCATGCCGCGCGGAAGTGAGCATTCCGAGGACCGGCTGATCGGCTGGCTCAGGAGACGGTGGGACGGCCGGGACGGCGAGCTCCCGCTGATCGGCGACGATGCGGCGCTCCTGGACCTCGGCGGCGATTGGGCGATCACCGTCGACAGCCAGATCGCCGGCGTCCACTACCCCGCCGATCTCGATCCGGCGTGGGTCGCGCGCCGGCTGCTCGCCGTCAACCTGTCCGATCTCGCCGCGGTGGGCGCGGCGCCCGCCTTCGCCTTCTTGGCGCTCTCCGCACCGCAAGGATTCGACGCCCGGCGCTTCCTCTCCGCGCTCGCGCGGGCCGCGCGCTCGTTCGGAATTCGCTTGGCCGGCGGCGATCTCGCGCGCAACCCGGAGCGGACGACGGCGACGCTCACCCTCCTCGGCCGCCGGCCGCGCGGCGGGAAATGGCTGCGCCGAAGCAACGCGTACGCCGGCGATCGCCTCTGGCTCGGCGGCACGATCGGCGAGTCCGCGCTCGGCCAGCTGCTCTTGGCGTACGGCGCGCGGCCGCGGACTCAGAGGTCGATCGAGATTCCCGCGGCGCTCGACCTGTCGCCGGCTTTGATCGGTGCGGCGCGTCGCGCCGTTCTCCGGCACTTGGCACCCGAGCCTCAGCTCGCGCTGGGAACGGCGCTCGGACGCCTTCCGCGCGCGGCGGCGATCGACGTCTCGGACGGCCTCGCCCGCGACCTCCACCGACTCTGCCGCGAGAGCGCGGTCGGCGCGGAGATCAACGCCGGGGCGCTGCCCTTGCCCAACCGGTTCGCAGCGCTCGCCGCGGCGCTCGGAAAGAATCCGTTGGAGATCGCGTTCGGCGGCGGCGAAGACTACGCCTTGCTCTTCGCTCTACCCGAAGACATCACGCCGCCCGAGGTGGTGACCTGCCGCGAGATCGGTCGCATCGTCGCCGGGCGCTCGATCCGCAGCCTCCGGGCCGGCAGGGCGGAAGCGCTCCCCGCCCTCGGCTGGGATCATCTGGCTTCCGATCACAAATGAAAAAGCCCCGCTCCCCCAAGGGAAGCGAGGCCTTCGGAGCGCGCTGGCCGCGCCAGCCGAGCCAGGCGCGCGCTCTAGCCGAGGAGCTTTTGCAGGCTCTCGACCACGCCGCGGAGCTTCTTCTCGAAGCTCTGCTGCGCCTTTTCGATCTGCTTCACGCGATCGGCGATGGCGCCTTCGACGGCCGCCACCGCGCGCCGGCCCCCGGCGACGACGCGCCGGCCGCCCCGCCCACCCTCCTCGCGAAGCTGGCGGAAGGCGTCCACCGCGCCGGGATAAAAGCGCCGGCGCCGGCCCTCGCCCTCGTGCGGCAGCTTGTCGAGGAACAGCCGCACGTAACGAACGGCGGTCGGATAGGAGACGCCGGCGAGCTTGCTGATCTTGGTCAAGGTGAGCAGGCCGCCCGGCTTCGGACCCCGCTTGGCAGCGGGCTTTTCGGCCGCCGGAGCCGCGACTTTGGCGGGCCGTCCCGGACGACGTTTCACAACCGGCGGCGCGGCGGCCGCCGGCTTCCGGCCGCGCCGGGCGGGCGCGGCAGGAGTGGGGGCGGGAGCGGCGGCAGCGGCCTTCCGCGGCCGGCCCGGTTTCGCCTTGGCGGCCGAAGCCGATTTGCGCGGACGACCGCGACGGCCGAGGTTCTCGCTCTTGAGCTGCTCGAAGACGGCGAGCGAGGCTTCGGCGTAGCGCTGGCGCCGGCCCTTGCCCACGGACGGGATCCGCGCTTGATATAGCTTCTTGTAACGCTGAAGGGTGGGCATCGAAATGCCGGTTCGCTCCGACACTTCGGTCAAGGTCAGGAGACCCTTGCCGCCCGCGTCTTTCTCGTTGTTCTTCTCAGCCATGGCCGATCGAGGCTCCTATTTCACAAGGTTGATTGCCGATTTATTTTTTCGGAGGGATTTCGTGGTCGGGAGTATCGATCAAGTGAAACCACAATGTCAAGGCTCCGAAACGGCATGCAAGAATCCTGAAATTACCGGACTTTCTTTCCGGATGCGGCTAGAATGCCGCGCATGGCGAGCGAAAACGAAAAGCGGGCGATCTATCGCGCCGCCTCGACCGAGATCGACGCTCTGCTCGACGGGCTCGACGATTCGATCGCGGCGATGGCCTCCGCGGCTTCGGTGCTTCACGGAAAGCTTCGAGCGGCGAGCTGGACCGGCTTTTATCGCGTCGTGGCGCCCGGCCTCCTGCGCGTCGGCCCCTATCAAGGGGGGGTCGGCTGTCTCGAAATTCCCTTCGGTCACGGCGTCTGCGGCGCCGCGGCGAGCGAGCGCCGAACGCAGGTCGTTCCCGACGTCCACGCGTTCCCGGGCCATATCGCCTGCGACGAATCGGCGCGTTCGGAGATCGTGGTGCCGGTTCTCGACCCCCGCGGCGAGCTGGTCGCGGTGCTCGACGTCGACTCCCGCGCACTCGCCGCCTTCGACGAGATCGATCGCGAAGGCCTCGAGCCGATCGCCGCGCGCATCGGCCGCTGCTGGCCTTGAAAGCGCCTCGCGCTGGCCGCTTCACGCCTCTCTTTCGCTCGATTCCGAATTTCTTTTTCAATCGAGATCCGTCAGCCGGAGCTGGCGGATCAAATACGAGAGCGCCTGGCGCGAAAGATCCAGCCGGCGGGCCGCCTCGGACCGGTTGCCGCCGCTCGCGGCGAGCGCCTCGGTCAACAGGCGCCGTTTGAGATCGTCCACCTGGCGCTGATAAGAACCCGCGGCCTGCGTCTCGGCCTCGAGCTCCAAATCGGACGGCTCGATCGTTCCGCCGTCTCCGGCGAGGAGACAAGCGACACGCATCAGGTTTTCGAGCTCGCGGACGTTGCCGGGCCAGTCATGGCCGGTCAAGCGCTTGCGCGCCTCGGCCGAAAGCCGCGGCGGGTTCTTCAAACCGAGCCGAAGAGCCTCGCGTGAGATCAGGTGCTCGGCGAGGAGGAGGACGTCGCCTCCCCGCTCGCGCAGCGGCGGCAGCGAGACGGTCGAGACGCGCAAGCGAAAGTAGAGGTCCCGGCGAAACGTGCCTTGGCTCACGGCGCGGACGAGATCGCGATGGGTCGCCGCGACCACCCGCACGTCGACCTTGCGCGCCAGGCTCTCGCCGAGGCGACGCACCTCTCCCTCTTGCAGCACGCGCAGCATCATCCCTTGCGCGACCGGCGGCAGATCGCCGATCTCGTCGAGGAACACGGTGCCTCCCTGAGCCGTTTCGAAGACGCCCATCCGTTCGCGGTCCGCGCCGGTGAACGCGCCGCGCGCGTGGCCGAAGAGATCGGAAAGCAGCAGGGTTTCGGAAAGCGCCGCGCAGTTGACCGGCACGAACGGGCCTCGGCTCCGGCCGCTCAGGCGATGGATCTCGCGCGCCGCGAGCTCTTTGCCGGTGCCGCTTTCGCCGAGCACCAGCACCGCGAGATCGCCCGGGGCGAGCCTCGACAATCGGTCGAGAGCGGCCTTGAGCGGCGGGCTCTCGCCGAGCCAGCCGGCGCTCCGCACGCTCCTCCGCGGCGGCTCTCGCTCCAGCCGCGGGCGCGCTTCGATCTCGCGGCGGACGAGCGCGAAGAGCGTCGCCAGCGGCTCGTCGATCGCCGGGGCGGCGAGGATCAGGCGATCGCCGCTCGCTTCGAGGATCGCTTGCCGGACGGCCGGTCCGCCGGCGCCCGCGACCAGCGTCTCGACGCCGGAGTCGGTCGCGAGCTCGAGACGCGCGTCGCCGAACCCGGCGGCCCCGAAGAGCGCCGCCAGCGCTTCGGCGGAGGTTCGTGCGGGCCGCTCGAGCCAGGCGGCGATGGCGCGCCAGGGAGAGACGTCGCGCGCATCCAAGCGCCCGGCGAATCCGGAGGCTCCGAGCGCCCTCCAGATCTCGGCCGCCCGCCGGCGGCGAGCGGCGGGAGCCACCCCCGGGGCGAGCCGCTCGAGGTCGTAGACCAGCCGCGCCGAGCGCGCCGGCTCCAGGCGATCGACCGCCTCCCACGCACCGGCCGGCGCCTCCTCGCCCGCGAGCGCGGCACGGTACAGATCGGAAAAGGGCCGGCGGGCGGCAGCCGCGAGCGCCTCGTCTCTCCGGCCGGCGAGCGCGTAGAGAGCCGGGATCTCCTCGGGCTCGAGCAGACCCTCCGCGCAATCGGCCCCGGCATCGAGCTCCACTGCAGCCTCCTCCGCGCGGCCGAGCCAGCCGAGAGCGCGCGCCGCGAGGGCCGCCAGCTCGCCACGACGCCAATCGGCGCCGTGCCTCTCGAGCAGGGCCCGCGCCGCCGCGACGACGGCGAGAGCGGCTTCCGGGCGTCCTTCCGCGAGCTCGCAGCGAACCGTCAGCTCGGCGTCCTGTACCTGGCCGCGCAGGTTGCCGGCCAGCCGGTTCTCGGCCGTCGAGCTCTCGAGGATCTCGCGCACGCCGGCGAGCCGGCCGCGGCGGAGGCGAACTTCGGCCAGGTTGGAGAGCGCGAGCGTCATCCTCCGCGGACCGTCGCAACCGCCGAACAGGCGCTGCGCGTGGAGGAACGCCCGTTCCGCTCCGGAGAGGTCGCCCGCTTCGGCCCGCGCGAGACCGAGGTCGTTCCACAGACCTCCCGCCTCGAAGCGCGGCAGCCGGCGGCGCCCGGCGCGGAGGGCCGCGGCGAGGCTCTCCTCGGCCGCCACCGAACGGGACCGGGAGAGGGCCGCGAGCCCGCGCGCCTGGTGCCAGCGCCAGGCGTCGCGAGGGTCGTCGCGGGCTGCGACGGCGAGGTCGAGCTCGCGATCCATCGCCTCGAGGTCACGGCGATCCCAGGCGGCGAGAGCGGCGAGGATCCGCGCCCGCGGCGCGAGCGGGCCGTGCCTCTCCGCGACGGCGAGGGCGCGCTCGACCCAGCGCACGGCGGCGGGCGGATCACCGGTATTGGCGTAAGCGCGCGTCGCGACCTCCGCGAGCTCGATCGTGATTTCCGGCGAATGCACCGCCCGCTCCAGCCGGCGGAGAGCCGAGAGCACCGCGCCCAGGCGCCCGAGCCGCAGCTGGCAGCGCACCCGCAGGACGCGCGCCTCGACCGCTCGATCCTCGCCGAGCGTCGCGAGCGCCGACTCGTACCGGCCGAGCGCCTCCCAACAGGCGGCGAGGGCCCGCCGCTCGTCGCTCGAACGGGGCGCCCGCCGCTCCCAGGCGGCGGTCGCGGCGCGGAAGCGGCCGGCGGCGGCGAGCTCGCCGGGCTCGGCCAACTCTTCCGGACCGCGCCAAAAACCCTCGGCTTCGGCACCGGAGAGAATCGCCGCGAGCGGCTCGGGCTCGCCCGCGCGACCGAGCAGGCGGTTCCGGAACCTTCCCGGACCCGCGACCCAGGGCTGCTCCCGCTCGCCGTTCTTGCGCGCTCCGGCGAGAGCCCGCCGGGCGGCGCCGAACGCCGGCTCCCACAGGAAGGGCGCCGCCTCGAGGACCTGGCGCACCGCGTCGTCCGCTCCGGTCGGGGCCAGGTCGTGCTCCCAGGCGGCGAGCAGCAGGCGCGCCGATCGGCGCGCCTCGCCGCGCCCCAAGATCCCCTCCCGGCCGCTCTCCGCCAAGCCGAAGCAGCGCGCGAGGAGGCCGCGCAAGAGCTCCTGGGCGGGCCGGAGTCGCCCGGGGGCCGCGGCGACACCACCGAGCAAACCGTCGGAATCGACCCTCGCCCCGTCCCAGCCGTCGGGCAGGCACGAGCCCGCGACCTCGAGGAGCGAAAGCAGACCGGCGCCCTGGAGGACGACGCCGATCCGCTGCCGATCGGTCAGCCGCGCCTCCTCCAAGCGTGCGCCGGCGCACGGCCCGAGGACCGGATGGGAGATCTCCATGTTTCTTCGCGAAGCAAGAACGTGCGGAGGATAGCACCGGGCCACGACGCCCGGGGGTCGATCGCCGAGCCCGTTCTACCGCGGCGCGGTGAGCCGCTCGAAGTCGCGCCAGAACTCCGGGTAGGACTTGGCGACGACGCCCGGCGCGACGATCGCGACGCCGGGGCGCCGCAGGCCCACGAGGGCGAAGCTCATGGCGATCCGGTGGTCGTCGAAGGTCTCGATCGCGACCGGATCGCCGGGCGGCTCGGCCTCGGCCCAGACGCCGAGAATGTCGAGGCCGTCCGGATGCTCGTCGACCTCGGCACCCAGAGCGCGCAGGCCGGTCGCCATCGCGTGCAGGCGGTCGCTCTCCTTGATCCGGAGGTGGCGGACGTTCCCGATCCGGGTCACGCCGGAAGCGAACGGAGCGAGGGCGGCGAGGGTCGGCACCTGGTCCGGCATCCGCGACAGGTCGGCCTCGGCCGCGCGCAGGCGGCCGGTGCCGGAGACCGTCAGCTCGCCGTTCGCCCAAACGGCTTGCCCGCCCATCGCGACCAGGAGGTCGAGAAACGCGCGGTCCCCCTGGGCCGAGCGCTCCGAGAGACCCTCGAGCCGTACTCGGCCGCCGGTCAGGACGGCCATCGCGGCCGGATAGGCGGCGGCCGACCAGTCCCCTTCGACGCGCGCCCGGTCGAGCGACAGCGGCGACGGGTGGACCCGGAACGCGGTCGGCGACGGCCGCTCGATCCGCCCGCCGAAGGCCTCGGCCACCGCCAGGGTGACGTCGACGTAGGGCTCCGAAGTGAGCGCCGCAAGCTCGATTCCGACCGGTTCGCGGGCCGCGAGCCCGGCCATCAGGAGCGCCGAGAGGTATTGCGAGGAGGAGCCCGCGTCGAGGGTCGTCGTTCCGCCGCGGAGCGTCCCGCCGAGGATCGCGAGCGGCGGAAAGCCCGCCTGCCCGAGGTAGTCGACCGCGCCCCCGAGCCGCCGCACCGCCTCGACCAGCGGACCGACCGGCCGCTCCCGCAGGCGGGGCGTGCCGTCGAGCCGGAAGCGGCCGGGAATCGCGGCGAGGCTCGCGGCCAGGAAACGGAACATCGTGCCCGCGTTGCCGCAGAAGATCTCGACCGGCGCTTCGTCCTCGACCGGGAGCGCGCGCGGGCCGAGCGCCAGCCGAACCTCTCGCTCCCCCCTTTCGACCGCAAAGCCGACCGCCTCGAGAGCGCGCAGGAAGAGCCGCGTGTCCTCGGCGTCGAGCGGGTTTTCGAGGGTGATCGAAGAGGTCGAGCCGAGCGCGCCGGAGGACGCGGCGCCCGCGAGCAGGGCGAGGTTCAGGAACCGATGGGTGACGCTTTTCGACGGCGGCACCTCGACCCTGCCCTCGGCCCGGATGCCGCTCGGGATCGCCCGCGGCCCGGGCCGGCCGGCCGGGTCAATCGACGTCGAAGGCGAGACCGTCATAACCGAGCTCGACGCCCGGAGGCAGCTCGACCTCCGGGTGATCGTGGTCGATGTCGTGGCCGATGTGGGTGAAGATCGTCCGCTCGGCGCCGATCCGCTCGGCCGCCGCGATCGCCTCGGCGACGGAGAAGTGGGTCGAGTGCGGCCGGTAGCGGAGCGCGTCCAGGATCAGCACCTCGACCCCTTCGAGCAGCCGGTAGCTCTCCTCGGGGATCACCTTGCAGTCGGTGACGTAGCCGAACCGGCCGATCCGGTAGCCGAAGACCTCCATCTCGCCATGCCGGACCGGCACCGGAACCCAGGTCTCGCCGAGGATCGGGAACGGCGCGGCGACCGGCACCAGGTCGAGCTGCGGCTTGCCGCCCCCTTCCTGCGTCGGCTCGAACACGTAGGCGTAAATGCGACGGATGGCCGCGAGCGTCGCCGCCGGGCCGTAGCAGGGGATCGAGGTCTGCTGGCGGAAGTTGAAGATCCGCACGTCGTCGAGGCCGAAGACGTGGTCGGCGTGGGAATGGGTGAACACCACGGCGTCCACCCGCGGCACGGGCCAGCGCAGCAGCTGCTCGCGCAGGTCGGTCGAGGCGTCGACCAGCACCACCCCCTCCCCCGATTCGATCTTCAATCCCGGGCGCAGGCGCCGATTTTTCGGGTTGGTCGAGGTGCACACGGCGCAACCGCAGCCGATGACCGGAACGCCCGTCGAGGTCCCGCTGCCTAAGAGGGTGACGCGAAACGCCATGCGGGGAGCGAGTGTACCAGGCGGCTCCATGTGACAGTCCCGCCGCCCGCGTTGACTCGCCGCCACGCCGTTGTCAAGATGCCGTCACAAGTCCCTGTTTCTCCGTCGTCCAAAACGTGCTGTCGGTCCCCCAAGAGGAGGTTTTCGAGATGCGCAAGCTCCATAGCGTGGTCCTCGCCGCCCTCGCCCTGGCCTTCGCCTTCGCGGCGGTGGCCGGAGCGCAGTCGCAGGCGACGACCGGAGTCATCGAGGGAAGGGTGACGGACGAGAGCGGCGCGCCTCTGGCGGGCGCCGAGGTCGCCTTGAAGAACGTCGCGACGAACTACGAGAAAACCCTGGTCACCGACTCCGACGGACGCTTCCGTGGCTTGCTGCTGCCGCTCGGGCCGTACCGGATCAACGTCGCTCTCCAGGGCTTCTCGACCCTCGTCCGCGAAGGCATCGACCTCCAGGTCGGCCAGACCGTCAGCCTGACCTTCGGGCTCAAGCTGTCCGCGGTCGAAGACCAGATCGTGGTCACCGCCGACGCGCCGGTCGTCGAGACCACCCGCGCCGAGGGGACGGTTCGGATCGACTCGCTGTCGATCCAGGGCCTGCCCAACAACGGCCGGAACTTCCTCGATTACACCAAGCTCACCCCCGGCGTCACGATCGTCCAGGGGCCGGACGGCGACGAGCTGTCGATCAACGGCCAGAAGGGGATCAGCAACAACGTCTCGGTCGACGGCGCCGACTTCAACAACCCGTTCTTCGGCGAGCAGCGCGGCGGCCAGCGTCCGGCCTTCACCTTCAATCTCGACGCGGTCCAGGAGGTCGTCGTGGTCGCCGATGGCGCGAATGCCGAGTTCGGCCGCTCCGCCTCCGGCTTCGTCAACGTCGTGACGAAATCGGGAACGAACGACCTGAAGGGCACCGCCCACCTGTTCTACAAGGACGACTCGCTCTCGGCCCGCGCCCAGAATCCCGATGGCAGCCTGGCGAAGAACTTCGACAACAAGCAGACGCAAGGCGGCTTCACCTTCGGCGGTCCGCTCCAGAAGGACAAGCTGTTCTACTTCGTCGCCGTCGACGACCAGAAGGGAACCTCGACCAAGCAGACCGATCCGAACCGGATCGAGCAGCGGGTCGTCGACCTCTTCGCGAGCCTCGGCAGCCCGAACGAGAACGGGCCGATCGACCGCACCAACGACGCCCTGGTCGCGCTCGCGAAGCTCGATTGGCAGGCCAGCGAGAACAACCTCGCGACGGTCCGGCTCAACTACACCAAGTCCGAGCAGAAGAACGGCACCTTCGACGTCGATTCCTGGGGCCAGAGCGCCAACGCTGCCGAGAAGGACGACTCCCGCTCGCTCTCGGGCTCGCTGATCTCGACCCTCTCCTCGAGCCTGCTCAACGAGCTGCGCTTCCAGTTCGCACGTGAAAATCGGCCGCGGCCCTACGAGGGCCCGCTCATCGCCGGCCAAGGCCGGCCCCTGCCCGACACGGCGTTCGACTTCGGCAAGAGCTACCGTTTCGGCGAACCGTTCTTCATCCCGGTCAAGTATTACGACGAGCGCTACCAGCTGAACGACAACCTGTCGATCCTGCGCGGCGACCACTCGTTGAAGGC
>DATMZM010000330.1:0-2927 GCA_035607445.1 Thermoanaerobaculia bacterium | reverse complement strand
GTTCCGACCGATCGTCGCCATCACGCCCGGATCGAAGTAGCGGAAGGGCAGGGTCGGCCGCCCGGCGAGCCGGTTCGCGATCTGCCGCGAGGCGTGGCGGCCCCCCTGGATCGCGACCTGGGCGATCTGCTGGAGCGGGCGTCCCTCGCGGTCGAGCGAGGCCGCGAGGTCGCCGGCGACGAAGACCTCCGGGTGGCCCGGCAACGAGAGGTCGGGCTCGACCGCCAGCCGGCCGCCCCGCCCGGGCGGAATCCCGAGCAGAGCGCCGAACGGCATCGCCTGGATGCCCGCGGCCCAGATGATCGAGCGGGTGGGGATCTCCTTGCCGCTCGCGAGCTTCACCCCCTCGGGCCCGGCGGAGACGATCGACTCGTTCAGGAGGACCGCGACGCCGCGGCGGGTGAGGATGGAGAGCGCGTGGCGCTGGGATTTCGGATGGAACGGCGAGAGGAGCTCGGGGGATCGCTCGATCACGATCACCTGCGCCCGGGAGACGTCGAGGTTCGGATAGTCCTTGACCAGCACCTTGTCGATCAGCTCGACCAGCGCTCCGGCCATCTCGACGCCGGTCGCTCCCCCGCCCACCAGGACGAAGTTGAGGATGCCGCGGTCGAGGAGCGCCGGGTCGGCGTTCGCCGCTTCGAACTGTTCGATCACGTGATTGCGGAACGCGAGCGCCTCTTGCAGAGTTTTTAGGAACTTCGCGTGCTGGGCGACGCCCGGAATGCCGAAATCGTTGTTCGTCGCCCCGGGGGAGAGGATCAGGTAGTCCCAGCAGACGAGCCCGCCGTCGGCGAGGCTCAAAGTCCGCTCGGCGAGGTCGATGCCCACCACCTCGCCGAGCCGGAAGTCGAAGTTCTTTTGCCGGTGGAAGATCCCCCGCACCGCGTGGGCGATCTCCTCGGGCTCGAGCCCGGAGGTCGCCACCTGGTAGAGCAGCGGCTGGAAGGTATGGAAGTTGTTCTTGTCGATCAGCAGGACCGAGACGGGAGCCCGGCGCAGCGCCCGGGCCGCGGAGAGCCCGCCGAATCCGGCGCCCACGATCGCGACGAGCGGTTTTTCTGTCTGGGTAGCCATGGGCCGAGCATACCGGCCCGGCGACCGGAGGCGGGCTGTCCGGCTCGGAACCGGCCCGGATCGCCCGGAGGCGGCGGCCCGGGATTGGCCCCGGAGTCGACTCCGAATCAGCCTTCGAGCGAGACCCAGCGGGCGCAGACCGCCCGGATCCCGGTCGGGCCCTCGCCGGCCGCCGCCTCGTCCGAGAAGCGGGCGATCTCGTTCCGATCGAGCCCCGCCTGCCGCAACGCCTGGCGCGTCGCGCTCAGGAGCGCCAGGGGATGGCGCGAGCGCAAGGAAACGCGGAGCTGCGGGTAGAGGGGCGGGGACACGATGGACGATCCTCTCCTAACAAGACTCCGGAACGCGAAAAAAGTTTCAAGCCGGCCGGTCGCGGGCCGGATCGACGACCACCCGAGGCCAAATCGCGGCACAGCGCCGCCGGCCGGGCAATCCTCAATCGCACCAATCGAAGATCGGCTCCGTGGGCGGGCCGAGCGGCTCGAGATCCGGGTTGATGCCCGAGAGGCTGTAGACCTGCTCCTTGAACCAGCGGTCGAAAGGGCGCTCGGACCCGGCATAGGCCTGCGCCGCCTTCTGCGGATCATCGGCCAAGTCGGTGACCGCGATCACCAGGGCGCCGTTCGGAGTCTGCTGGAGGTGCCAGCTCTCGTGCCTCACTCCAAAGATGCCAAAGAACTCCGCGGCTTCGGGACGGCGACTTCCGGTGAGCTCGGATGCGAAGGCGCGAAGGTCCTCTTCCTTGCCGGGCAGAACGGGAAAGGCACGGA
The DNA here is from genome assembly GCA_035607445.1 of Thermoanaerobaculia bacterium. Lineage (GTDB taxonomy): Bacteria > Acidobacteriota > Thermoanaerobaculia > Multivoradales > UBA5704 > DASYKS01. The sequence goes on along the minus strand of DATMZM010000330.1, from coordinate 1,080 downwards.
CGACGAGTGGCATAAAGATCTCCTCAGCGAGTGAATGGTTCGGGGTGGCGGTCAGCCAAGACCTCATCGCTCCTCGACGGTGTCGAAATAGGCCTCGGCGTGGTTCGTCGGCTCGGTCAAGGTGGTTTCCCGCATGCCGCTATTCTCTCAGACTCGGATGGCGCCCGGCCATCGACCTTCTCCTGCAGGAGGTCACCGCAAATCGCAGGGAGTTGCGTTCCAGGCTGGAGGGTCTAGCCGCGGAGCGGCCCCGTCCTCCTCAGCCCGCGGATCATCGCCTCGGGAACCGGAAGTAAACGGCGACCGCGGGGGCCCAGTCCGCCGAGTTCGACGTCGCGCTCAGCGCGCTCGACACCACGCCCTTCCGATTGCCCAGCTTGATGACGACGGAGGGGCTCGGGGACCACTGCAGCTCGCTCGTGACGTAGGCCTCGTCCCCCTCGAGGACCAGATAGCCCAAAAAGAGACTCCACTTCGGGGACAGGCGCTTCAGGTACTCGACCGCGTACTCGTGAAAGTCGAGAGGCGTCGCGGAGGACCGGTCGTACTGGATCCCGGCGCGAACGGTCACGGTGCCCCAGCGGAACCCCCGGATCGCTCCCAGCCCGCCGTTCCACACCCAGTCGGGCGTGCCGACGAGCGGCTTCTTTTCTTCGTGAGGGACGAGGGCCTCGACATAACCGAACAGCTCGGGCCGATGGCCGCGCTCCGCCAGCAGCCGCCCGGTCAACCGCGCCCGGATCTGCCCGAGCCCCGACTCCCGGTTCTCCTCCGGCAGACCCGAGGGATCGTCGGCCGCTTTGCGCAGCGAAGCCCGGATGGCACCCGCCTCGAGCTCGATCGCGAGGCGGTCGCTCAGGCCGTAGACCAGGAACGCTCGCGCTTCGCTCGCCTGGTATCGGCCGTGGAACCCCTCCTCCGGCGCGGGAAAGCCGAAGCCGGCCGGGTCGTATTCGAAGTCCCGGTTCTTCACGTATTCGAACGAGGGCCCCACCAACCATTCACCCGGGCGCACGTAGGTGCCGAACTTGGAGGTGGGCAGGCCCGTGCCCCGATCCGTGAGGTGAGCGGGAAGGGTGG
>DATMZM010000191.1:0-12105 GCA_035607445.1 Thermoanaerobaculia bacterium | reverse complement strand
GACCCGGTCCAAACGCAGGGTGCGAGAAGGGAATGGAGAGGCCGGCGCGGGTCGGTCCGCGACTCCGCGCCGGCCGAGGCTCGCGCTCTCTACCAGTCGCCGTAGGTCTGTCCCGGGTCTCCGTCGAGGAACGCGGCCGCGGTGTGGAGATGCAGTGCGCTCGTCCCGGGGACGTAGACGCCGGTGACGGTGCTGTAGATCTTCAACGGGCTCGAGGGCGGATACAGGTCGTTCGTGATCAGGCCCGAATAGCTGACCCAGATCTGACCGGTCTTGAGATTGATGACACCGAACTGCAGGCCGCTCGGGTCGAGAGTCAGGAAGTTGGGCCCGGTGCTCTGTGTCATCGGAGCGACGGTGCCCGCGCCAAGGTGGTTCTTCTCCCTGGCGACGGCTGGGACGAGATCGACCGCCGGCGCCTCGATCTGAACGTCGGTGACGTGGATCAACGCGTGGTTCGGGACGGTCGCGGGGCTGAGCTCGACCGTAAAGACACCGGAATAGCCGGTGACCGTCCGCTGACCGCCGCCGGCATACGCCGGCAGGTTGATGACGTCCGCGTTCGGAAGCGACGAATCGATCGAGATCGTCATCTTGCCCGGCACCGTCAGCGCTCCGTTCGTGATGACACCGGTCTCCGAGCGCTCTTCGGCGATCGCGTCGTAGGTCAAGGTGCCATCGTTCCACTGGTGGCAGGCCTTCGATCCGTCGGCGGACCCCGAATGGTCGACGACCGTGTCGGTATAGCCACAGTCCGCGCGATAGTTGTTCTCGGCGACGATGCCGCCGAGCTTGTGGCAGGTGGTGTAGCCCGTACCTGGGTTGCAGGCGGCGTAGAGGCGCTCGCCGATGATGTGCGCGAGAACCTGGCAGCGGTCGATCACCTTCGCGGGATCGGCCTTCGCGTAGTCCTCGATATCGCTCAGGTCGACGTCCCCCGACGAAAAGCTGTCGACATAGACGCTCTTCTTGTTGCGCACCAGAGTCACGTTCACGGTCTTACCCAGGGCGGGGTCATTGACCTTGTCGACCATCGCCTTGAAAGATTTGCTTGCCCGGGAACAATCCGCGATCATCTTGTCCCAGGTGCGCTTGTCGGCCGGACTCCCGGTGACATTGAAGCCGGCGAAGGCGATGGACGAAGCCAGGGACAGAAGAAAAAACACGACTCCCACCGACCGTCTCATGTGGACATCCTCCTTGGTTGAGGTGGTGCTCAATAGGGGAGGAGTGCGGGGGGCGCTTCAAATGGCGACAAAGAGGGCCGGCAACGAGCGCCGGGCTCAGACCACCCGTGTTCCTTCCGTCGCGGTGAGCCGGAGAAACAGGTCGGAGAGCTGCCGTGTCCGCGGTCCGGGCTCGCCCGTGCCGATCCGCCGGCCGTCGATCGCGAGCACGGGGGCCAGCTCGCCCATGGTGCCGGTACAAAAGACTTCGTCCGCGCGATAGGTCTCGGTGAGCGAGAGATCGCGCTCGGCGTGTGGGATCTCGTGCCGGCGGCAGAGCTCGAGCACGGTCGCGCGGGTGATCCCTTCGGGGCAGGAATGGGCGAACGGGGTGAGGACGGCGCCGCCCGTGACCAGGAAGAGGTGCGTGGCGTTGGTCTCGGCGATGAACCCGCGCGGGTCGAGCATCACGGCGTCGTCGGCGCCGGCCTGGTTGGCCTGGATCTTCGCCAGGATCGACTGGATCAGGTTGCAGTGGTGGATCTTGGGATCGAGCCCGTCGGGCGGGAACCGGCGGATCGCGCTCGTGATCAACGACAGGCCCCCCTTGTCGTAGACCGGCGCCTTGTGCTCGGCGAGCACGATCAGCGTCGGCCCGCTCTGGTTGAGCCGCGGGTCCATGCCGCTCGTGATCTTGATCCCGCGGGTGAGCGTCAGGCGGATGTGCACGCCGTCGCGCATGCCGTTGCCGCGCAGCGTCTTGCCGATCTCCTCGGTGATCGCCTCGGGCGTGGGGATCTCGGCGAAGGCGAGAGCTTTCGCCGAGCTGACCAATCGGTCGAGGTGCTCGGTCAGCTTGAAGACCCGGCCGTCGTAAACGCGCAGCCCCTCCCAGACCGCGTCGCCTCCCTGCACTGCGGAATCGAACGGGCTGATCCCGGCCTGATCGCGATGGATCAGCCGGCCGTTGATGTTGACCAGGAGATCGCGGTTCCTCTCGTCGAATTGCTGCAGCATCTGGCGAACCCCCATCGCACGAAAGCTCGGAAGCCGGACTTGGTGCAACGTTAATGCAACCGTGCCTCGGCGAGCGGGGCGTAGAGCTTCTCGCACTCGGCGAGGAGCGGCTCGAGGCGTTCTGGCAGATCGTCGCCCTTCGGGCGGTAGGGCGTAAAGCCGGTCGAGCGTTCGACGGCGCCGTACCAATGCTCGGCCCAGATGCCGTCGGTCGCGCGGCGGCCGGGAGCCCAGGTGAGCATCGAGTCCTGGAAGTCGATTCCGGCCGCGGTGCAAAGCAGGCCCAGGGTCCGCCGCGGATCGAGCAGGACGTCCTTCGCGTCGACGACCGACGGCGTCCGGCTCGTCGAGATCCGGACCTGCTCGAACAGCTCGGCCTGCTGCGGCAGGCCGGTGTCCGCGAGCGTCGGGCTCGGCGTCACCTTCGCGAGCGACGCGAGCATCTCGCGCGGATCGCGCACGAGAAAACAGTTGGTCAGCTCGCCGACCCAGGCGCGGTCGATCCCCGGCAGCAGGTGGTGGGACATGTGCTTCTGGTACCAGACCTCCCGGCCGCCGGGCACCGGCCCGGTCAGCCAGGCGACGACCCGGCGCCAATCGCTCTCGTGATGGGCGATCACCTCGTCGCGTCCCGGATGGTCGACTCCGGTGACTTTCAAATAGTGGCTGTAGAGGGGCTCGTCGGTGACGAAGCTGTCGTCGCGGCTCTCGAACGAGCGCAGCATCGCGGTCGAGATGTTCCGCGGCCCGGACCACATCGCGAGTCGGACGGTCACAGCGGCTTTCAAACGGGGGACGCGGAGACGAGAGCGAGCAGCTCGCCGCCGTACTGCTTTGCGATCGTCGGGCCGATGCCGGGGATGGCGAGCAGACCGCGCTCGTCGCGCGGACGCATCGAGGCGAGGGCGAGGAGGGTGCGGTCGGTGAGGATGCGGAACGCCGGCACGCGCCGCCGCTTCGCCTCGGCCAACCGCCAGACGCGGAGGGCGGTCACCAGCGCCTCGGGGGGCTCGGGAGCGTCGAGCCCAGGCGAGAGCCCGGCCTGCCGGGGCGTTTCGCGGCGCCCTCGCCCGGGTGTCTTCTCGCGCTTGCGCTCCCGAGCGGCGGGCGGCGGCGGCGCCTCGGCGAGCAGCAGCCCGTCGAGAGCTCCGGCCCCGCCGCGCAGACCCGCCGCGGTCAAGAGGGCCCGCTGGAAGCGGATCTCGCGGCCGTCCTTCTCGAACGAGTCCTCGGCCAGCCGGACCAGGCCGGCCCTCGCGAGCGCGCCGAGCAGCTGCTCGAAGGCGCGCCGGTCGAAGCCGAGGCGCTGGCGCTCGTCGTCCGCGATCTCGCGGAACAGTTGTCCCGTCGTCTGGCCGTCGCGCTCGCGCAACGCCGCGAGGATCGCGCCGAGCACGGACGACTCTTCGTCCGTCGCGCCGCGCGAGCGGCCGACGAGGACCGCTTCGGGCGCGCAGACGTCGCACACGCCGCAGGGCTCGCCGCGATCCTCCTGATCGCCGAAGTGCTGGACGAGGTGAATCATCCGGCAGCGATGTCCCTCGGCGAAGCGCAAGATGTCGTCGAGCTGGGCGAGCTTGTGGCCGCTCTGCTCCGCATAGGAGCGCCGCCAACCCGGCTCTCCCCGGGTCGCCAACCCTTCCGCGTCGACCAGAGCGCCGCGGTGGATCCAGAGCTTTTCGAGCGCCCGCTCGAACAGCTCGCCGTCCAGGCCGAGCTTGTCGCGCACCTGCTCCGCCCGCCGCGGCGTCGCGTCGAGGGCGCCGTAGATCGCGTCGAGGACGCCCACATCCGGATAGTCGCGGCCATGGAAGAACTCGTGCGTCCGCCGGTCGGCGTACGAATAGAGGAGGATCGCCCGCGACGGCAAGCCGTCGCGCCCCGCGCGGCCGATCTCCTGGTAATACCCCTCGAGGGATCCGGGCAGGCCGGTATGGATCACCGTCCGCACGTTCGCCTTGTCGATCCCCATGCCGAAGGCGATCGTCGCCACGATCACCTCGAGCCGGCCCGCGAGAAACGAGACCTGCACGCGGTCCCGTTCCGCCGCCGTCATCCCGGCGTGATAGGTCGCCGCGGGCATCTCGAGCGCGAGGTCTTCGCCGAGGGCGTCGGCCTCTTTGCGCGTCGGCGCGTAGACGATCGCCGGCCGCCGCGAGGGCTCGGCGAGGACCTTGCGCACGGCGTCGCGCCGGGCGGTCGGCCGCAGCTCGACGGCCTCGACGGCGATGTTGATGCGGCGGAAGCCGTGGACGAAGCGCAGCGCGGCCGGGGCGCCGAGCTGGACCGCGATGTCGTCCTGCACGCGCGCCGTGGCCGTCGCGGTGAGCGCGATCACCGGCGCGGGACGAAGCATCGGCAGGCGGGCGCCGAGCATCCGGTACTCGGGGCGGAAGTCGTGGCCCCACTGCGAGATGCAGTGCGCCTCGTCGACCGCGACGAGGATCGGTTTGCGGCGGGCGAGGAGCTCCGGAAAGCCCGGGACGGCGAGCCTCTCGGGAGCGATGAAGAGAAAGTCGAGGCGGCCTGCCAGATACTCGATGCAGACCCGGCGCGACTCGGTGCGGTCGCGGCCGGAGTGGATGCGCTCCGCCGCGAAGCCGAGCTCGCGCAGCTTGCCGACCTGATCCTCCATGAGGGCGATGAGCGGCGAGACGACGAGGGTCGTGCCGCCGCGCGCGAGGCCCGGCAGCTGGTAGCAGAGCGATTTCCCGGCGCCGGTGGGCATGATCAGGAGCACGTCCTCGCCGGCGAGAACGGCGCGGCAGACCTGTTCCTGGTACGGGCGGAACGAGGGGAGCCGGAACCGTTCGCGGAGGAGGTCCGCGAGCGAATCCCGTTCCGGCGGCGGGACCAGGGCCGGGGCGGAGAACGGCAGCTCTTGAGGTTTCAAATCCATGTCGATCCGGCCGGCGTTCCGCGAGCCGGGAGCCTCCCCGTCGGATCCCACCGCGTCAGTTCGTCCAAGGTCCCTTGCGCGGATCGCCGCCGCCGGGAAGGACCTTCAGACCGCGCTTCCGGCGCAATCGACCGAGCTTCCATTCGAGAACCCGCTTCTCGAACCGGAGCCGCAGCCGCCGCAAGGCGCCCCGGCCCTGGCCGAAGGTCGAGCGGAACCAGACGAACCCGATCGCCGAGACGATTCCGGCGAACCCGGCGAGATCGCGCACGCTCAGGAACCCGAGGAACGCGATCAGGATCTCGATCCCGATGAACCAGCGGGCGCGAACCGGCAGGACGAAGAAGAGGTAGATCGTCGCCTCGCCGTGGAGCATCGCGAAGGCGGCGATCAGGATCGCGAGCAGCATCCATTGCCCCTGCATCAGAGCGAAGGGTGCAGGGTCGGGCCAGCCGAGGAGGACGACCAGGGCGTCGACCGCGAGCGCGACCAGACCGGCCACGAGCGCGGCCGACAGCAGCAGCCGCCAAAAGCGGCGCCGGCCGAGATCCAGATAGACGTCGCGCCCGAACCAGAAGAGCACCAGGAGGTCGAGCAGGAAAAAGAAGCTCGGAGCGCCGGAGCCGATGAATGGATAGGTCGCGAGCTGCCAGACGAACCCGCGCCGCCAGACGTCGGAGGAAAGCCTCAGGAGCGCCGGAACGATCGCCGTCGAGGCGAAGAACTGCAGGGTGAACGTGGCGAAGACCACGGCGAGCAGAGCGAGGACGTCGCGCGGCGGCGGCCCCGAAGGACCGCCGAAACCGGGGAGGGTGAAGCGTCCAGGCTGGCGCGAGTACACCATGCGTCGGCCGCCCCTCAGGCTCGCCGGACCCAGCGGGCGATCTCGCCCAAGGTCGGCTTCTTGCCGTACATCAGGATACCGACGCGGTAGATGCGCGCGCAGGCCCAGACCATGAACAGGACGAAGCCCGCGGTGAGCGCCTCGGAGAGCAGCACCTGCCACGCCGGCGGCATGTGGATCGCGATGCGCAGCGCCATCAGGAGCGGCGCGAAGAGCGGCACGAGCGAGAACCCGATCGAGAGCGGCGAATCGGGGTCGTTGATGATCCGCGCGGCGAGGAACACCGGGACCATCAGCACGATGATGAGCGGCCCCGCCATCTGCTGCGCCTCGCGGATGTCGTTGAAAGCGGCTCCCAGGGCGGCGTAGAGGCTCGCGAACACCAGGAACCCGAGGACGAAGAAGACCGCGAGGTGAAACACCGCGGCGACGCCGAGCGGCGGCAGGGAGACCCCCTCGGGAAGGAAGGCGAGCATGGCGGCGATCGGTCCGGCGGTGACGACCGCCGCGGTCGCGATCCAGATCCCGAACTGGGTCAACCCGACGGCGCAGATGCCGAGCAGCTTGCCGAGCATCAGGTCGAACGGCTTGACCGCCGAGACGAGCACCTCGACGATCCGGCTGCTCTTCTCTTCGAGGACGCCGGTCATCACCTGCTGGCCCCAGATCTGGATCGCCACGAACAGCATCAAGAAGATGATGTAGGCGACCGCCGCGCCGGCGAGCCCCACCTCGCGCCGGTTGCCCGTCGCGGAGACGCGCACGGTCTCGAGCTCGGTGCCGCGGAGGAGATCGTCGGCCCGCCGCGGATCGAGCCCCGCCTCGCGCAGCCGCACCCGCCGCACGGCGTCGGTGAGCCGGCGCTCGAGGAGCTCCTGGGTCAGGAAGTTCGAGGTGCTGCGCCCGCGATAGGTCAGCTTGCCGCTCGCGAGGCTCGCCTCGTCGATCCGGATCCAGGCGTCGATCGCCTCCGCGAGGACCTGGCCGTCGAGAGCGGCGTCCTGGGCGGCGCGGTCGGCGCGCGCGGGCTCGAAGCGGAGATCGAGCTCGGCCGGCCGCCGCGAGGGGGGCAGCTTGGGATCGCTCTTGCCTTCGTCCCGGCGCAGCTCGCCGGCGATCTTTCCGGTCTCGTCGACGATGACCAGGCGCTCGCGGGCGGGCGAGCGCGAAAGCAGCAGCGACGGCACGATCGTCGCCGCGGCGATGAACAGGGGCAATCCGAGGGTCGAGAGCCAGAACGCCTTGCCCCGGATCCGCAGCATGTACTCGCGCCGGGCGACGGCGAAGACGTGGTCAGGCCGCATCTCGCACCACCTGGAGGAAGATCTGTTCGAGGGACGGCTCCTCCGAGCGAAACTCCGAGACTCGCAGACCCTCGACCATCCGGGCCAGAACCCCGGCGCTGTCCGTGCCCGGGGTGAGCAGCAGGCTCGCCGTCCGCCCGTCGATCGCCGCCTGCTCGACCCCCGGAATCCCCCGGAGCTGCGCGAGATCTCCATCCGCCACGACCCGGTAGGCGTTGCCGCCGAATCGGCTCTTGACCTCCCTGAGCTCGCCGTCGAGCACCGCGCGCCCTTTGGAGATCAGACAGATCCGGTCGCACATCCGCTCGGCGAGCTCCATGCCGTGGGTCGACAGGAGAACGGTCCGCCCCTGGTCGCGGTACTCGGTGAGCAGGTCGCGGAACAGCTCCTGGTTGAGCGGATCGAGTCCCGAGAACGGCTCGTCGAGGATCAGGAGCTCGGGCCGGTGGAGGATCGTGCCGATCAGCTGGACCTTCTGCTGCATCCCTTTCGAGAGCTCTTCGATCCGCCGCTTGGCCCAGGGCGCGAGGTCGGTCCGCTCGAGCCAGGGATCGATCTCGGCGAGCGCCGCGCGGCGCTTCAAGCCCCGGATCTCGGCCAGGAACAGGAGCTGGTCGACCACCGTCATCTTCCGGTAGAGGCCGCGCTCCTCCGGCAGGTAGCCGAGCCGGGCGAGGTCCTCGGCCTGACGCGGGCGCCCGAAGAGCCGGATCTCCCCCGAGTCGGGCGCGAGGATGTCGAGGATCATCCGGATCGTCGTCGTCTTGCCGGCGCCGTTCGGGCCCAGCAGGCCGAAGATCGACCCCCGCGGCACGGCGAAGGAGACCCCGGAGACGGCGACGAAGCCGTCGTAGCTCTTCTTGACGTCGAGCAGCTCGAGGATGTCTGTCATCTTGAGGCGTTCCCGGGCCGGTGGTGTCCGTTGTACGGTACCGGCCGGGAGGGGTTGCCGCATCTTAGCCTTTTGGCGCCTCCGGACGCTCCGCGCGGGCGGGAACTTGAAACCTGGGGCGGGTCGCGGCCGTAGAGCCGGACGGATCGAGGAGAACGCCATGGGCTCACCCGTCACCGGTTTCCGCTCCACCCCGCTCGGCCGCTTCCTGTGCGCGCCGTTCGAGCTCCGCTCCTACGCGAACCTTCTCTACCTGGCCCTGGCTTTTCCCCTGGGCCTCGCCTATTTCGTCTTCCTCGTGGTCGGCCTGTCGGTCGGCCTCGGCACGGTGATCATCTGGGTCGGCGTTCCGATCCTCGCCGCCGTCCTGGCCGGCAGCTTCGCGTTCAGCATGTTCGAGCGCGAGCTGGCGATCCGGCTCCTGGGCGCCGAGGTGCCGCCGATGACCCCCGCGGCGGGCGGTCCGCAGAGCGTCTCTCAGCGGATCAAGGCCTTTCTCAAGAACCCGGTGACCTGGAAGGGCCTGGGCTATCTGGCGGTCAAGTTTCCGCTCGGGCTCGGCACTTTCGTCCTGGTGGTCACCCTGTCCTCGATCACGCTCGCGCTCCTGCTCGCCCCGCTCTACTACGGCTGGATCGCGCCCGACCTCGTCTTTTCGCTCGACGACGGGACCTGGGTGGTCGACTCCCTGGGCGGCGCCCTCGCCTGTTCCGCCGCCGGCGCGCTGTTCGGCCTGGTCGCTCTCAACCTGTTCAACGGCCTCGCCTTCGCCTGGCGCAAGCTGGCCGACCTGATGCTCGGCAGCCCGCGTTTCGCGGCCCCAGCGCCGTCGCCGGTCCCCACCGTCTGACCGGGGCACCCTTCCGTCCGGAACGTCGAACGGGCGAGGGCACACCGCTCGCAGATCGACCAACGGCACGACTTCGGGCGCGGTCCCGAATTCGCGAAAAAGTGAGAGATGGCGCCCCTTTACAACGCTTGCGGCGGCCGTGTGATACCCTTCTACGGGTTCAACACAGGGCGAGATCCCTTCCGTCCCGCCTGTCCCGGCGTGGACGGAGGAGGCTGTTGCCGGCGGAAGAGGCTCCGGGAGTTGCTCCGATCTTCTCGTTCCGCCGCTGAGGATTCCCGATGAGCGCAAAGATCCGGTTTCGTTTCTCCCTTGCCCTCGCCGCCGTCGGCGTCCTTGCCGGAGTGGCATCTCCTGCTTTCGCCGGCTCACCCGGCGACGCTTTTTTCACTCTCCCTCCCTGCCGGGCCTTCGACAGCCGCACCGACTCGCCGATCCCCAGCGGCACCTTTAAAGTGGTTCAGTTCGAAGGGCTGTGCGGCGTACCGCCCGGAGCGAGTGCGGTGGCGATCAACGCGACCGTCACAAATCCGACCGGTATAGGCCATCTGACGCTTTACCCGGCGGACATCGATAAGCCGGAGGCCGCGTTCGTCAACTTCTCGGCCGGGCAGACCCGGTCGAGCGGCGTCGTGGTGGTGCTCTCGGCCCCCGACCCGCCCGGCGGAGAGCCCGGCGGCGCGTTCATCGCTCTACCGTTCGTGCAGGCGAACGGTGCGATCGACCTGGTCCTCGACGTCGTCGGCTACTTCGCGAACCTGCCTCCGATGGCCGTGAACGACACCTACGCCGCCGAGAGGGACACGACGCTGAACGTCAACGCCGCCACCGGGGTCACCAGCAATGACACGCTGAACGGAGCATCGATCGCGAGCTATGGCGCGAGCACCGGCGGCGAGCAGACGACGATCGGCGCGGCGACGCCGACCTCGGCCGGCGGTTCGATTGCGCTCAATGCCGACGGCAGCTTCAGTTACACGCCTCCCTCGGGCGCGGTCAACATCGACGACACCTTCAAATACATCCTCCAGAACCCCAGTGGCAACTCGATGGCCACCGTGACCATCGGGGTCGGCAAGACTTCTCAGACGATCACCTTCACCTCGACCGCCCCTTCCGATGCGAAGGTAGCTGGACCGACCTATACGGTGACGGCGACCGCGACCTCCGGGCTTCCGGTCGCGTTCACCATTGACGCCCCAGCGGCCTCGGTGTGCTCGATCTCGGGCTCGACGGTCTCCTTTATTGGGGCCGGCACCTGTGTCATCAATGCCAACCAGGCCGGCGATGCCAACTACAACCCGGCGCCGCAGGTGCAGCAGTCGTTCCCGGTGGGTAAGGGCGATCAGGCCATCAGCTTCACCTCGACGGCTCCCGCCAATGCGAAGGTGGGCGGGCCCACCTACAACGTCACGGCGACGGCCACCTCAGGCTTGACAGTCACCTTCACCATCGACGCCTCGGCGGCCTTGGTGTGCTCGATCTCGGGCTCGACGGTGTCCTTCCTCACCGTCGGCACTTGCGTCATCAATGCGAACCAGGCCGGTGACGCCAACTGGAACCCGGCGCCGCAGGTGCAGCAGTCGTTCGCGGTGGCGAAGGGCGATCAGACCATCACCTACACGTCCACGGCCCCGAGCGACGCGACGGTGAACGGGCCCACCTACAACGTGACGGCAACCGCCTCGTCCGGGCTGCCCGTGACCTTCACCATCGATGCGTCGGCCACTTCGGTGTGCTCGATCGCGGGCTCGACCGTGTCGTTCACTGCCGCAGGCACTTGCGTGATTGACGCCAATCAGGCAGGCAATGCCAACTACAATCCGGCACCCCAGGCCCAGCAGTCGTTCACAGTGAGCCTGGCCTCACAGACGATCAGCTTCACCTCGACGGCTCCGGCCAACGCCAAGGTGGGCGGACCTACGTATAACGTGACGGCCACGGCGACCTCCGGGTTGACGGTGACGTTCACCATCGACGCCTCGGCGAGCACGGTGTGCACGATCGCGGGCTCGACGGTTTCCTTCATCGGTGCCGGTACCTGCGTGATCAACGCCAACCAGGCCGGCGATGCGAGCTACGCTCCGGCGCCGCAAGTGCAGCAGACGTTCGCGGTGACCAAGAACGACCAGACCATCACTTTCACCTCGACGGTGCCGGCCAGCGCCAAGGTCAGCGGTCCGACCTACAACGTGACGGCTACGGCGACCTCCGGGTTGACGGTGACGTTCACCATCGATGCCTCGGCGAGCACGGTGTGCACGATCGCGGGCTCGACGGTGTCGTTCATCGGCGCTGGCACCTGCGTGATCAACGCCAACCAGGCCGGCGATGCCACCTGGAACCCGGCGCCGCAGGCGCAACAGACGTTCCCGGTGGCCAAGGGCGACCAGACGATCACCTTCACCTCGACAGCTCCGGTCGGCGCGACGGTGGCCGGGCCGACCTACACGGTGACGGCGACCGCAACCTCGGGTCTGGCGGTGATCTTCACGATTGATGCGTCGGCCAGCACGGTGTGCACGATCGCCGGTTCGACGGTGTCGTTCATCGGCGCCGGAACCTGCGTGATCAATGCGAACCAGCCTGGTGACGCCAACTGGAACCCGGCGCCACAGGTGCAGCAGTCGTTCCCGGTGATCAAGCAGAATCAGACGATCACCTTCACCTCGACGGCTCCGGTCGGCGCGACGGTGGCCGGTCCGACCTACACGGTGACGGCGACCGCGACCTCGGGCCTACCGGTGACGTTCACCATCGACCCGTCGGCCGCTTCGGTATGCACGATCGCGGGCTCGACGGTGTCGTTCATCGGCGCCGGGACGTGCGTGATCAACGCGAATCAGGCCGGCGACGGCACCTACAACCCGGCGCCGCAGGCGCAGCAGTCGTTCTTAGTGATGAAACAGAATCAGACGATCAACTTCACCTCCACGGCTCCGGTCGGCGCGACGGTGGCCGGACCGACCTACACGGTAACGGCGACGGCGACCTCGGGTCTGGCGGTGACGTTCACCATCGACCCGTCGGCTGCCACGGTATGCACGATCGCGGGCTCGACGGTGTCGTTCATCGGCGCCGGGACGTGCGTGATCAACGCGAATCAGGCCGGCAACGGCACCTACAACGCGGC